>WTGY01000030.1 GCA_011523365.1 Caldilineaceae bacterium
GCGGGGGCGGAGCCCCCGCACAAGGGAGGGCCGAATAGGCCCGACCGCCCAAAAGTGCAGTGGTCAGAAGTTAGAGGTCAGTGGTCAGAGGCTGCGAGTCCATCCTTTTGGGGTGCGTTTTTGCAGTTGGGATGCTGGCATTGATTGGTGAAACGCAGTACAATCTTAGCGTGTGTGCGCGCCGGACAGGACGTAGTTGCTGGCGGCGCGGCAGGTTTGAGGGCCGGCTGGAGGGCGTTCGTCCAGCCTCGGAGCAACATTCTCGTTTGCGGAGTATTTCTTATGCAAATCACCGATCTCAAGTGCGCGATTCTGGGCGGGAGCCCCGTCGTTCGGATTACGACCGATGCCGGCATTGAGGGGTACGGCCAGGCGGAGCATTTCAAACCCTATCTCAGGCCGCACGTGCTCTTTTACCGCGACTACATTTTGGGTCAGGACCCGACGGACGTGGAGCGGGTGATGCTGCGGATTCGGCGGCTGGGGAGTTTCAAGCCGTGGGGCAGCGCGGTCAGCGCGATTGAGATGGCGCTGTGGGATATCGCAGGGAAGGCAGCGAATCTGCCGGTTTACAAGCTGCTTGGCGGGAAGGTGCGGGACAAGGTGCTCGTCTATAATGGCGCACGCCGCTTCCCCATGGCCGGGCAGGAGCCAGAACACTACGCAGAGAACATGGCGCGTATGGCGGAGTCGCCGGAAGGCTTTGCCATCATCAAACAGGGGATAGGGTACCACAGTCGTATGCCGGATGAGTTGGAGGGTTTCTCTTACGGGGAGCGCCTGGGGGTAAGCCACCAGACTGAGCGCGGGCTGCTGACGGAGAGGGGATTCAACCATGTTGTGGCGTGCATTGAGGCAATGAAGGAGGTGCTGGGCGACAGGGTGGGGCTGGCGCTGGACTGCGGGCCCGGTTGGACCGTGCCAGACACTATCCGGCTGGCCAAGGCGGTGGAGGGGATGCACATTATGTGGCTGGAAGATACGATTACCGGCGACTACACGCCTTACGTGCTGGCCGAACTTTACCGCGAGCTGACCCGGAGCACGTCGACGCCGATTCACACGGGCGAACAGATTTATCTGCGCCAGCACTTCAAACCGCTATTTGAAATGCAGGCTGTCAACATCGTGGGGCCGGACCCGGCCGACATCGGCGGTATTGCGGAGCTGAAGTGGGTGACGGAATACGCTGATCTGCACGGAATCCTGATGGCGCCCCACGGGACGGGGGACGGGCTGATCGGACTGGCTGCGCTGGTGCAGGTGGCGGCGACGCTGCCGCGCAACTATATTGCGTTCGAGTATCCGGTGGCGCGACAGGAATGGTGGTATGATATTGTTGACGGGCTGCCGGACCCAATCGTTGAGAACAGCTACATCACCGTGTGGGACAGGCCCGGTTTGGGTGTCACAATAAACAAGACCGCTGCCAGCAAGCATCTGGCGCCGGACGACAAGGATTTCTTCAACTGAATTAAGGAGCGCTGAACAATGTCCAGTCCTGACATCTATGAGAGCCTGGGAATCCGGCCAATCATCAATGCCGGCGGCCACATGACGATCCTTGGGGGCTCGGTGCTGTCGCCTGAGGTGCGAGAGGCGATGGAGTCCGCCAACACAGCCTACACGTTGATGGACGACGTGTTTGACGGCGCGGGCAAGGCGATAGCCGACATGCTGGGAACGGGAGGCGGGTTGGTTACGTCGGGGTGCTATGCGGCGCTGGTGCAGGGTGCGGCCGGCATTCTTGCGGGAACGGATCCGGAGAAGATCCGCCGGTTGCCGGACACGACGGATATGAAGAACGAGTTTCTGATCCAGAAGCCGACGCGCTACCGGTATGACCGGAGCGTCACGGTGCCGGGCGGAATACTGGTGGAGGTGGGCGACGATGACAGCTGCTCGCCGCAGCAGTTGCGCGATGCGATCGGTGCGCAGACGGCGGGAATTCTGTATTTCGCGGCCGGGGAACGCTTCCCGAATACGGTCTCACTGCCGGACGCGATAGAGATCGCGCATGCGGCGGGCATTCCAATTCTGGTCGACGCGGCGGCGGAGATTTACCCGCTGGAGCGGATGCGGCGGGTGGCGACAAGCGGGGCCGACCTGGTCTGCTTTGGCGGCAAGTATCTCGGTTCCGGCAATTCGACCGGCATCCTGTGCGGGGACGGGGAGTATGTCAGCAAGGCGCGGCTCAACGGGTTTACGGGCTTCGAGACGGGCAACAACAGTATCGGTCGGGGTTACAAGGTGGACCGGCAGGAGGTGATCGGTACGACGATCGCGCTTCGCCACTGGTTGGAGGCCGACCACGAGCAGCGGTTGCAGATCCAGTCCGATCGCATAGCGCAGATTTCTGCCGGTCTGGCCGGAATCCCGGATGTGAGCGCGGAAAACATGTGGCAGGCGGACGGTGAGGGCCCGTGGATGCGGCTCGACGTCAGTTGGGACGAGGAAGCAAAGGGGCGAACCGCTGAAGAGGTATCGCAAGCGCTCCAAAACGGCTCACCGTCGATCTTCTGTCGATCGGACGAGGGAAGCCTGCACTTAGCGGTCCATACCTTGCAAGAGGGAGAGACCGAAATCGTGATGCGCCGCCTTCAGGAAGAGCTGTCCTGAGGCCATTTATTTCCAGGAAATCAACCATGTCCGATTCCGGCCCTGGCCGCCATTTTCTTCAGATACCAGGCCCGACCAATCTGCCCGAGCGCGTCAAGCGCGCGCTCTCGCGCCCTACGATAGACCATCGCGGGCCTGATTGCGCCAAGATGACTCTCAGCATCCTGGAACGGCTGAAAGAGGTTTTCCAGACGGATGGACCGGTGATCATCTATCCCTCATCCGGCAGCGGAGCGTGGGAGGCTGCGCTGGTGAATACGCTCTCTCCCGGGGACAGGGTCCTGTTCGGATCCAACGGTCAGTTTTCCTCCACCTGGCAGAATGTGGCGGCTGGGGTGGGAATGACCGTAGAGGAGCTGCAGGGCGATTGGCGCTGCCCAATCGATCTGGCGGCGCTCGAGAACCGCCTCGCCGAAGACCGCGGGCGCGAAATCCGTGCGCTGGCACTTGTCCACAACGAGACGTCCACCGGCGTCGTCAACGACGTGGCGGGCGCACGCGCCGCGCTGGACCGTACCGGTCACGACGCGCTTTTAATGGTCGACGTAATCTCTTCGTTGGGTGCAATCGACTATAAGCACGATGAATGGGGCGTGGACGTGACCATCGCCGGTTCCCAGAAAGGGCTGATGATACCGCCCGGTCTCGGCTTCAACGCGCCCAGCCAGAAGGCGTTGGAGGCATCAAATTCTGCAGGGCAGGCCCGCTCCTACTGGGACTGGGGCCGAATCCTGGAGTTCAACCGCGACGGCTTTTACCCGTACACCCCGGCCACCAATCTACTGTTCGCCCTCGATGAGGCCTTGTCGATGCTGCTTGAGGAAGGGCTGGCGGACGTTTTCGCCCGGCACGCCCGCCTGGCGGAAGCGACGCGGCGGGCCGTGCGCGGTTGGGGGCTGGATATCTACTGCCGGGACCCCAAAGCCTATTCGAACGCCCTCACAGCCGTTTCAATGCCGGCAGGCTTCAACGCCGACCTACTTCGCCAGGTGATCCTCGAACGGTTCGACATGTCTCTCGGCACCGGCCTGGGACAGCTGAAAGGAAAGGCCTTTCGCATCGGCCATCTGGGTGATCTGAATGAGCTGACATTGGCCGGCACACTCTGCGGAGTCGAGATGGGGCTGGCGGCCTGCGATGTACCCCATCTCAGCGGCGGCGTCAAAGAGGCGCTGGCATTCCTGGCGAAGGACCCGTAACGCATCTTCCCTCTTACGATGCCCCAACAAGACAGTCAGGTAACGAGCCAAGTTGACGTCCAGAGACTTGCTGGCAGTTTGCGCGCGGCGGTTGCCGGTGAGGTCCACTTTGACGGCGCCAGCCGGGCGATGCACGCGACGGACGCGAGCGTCTACCAGATTGTTCCCCTGGGCGTGGTGACGCCGCGGAGCCGAGAGGACGTAGTGGAGGTGGTGCGGATTTGCCGGCAGCACGGCGTCTCGATCACGGCGCGCGGGGGTGGGACCTCGCAGGCCGGACAGGCGATAGGGGCGGGCCTGTCGCTGGATTTCTCGCGCTACATGAACCGTGTGCTTGACCTGGACACGGCGGGCGCGACGGTCACGGTCGAGCCCGGTATCGTGCTGGATGAACTGAATGCGCTGCTCAAGCCGCATGGACTGCACCTTCCCCTAGACCTTTCGACTTCAAACCGGGCCACGATAGGCGGGATGATCGCCAATAACTCGGCGGGTACGCGCTCGATCATATACGGCAAAACGATTGACTACGTTGAAGCGGTCGACGTCGTTTTCTGTGACGGCAGCAGGGCGAGGCTGGGCCGGGTTTCGGAGGAGGAGCTGCGTTCGAAGCTGGGGCAACAGGACCTGGAGGGCGCTGCCTACAGGACTGTGCAGCGGCTGGGGAGCGAACTGGAGTCGGAGATCCGGCAGAGGTATCCGCGTTTACTGCGCAGAGTGGGCGGGTACAATCTGGACGAGTTCACGCCTGTGGAAGAGGATGGGAGGCCCCGAGAAGCGTTCAATCTGGCGCGGATTCTGGTCGGCTCCGAAGGTACGCTGGCCCTGACGGTGTCGGCAAAGATGCGGCTGGTACCGTTGCCACCGCGCCGCGCCCTGTGCAGCGTGGAGTTTGCCGATTTGCTGGAGGCGATGCGGGCTACGCCGGTAATCCTGGAACACGGTCCGTCGGCGGTGGAGTTGATAGACCGTTTCATGCTGGACAAGACGCGCGGCCGGATTGAGTACGCGCCCTTGCGGGGGTTCATCCAGGGCGACCCCGGGGCGGTGTTGCTGGTTGAGTTTTTCGGCGAGTCGGGCGAAGAGCTGGAGGAGAAGGTCGGGGGTCTGGAGGAAGACCTGGAAGCGCACGGGCTGGGTGACACCATTTGTCGGGCAATAGAGGTTGCGGAGCAGGCACGCATCTGGGAACTGCGCCGCGCCGCGCTAGGGCTGACGATGTCGGAGACGGGGGACGCCAAGGCGATCTCGTTCGTCGAGGATACGGCGGTGCCGCCTGAACGCCTGCACGACTATATCGAGAACTTTCAGAGGATTCTGGCGAAGTACGATACGCAGGCCGGCTTCTATGCGCATGCATCGGTTGGGCTGCTACACATTCGTCCGGTCATCAACCTGAAGAGCGCGCAGGGTGTGCAGCGCTTCGAGGCGATCGCGGGGGAGGTGGCCGACCTGGTGCTGGAGTACGGGGGCGCGCTTTCGGGCGAGCACGGCGACGGGCTGGTGCGGGCACCGTTTCAGGAGAAGATGTTCGGCCCGGTGCTCTACAACGCTTTCTGCGAGGTCAAGTCTGCGTTCGACCCGGGCAATTTGCTCAATCCCGGCAAGATCGTCCACGCGCCTGCGTTAACGTCGAACCTGCGCTTTGAACCGGCTGTCGGGCAGGCGGACGTCTGGGAGCAGGACAGCAGTGACGGGACCTCGCCCGACGCAGACCGGGCCAATTCCAGAGAGCGTGACGGCGGGCAGGAGTACGCCTCCGGGTTCGACTTTTCCGATTTTGGCGGATTGTTGCGGGCGACGGAACAGTGCACGGGGGTGGGAGCCTGCCGCAAGACGCTCACGGGCACGATGTGCCCTTCCTACATGGCTACGCGCAATGAGATTGACAGCACGCGGGGCCGTGCCAACGCCCTGCGTCTGGCGCTTTCCGGGGGCCTGGAGGCGACCGGTTTCGGTGACGAAGAGCTGCTGCCGGTCCTCGATCTGTGCCTGGAATGCAAGGCGTGTAAACGGGAGTGCCCCACCGGCGTGGACATGGCGCGCCTCAAGAGTGAATTTCTGCACCAGTATCACTCGCGCCACGGGGCGCCGCTCAAGGATCGGGTGCTGTCGAGGGCCGACCGCATTGCGCGTTGGGGGAGCCGGCTGGCGCCGCTTTCGAACTGGCTGGCCGGGTCGGGCCCGGTTCGACGGGTAAACGAGGCCTTGTTTGGGCTGGACCGACGGCGGCCCTTGCCTGCGTTCAGCGGTCGACCGTTCACGCAAAGCTGGCGGGGCGGCAGGGCTGACGGCCCGTCTGCCGAGGCGAAGGTGGCGCTGTTCGCGGACACGTTCAACAATTTCTATGAACCGGAACAGCTGGCTGACGCGGTTACCGTGCTTGAGCGCTGCGGGGCTGAGGTTAGGGTGGCGCCACAGGTCTGCTGCGGCCGGCCGCTGATATCGAAGGGTTTTCTGGATGCGGCTGCGCGGCAGGCCGCGGCGACAACTTCAGCCCTCCTGCCGCTGGCTGAAGACGGCGTTCCGATTCTTTTTTGTGAACCGAGCTGCTATTCGGCGGTGCAGGACGATCATCCGCGGTTGCTGCGGGGGGCAGCGCAGGAGGACGCAGGCAAGGTGGCGGCGGCGTGTCAGCTGGTTGAGGAGTGGGCCGGTCCGCGCATGGAGGGGACGAAGGCGGGCCCATCCAAGGTGCTTGTTCACGGGCATTGCCACCAGAAGGCTCTTGTGGGCATACAACCCCTGCAGCGGCTGCTTGGGGCCATACCCGATTGCGACGTGACCGTTCTGGACAGCGGCTGCTGCGGGCTGGCAGGGCTGTTTGGATACGAGCACTACGATGTTTCGAAGTCGATCGGGGAACGCCGATTGCTGCCGGCGGCCCGCGACCTGGGGGAGAACGAGGCGCTGGTCAGCCCCGGATTCTCTTGCCGCCAGCAGATCAAGCATTTTACGGGGGTACAGTCGCAGTCGGCGGTATCGTTGCTGGCGGCTTTGCTTTGACGAGTGTCGGGCCGCGTAACAGGCGCATTTTCACCTGCGGCAGATGCCTGCTGGCCGGCAAGAGGGCTGAATGGGGACAGTGGAGAAGCGATGGTGGGGCGGCAGATTCCGACAGTCGGAGGGGATCGACGTGCAGGAACATGCTGGCCGGATAATAGTGGATCTGTGCGCGTGTAGTATACTATCGACTATTGGAGCGGCCGCCTTTTATCGTTGAATTCGCCTACCCCAACTCACTGCCCAGAACAGAAGGAAGCCTTTGAAACTCAGGTCATTTCTCCCTCTGAAGACTCGGCGCGGCCTTCGCCCTGGTGAAACGGCTGCGGCCGAGAGACAAGACCCTATCCACCCACAATCCCCCTTTGGAACAAGAATGAATCTGAAAGACGTGGCAATCGCCCTGCTTCTCCTGCTATCCCTTTCGGCCTGCGTTGGGGGTGAAGGGGGAGGGACGCCAACGCCGACAAAGACGCCGGAGCCGGCTGCAATGGAGCAGGCCGCCGATACTGCAACGCCTCCTCCGGCCAGCGCTGCAGGGAGTACAGGCGCCAGTGCGGAGAGCGTGCAGGCAACCGCTACGCCGGTACCGGGGGGCGTGGCGCGCTACACAGGACTGCCCCTGGCCGATCCGACTTTGCTGCAGGAGACACCGATACTCGTCTGCCTCAACAATGACGTTGACAGCCGTGCGGCCCATTACGGGCTTAACGAGGCGGACGTGACCTACGAGTATATCGTCGACGGTTTCCATCTGACCCGGCTGACCAGCATGTTTCAGAGCATCCCAGCCAAGGAGATTGGGCCGGTGCGCAGCGCACGGTGGCCCAATATCCATACCACGTACATGTTCGACGGCATTCTGGCTTGCTCCGGCGGCAGCGACGGTATCCGCTATCTCCTGAAGAACGAGGTCGGGTTCCCCTATCTGGACGCGGATTCGGAAGACCCGGAAAGCTTGACCTATTTCTACAGCGTGGGCAGCAACTATCGCACGCGCTTGCGTACGAGCGTCGACAGAGTGCGCCGGTGGATGATCGACATGGCGAGGACTTGCGACGTGTCGCCGCTGCTGCCCTACTGCCTTGAGATTTTCAGTCCGTGGCTGGAAGGGCAGAAGAACAGTCCGCGGCCGGTGGAGAGAGCGAGCTTTTCCTTCAGTGGGACGCCACGGGAGTTTTGGGCCGGTGAGGCGACGATCGTTCGTATTCCTTACCCTGAGAATAACGGTGTCGAGTGGCGCTACGATGCGTCGAGCGGCCGGTACCTGCGTTACCAGAGCGGTGCAGTGCACATGGACCAGGCCACGGGGCAGCAGATCAGCAGCGACAATGTGATCGTCGTCTTTGCGGAACACGAACTGACCAACATCGTTGAGGACAGTCTGGGTACGCTCAGTGTGAAGATCAATCTCTACGGGTTCGGGGATCTGCGCGTATTTCGGGACGGCAAGGTCTACGAAGGTACCTGGCGCGCTAACGACCAGAGCCCGCCGCGCTGGCTCGGTCCAGGCGAGCAGCCGATAACTCTGAAGCCGGGCCGTACGTGGATACAGGTCGTGCGCACGAGCGACAGAATCAGCTACCAGTAGTGAAGAGAGTTGTAACGGATCCGCCGCCGGCTGTCGAGGGGGCGGCGGAAGACAGCAGCCTAGAGTCCCCTGGGTTTGTAGGTCGTCAGCAACCGGCCACCAGCGACTGGAGTTCGCGCATGTTGCGGGTCAAGATAGTCTGCACAATTGGGCCGACCAGCACGGATCCCGAAGTTTTGGCGCAACTGATCGACGCGGGCATGAATGTGGCGCGCATAAACATGAGTCACGGGGACCACGATTTTCACGCCCGCAATATTCACACGATTCGAGAGATTGCCCAGGAGCGCAACAGGCCGGTAGCGATTCTGGTTGATCTGCAGGGACCGAAACTACGTGTGGGCGAAATGCAGCCAGGGGGTGTCCCGCTGACAGCCGGTGAGGAGTTGATACTCACCACCGAAGAGATTGTCGGCGAACCTGGACGCGTACCGATCCAGAATAAGGAGGTCCCGGCCAGCATCGAGGAGGGCCGGCGCGAATCGTCAATGCAGTCAGCGGGAGGGACGCAAGAACGGATACTGCTGGATGACGGTTTGCTTGAACTGGAGGTAATTGAAGCGACCGAGACAACGGTGCGAACGCGGGTGATCGTCGGGGGCATTTTGCAGGATCGCAAGGGAATGAACCTTCCTCAGACCAAGCTGACCGTTCCTTCGATGACCGAGAAGGACCGTATCGACGTCGATTTCGCTCTGGAACATCAGGCCGACTGGATCGCGCTCAGTTTTGTGCGCACGGCAGCCGACGTCCAGGCGCTGAGAAAGGTGGTGCAGAGCCGGGCGCCTTTGGGACGGGCCACGCCGATCATCTCCAAGATTGAAAAGCCGGAAGCGGTCGAGAACATTGAGGAGATCATTCAGGCCTCGGACGGCTTGATGGTGGCAAGGGGGGATTTGGGCATCGAGACCAGCCCGGAGGCCGTGCCGATGATTCAGAAGATGATCATCGCCCGCTGTATCGGAACTGACAAGCCGGTGATCACGGCAACGCAGATGCTGGAATCGATGATTCGCAACCCGCGTCCGACGCGTGCCGAAGCCAGCGACGTTGCTAATGCCGTGCTGGATGGGAGCGATGCCATTATGCTCTCCGGTGAGACGGCCGCGGGCAACTATCCGGTTCAGACGGTCCAGACGATGGCAAGTATTGCCAAAGAGGCGGAGCGAGTGCGAAGCGTTACCCAACCGCACTACCGGCCGTCGCAGCAGGCGGTGGACGGCTTCTTTGGCACTGTGGCGGACGGTTCGGAGCAGGGGACGGACAGGAGCTCGGGGGGCGCGCCATCGGTAGCCGAAGCTGTCAGCCAGGCCACTGTAGCGACTGCGGAGGACGTTGGTGCGGCGGCTATCATCGCGCCCACGGCCAGAGGGGCAACGGCCAAAAAGCTGGCGCGGTTCCGCCCGTCGGTCCCCATTATCGCGGTGACGCCCAGTCACCTGGTTTACCGCCAGCTGGCCCTGTACTGGGGGGTATTTCCGTTGATGGGCCAGCGAATGAACACCATCGACGAGATGCTGGAGGACGCGGTGCGTATTGCATTGCGAGCCGGATTTGTCCAGCAGGGCGATGTAACGGTGGTGACAGGCGGGGTGGTCGGGGGCGTGCCGGGAGAAACGAACCTGATGACGGTGCGGCGCATCGCCAGGGTGCTGATGCATGGTCAGGGCGTGGGCAACCGACGCATGAGCGGGCGCGTAGTGCGGCTAAAGCCGGGACAGGACCCGCTTGAACAGGCGTTGCAGGACCGGATGATGACGACGCAGGACATTCTGGTGGCGGAGGAGCTGAACCACGTAAGTATGGACCTGGTCTATCATGCAGGCGGGTTAATCACTGCGGAATCGGCGCCCGACAGTATTGCGGCACTGGCGGCTGTGGAGTTGGGCATCCCAGCGATCCTACAGGCGAAGGGAGAGTGGGATGAACTGGAGGACGGCCAGACAGTCGTAATCGATGCCCGAACAGGGAACGTCTACGAGTGGGACCTGTAGATTGGCCCAATATTGAGAAGGTCTAGACAACTGCCGGGGGTTTGTTGCCCGATTCGGCGATGGCCCGGCGGACATCCACTCTGAGCAGCAGTGCAAGCCCCACCACAAAGAAAAGAATAATCGAGACGATCGCAGGGCGCAGGCTACCTGTGAACTGGTTGACGAGGCCGAAGGCCAGCGGGCCCAGCCAGGAGGTGCCGCGTTCGCTGACTTCGTAGATGGAGAAGAACTCAGCCTCTTTTCCTTGCGGAATCATGTTGGCGAAGAGGCCACGGCTGACCGCCTGTGTGCCTCCCATCACAAGAGCGATAAAACCTCCCAGAATCCAGAATTCCAGTATTCGGCTCTCCCCTCTGAGGCCGAGGTAGGCATAGATTACAACGATAGTCCACACTATCAGACCGATGATCAGCGCTTTTTTTGCCCCGACGCGCATAGCCAACCTGCCAAAGAGGAGTGCGCCGCCAAAGGCCACAAACTGGATCATCAGGATTATCATGGTCAGCACGTCCTGCTCGATCTCCAGCCCTCCCTGCACCAGCGGGGCAGCGGCAAAGACGGCGGCTACAGCGAATACGGTTTGAATGCCGTCGTTGTACAGCAGATAGGCGATCAGAAAGCGGACTGTGTGGGGATAGTCGGCGGCCTCCTGGAATGTTCCCCAGAGCTGCTTGAGACCGGTTGACAGGTATGTCTCGCCGGGAAGAAGCGCCTTGGCCGTGTCGCGCGAACGCAGAAGCCTCCAGGTTACGAACGACCAACCGAACCACCACAGGCCGCCTGAGAACAGATTTATGCGGACGGCAAGTCCGCTGTCGATACCCAAGGTGTCACGCATCAGGAAGAAGGCAAGATTGAGCGTCAGAAGCAGGCCGCCCCCGAGGTAGCCGAGCGCCCAGCCCACAGAGGAGACGCGGTCGCGGTCCTCGGGGTCGGCGATGTCGGGCAGGTAGGCATTGTAGAAGACGATGGCTGCGCCGAAGCAGAGATTGGCGAAGATAAAGAGGATGCCTCCCAGCCACCAGGTCTGGTCGGTTATAAAGAACATGAACATGGTGGCCCAGGAGCCGGCGACGGCGAAGATCTGCATCAGCCTCTTTCGCAGGCTGGAGTAGTCGGCGATGGCGCCCAGGACCGGCAGGAACAGGACCTGGAGGATGACGGAAATTGAGATGCAATAAGAGACGAATGAGTAGGGCGCCATGGGAATGCCCAGGACGCGGACCAGCCCATCGGCGCCGGCAGCCTGTTCGGCCAGGTTCGAGACGTAGGGGCCGAGGAAGACGGACCCGACAGTTGTTGAAAATGCTGAATTGGCCCAATCATAGAAGTACCAGCCGAGTTGCTCGCGGCGATTGCCCGGCTCAATTTCGGGCGCGGGAGGCTGATTCAGGTCAGCAGACGATTCCGTTGGCATCAGATGCTCCTTGCTGGCTGACGCGGCAAATGGGACTTCTGCGTACAGGGTCCTCAAATGTCCGCAGGTCGAGGCTCTGGCACCTGGGGTACACCATACAGGGTTTCGCCGTGGAGTTGGTCCAGGCGGACGGGGGTGATGCGGTTGCCGAGGTCAAGGTTGGAGGGAGCCTGGGCCGTCACGCGCAGGTAGTTGTCGGTCAGGCCGCTCCAGAGAAGGGAGTCAGGCTGATCGGTCAGTTGCCGGCCGCTGCCCTCCCAGAGAACGGGGCGCGTCGAACCGATAAATCGGGTCCGTTCAAGGCGGCCTGTGCGAGCGACTACCTGGTGCATGCGCTGCGAACGTTCTCGCTTGACCGACTTTGGCACCTGACCGTCGAATCGGGCAGCGGCCGTTCCTACGCGGGGGCTGAAGGGGAAGATGTGGGCGTGGGCAAAGCGCATCTCTTCGACGAAGCGCAGGCTCTCTTCAAAGTCAGCCTCAGATTCGCCGGGAAAACCGACTATCACGTCGGTAGTGATGATGAGGTCGGGGATGGCTGCGCGGGCGTCGGCGACCAGCTTGCGGAAGCTCGTTACAGTACAGCGGCGGGCCATACGGCGCAACTGGGCGTCAGTGCCGGCCTGCAGCGGCAGATGCAGATGGGGGCAGAGACGCCCCGGCCAGCGTTGCCAGAGGTCGAAGAAGCCTTCGGCCAGTTCCCAGGGTTCCAGACTGCTGAGGCGCAGGCGGGCGACGTCGGTGTCGGTGAGAATGGCTGCGGTCAACTCCTTGAGATCGGTCTGCTGGCTCCCGGAAAGGTCCCTGCCGAAAGCACCGAGGTGGACACCGGTGAGCACGGCTTCGCGGTAGCCGCTGCGGACCAGTGCCTGGACTTCCTGCACTACATCGGCAGTGGTGCGGCTGCGGCTGTCGCCGCGCAAGGCGGTGACGATGCAGAACGTGCAGCGGTTCTGGCAGCCGTCCTGGACTTTGACGAAGGCGCGTGTGCGTCCGCCGTCCTCATCAGGGGACGCGGCGTGGAAGGGGGTACCGTACGGTTGAATGCGGGCGAGATCTTCGGGATCGGAAAACTCTGCGCTCCAGGGCTCGAGGAGCGAATGCAGCATCTCCTTGGACTGGTTGTCGGCGACCAGCTCGACGCCGGGGAGAGCGGCGCTCTCCCGGGGAGCGAGGGTGGCGTAACAGCCGGTCAGGGCGATGCGGGCATCGGGGTTGCGTTTGTTGAGGTGGCGGGCGGCCTGGCGGCTCTTGCGTGCGGCCTGGGCTGTAACGGCGCAGGTGTTGAGTACGATCACGTGGGCGTCTTCGGGCCGGCCGACGATGCGATGACCGGCAGCGCTGAGGCGGCCTGCAAGTGTGCTGTTTTCGCTGAAGTTGAGCCGGCAACCCAGCTGGTCGAGAAATACGCGCATAGTATGCTGCTTGTGGCTGGTTGCCAGCGGCTGCCTTCATGTGTAGCGACTGGCCGACGGTGATGACAGGATAACACAGAAACTTTCTTACCAATTAATCAGGGATCAGGTATACTCGAACCTATGAAACTGTCACTTTCAGTACGGGTCGCGGAGAGCTTCAACAACAAGCGGGAAAGCGCTATACCGTTGGAGGAGCTGGCGCGCATCGCGGCGGAGGCCGGTTACGACGCCCTGTGTATGCGTGCGTCGGTTGTCGGGGTGCAAAGCCCTGCGGGCACTGCGGAACGCGTTAAGGGCACGGTAAGCGAGCACGGGTTGACCATCTCGATGGTGACGGCTGATTTTCCCGTCCCGGAGAACAGCGACGAAGGGCCGAACAGCCTGCGGAACATCACGCCTTCTCTGGACCTGGCAGAGGCGCTGGGCGCGGACTTGATCCGCATCTGTATGAAGAAGGAGGAGGACATTCAGCATGCGCAGCGGGCGGCCGACGAGGCCCGCGAGCGAGGCATCCGCCTGGCGCATCAGAGCCACACGCGCAGCCTGTTTGAGACGGTGGAGGGGTCAGTGGCGGTGCTCAGGGAGGTCGGCCGGCCCAATTTCGGCATCATCTATGAACCCGCCAATCTGGCCCTGTGCGGCCAGGCGTACGGCGAGTCGACGCTGCGCGCGTTCCAGCCCTGGCTGTTCAACGTTTATATGCAAAACCATACGCCCGAACCGGACGGCCTGCAACCGATGGAGACGTGGACGCGGGGTATGGTCAATTCCACTTTGCGTCCGCTGGACGCGCCGGGCGGCATCGAGTTCGCGGTGATCTTCGACGGTCTGCGAACGATCGGCTATGACGGCTATGTCACGATGCACCAGGCATTTGGCGGCGACATGACGCCGGCGGAGGCGACGAGGCGCACGGCAACTTTTTTGGGAGGGCTGATGAAGTAGGCGCGGCACGCAACCTGCCGCGTGCCCGCCGTGCGCAGGAACTCTGTTTGCAGCAGCGATCCGCGACTCAGACGGTAGTGTCTGAGTTTACAACCAAAGAGGGTTTTTCAATGACGAAAAGACGGCACAACGCGAATTCCGCGGCGCGGGAAGCGAGCGGCTCGAATGACCAGTCTGCATCCCGTTCCGAGGCCGACGAGAACAACGCTTCTGCCTCGTCATCTGCAGCTTCAGATTCACCTTCTACCCCAGCAGGCAGTGCCTCCAAGCGGCACGTTACTCCGAAATCCCACCCAACTGAAACCGAACTGGCGCCAGCGCCGCCCCACCCAGTTCAGCGCGCCAGCGCATTCTCTGTGGCCCAGGAACAGTTGAATCGCGTCGCCAAAGCCATGGATCTCGACGACGATTTGCGCGCGCATCTGAGTATGCCGCGCCGGGAACTGATCGTGCACTTTCCGGTGGAGATGGATGATGGCTCTTTGCGAAATTTCACCGGGTTCCGGGTGCATCACAACACGGCGTTGGGGCCCACAAAAGGGGGTATCCGATACCATCCGGACGTGAGCCTGGACGAATCGCGGGCACTGGCCATGTGGATGACGTGGAAGTGCGCGTTGATGAACCTGCCGTATGGGGGCGCCAAGGGTGGTGTCATCGTCAATCCAAAGGAGCTGTCGGAGAGGGAACTGCAGGCGATGACGCGGCGCTACACGTCGGAGATCAGTCTCTTCATTGGCCCGGAGATGGACATTCCGGCGCCGGACGTGGGAACTGACGCGAGAGTGATGGCGTGGGTGATGGACACGTATTCGATGAATCGGGGTTATTCGGTGCCGGCGGTGACGACCGGTAAGCCGCTGGCCGTGGGCGGTTCTGCCGGCAGGGAGTACGCGACCGGACTTGGCATTACATATGTAACCAGGGCCATGCTTCGGCGCCGCATGGGTCTTCACATAGAGGATGCAACGGTGGCGATACAGGGGTTCGGTAATGTCGGTAGTTGGGCTGCAAGGGCAATGCATGAACGGGGCGCCAAGGTCGTAGCCGTCAGCGACGTGAACGGCGCAGTGTATGACGAACGGGGGCTTGACCCGCGCCATCTAAAGAGCTTCGCTGAAGAGACGGGGTCGGTCGTCGGCTATCCGCGCGCGGATTCTCTGACGAACGAAGAGCTGCTGGAATTGAAAGTGGACGTTCTGATTCCGGCGGCACTGGAAGGGCAGATTACAAGAGAGAATGCGGACAAGATAAACGCCCGCGTGATCGCCGAAGGGGCCAACGGGCCGACTACGCCGGAAGCCGACCGCATTCTGGAGGACAAGGGCGTCCTGATCATTCCGGATATTCTCTGCAATGCCGGCGGTGTGGTGGTCAGTTACTTTGAATGGGTGCAGGACCTGCAGGCCTTTTCCTGGGACGAGAGCGAAATTCGGCTTCAGATGAAACGCAAGCTACTGGACAACCTGGACGATGTGCTGGCGATAACTCTTCAGACCGGCCAGGACCTGAGGACGGCGGCCTATACAATCGCGATCCAGCGGATTGTGGATGCGGTGAAGTATCGGGGTATTTATCCGTAACCTGCGGTGTATGGGGAGGCCGGTCAGTCATCCCGGCCCTCCTCAATTACGCCGATCAACTCTTCTGCGTCGGCGAAAAATCGGGGCTGCCGATCAATTGTTCATTCACCGAAATGTTCCCTGCAATCGTGTGCCGTGTCGTTGCGGACTGCGCGATATTCGAGCCAGCGGTCACATGCGTCGCCGCTGATCAGGCTGTGCCTGGCGGCATGGCGAAAAATATCATTGAAAGTGAGTTGATCGGCCTGCCGATTACTGGCGAAGTAGGGGCGAAATTTGCCGGAGGGGTCGATTTTCTCAAAGAACTCCCGCGGATTACCATTTGCACAGAGCCACATCAGTTTAAGAGATTTCACCTGACACGTGCGATTGATTTACTGACCGCTCCTCTTAACATCCAGATAGCTGCGCAGAATCACCGCAGCGGCGACAGCGTCCTGTCCGGCCGGGTGTGACCCTTCTGCGGCGATCCACTGGTCGGCGGCAAAGCTGCTGAGGCGTTCATCCCAGAATACCAGGGGTACCTGGGCGCCACGGATGTTACGCAGGGCGCGCGTGAAGCGGGCTGCCCAGTTGCGGACCTTACGCGCTTGCGGGCCTTCGCTGCCATCCATGTTGCAGGGCAGCCCGCAGACGATCAGGACGGCCTCCTCTTCTGCGTAGATTTTGGCGAGGGTGTCGAAGTCGGCGCGGCGGTTGCGGCGACGCAGCGTATGGAGAGGGTGCACGGTCAGACGCAGTGGATCGCAGGCGGCGACGCCGATACGGGCATCGCCAACGTCCAGGGCGATTATCTTGCCTGGTGGCTTTGAAATCCCATGAGGGGTGGGTTGGGTCATCGGTAAAGGGGGACTACTGCCCGCTGCGCGCAGCCTCGCTCAGTTCGACGCGTACCTGGATGCGACTGGCGATCTGGGGGAGCGTGGCGAACCAGGCGGGATCCTGGTAGAACTCCGGCGCTCTGGCCAGAAGCCAGTCTTCCTGCAGTCTGCTGGCTGCCTCTTCGGTGTTCAGACCGGTTACGGCTTGGCTGACGGCTCTCACGTCGATAGGGATGACGTAGTTTCCGCTTGCGGTCACGGCGTAACGCAGTGTGCGGCCGGTTACGACCGTATTGGGTTCGACGGTGAATCTTATGGATTCCGCCACGAGTTGGCCGCGTTCGGGCACTTCGCTGCGCAGGGCCACCATGGCGGCCTCTTCGGATTCTGACCGGTTAATCACGCTTCCCTGGATCAGCACTCGCAGGGTGAGGTTGAGCTCGTCTGCAGGCTCATCGTTGAACTGGTCGAAGAATTGGGCAGTAATCCAGGTCAGGACGGTATCTTCGGGCATCCATTCATCCGGGCCCAGCTCCACCGACAGCCTTTCATGGGCGACTTCGCGGATACTGCTGTAGACCTGGTCGAGAAGCCTGTCCCTGTCCTCTTGCGTGACGAGACGCACGCGGGCATTGGCCCCGCCTGCGGTGGCCTCCGGATTGGTTACGCGGACACGTGTGCGGAGACCGCCGGCGACTGTGGTGATCCTGTTGCTGGGTACATTGCCGAGGATGCCCGGTTCCGTTGCTTCGATTTCGACTTCGGCCTGCGTGCCTAACGGGCCAGCGATCTCAAGATCCTCAAGGATGCGGAAGTCGACGTCGTCTCCTGTGCTGGTGGAGACGATCGTACCGGCCGGGATGCGCACCGTCGCGTTGGTCTGGTTGGTAAAGACCACCTTGCCTGTGGCCAGATCCACTTCAGACCACCCGGCACCGGTCGTGGAAACGGTGCCGGTTGCTTCAACCGTCGTCTCGATCAGGCGGGCCGACAGCAGTCCCTGCTCGAGGTCCGATGCTTCAAGCTGCGGATCGGCCGTTAGCAGAACGGTCGTTTCAAGTGCGCGCTGGCCGGGTACAAGGGTGACCGTGGCCGCGGGCAGTACGTAGTAGACGAATCCGCTCAGAAATGTGACCAGAAAGAGGCCTACAAACAGGTATCCGACGACCTGCAGCCAGAGTGGTGTGGCACGGTGATAGCGCCTTGCGGCGCGGATACGGCGGCTACGAACTCGATCAAATCTGGGACGCGCGCGCAGTTTTGGATCGATTGACCCGTTTCCCCTGCGCCAGTGAGGGGGCTCCGGGAGCCATGTCCCGGCGCGGTTGGAATCGTTGCGGGGCGCGGCGGCGCCTGTACCCCAGCGACGCCAGCGGGCGGCCACTTCGCTGCCAAATGCAGGGATGCCCAGACGCTTGGCGTTCTGGCGGATGGTCGGGTCGGTCGTAACCAGTGCCAGCGCCTGGCCCTGGAGCTGGGCCTGACGTTGCAGCAGACGCAAGCGCGGCAGGCTTTCCAAGTGGGTGCAGCCGTTGGGCAGAACTACGACCACCTGCCCGCGCCCCAAGCGGGCCAGCTGCTGGCGCAGGGCTTCGATGCGGATGTCATGTTCTGCGGTTAGAAACTCTGCCACTGGAATGATCCGGCCCTGCAGTCAGGATAGCGGTAGAGGCGGGCGCAGTCTGCGCGCCATCTAGCCAAGGTTGGCCTCGACCCAGCCGGCCACCTGACCAAGGGCTTCAGGCAGTTTGTCGGCATGACGTCCACCGGCTTGGGCCATGTTGGGGCGCCCGCCACCGCCGCCGCCGACGATTTTGGCCGCGTCGCGCACCAGGTTGCCGGCGTGGATGCCCTTTTCGATGGCGTCGTCGGTGGCCGCGGCCACCAGCATTGGTTTTTCGTTAATGACTGAGCCGAGTACGACAACGCTGCTGCCCAGCCTGTCGCGGAACCAGTCGGTCATCTGGCGAAGGGCATCGACGTCATTCGCCTCCACCTGCTCGGCGAGGACGGCAAGGCCGTTCAGGCGCACGGCATGGTCTAGCAGGGTCTCGCTCTGCTGGCGGCTGAGCTTGGCGCGCGTCTGTTCCAGTTCACGTTCCAAGTGCCGGTTCTGCTCCTGCAGCCGGTGCACTGCCTCCACCGCTTGCTCTGGCTGAACGCGCAACCCGGCGGCGACTGTGTCGAGGGCAGCCAGGCGATCGGACAGGACGGCCTGGGCGGCGCGGCCGGTCACCGCTTCGATGCGGCGCACGCCGGCGGCGCTGCTGCCTTCACTTGTAATGAGAAACGGACCGATCTCGCCGGTGGTTCCCACGTGGGTGCCGCCGCACAGCTCTTGTGAGACGGCTTCGCCGCCGTCGCCGATTGAAATCACGCGAACGGTGTCGTCGTATTTCTCTTCAAAGAAGGCCAGCGCGCCTTCGGCCACAGCACGATCGAATCCGGTCCAGCGATCTCTGACAGGGTGGTTGGCGAGCACGGCCTGATTGGCGGCTTGCTCGATGGCGCGCAGCTGGTCTGTGCTGACCGGCTGCGGGTGGGAAAAGTCGAAGCGCAGCCGGTCCGGGGCCACCAGGGAGCCTCTCTGGCGGACATGCTCACCCAGCTGGCCGCGCAGCTCGGCATGCAGCAGATGGGTGGCGGTATGGTTGCGCATGATGTCCCAGCGGCGTTCGGTGTCGATGAGGGCGTAGGCTGGATCATTGACCTTGATTGTGCCGCTCGTGACTTTGCCTACATGGACGATCAGGCCGGGAATCGGGCGCCGCATGGAATGGACTCGTAGCGACCAGACGGGCCTCTGCATGTCCTCGGGGAAGTATTCGATTTCCCCGGTGTCGCTGACCTGGCCACCGCTTTCGACGTAGAAGGGCGTCTCGGGGAGGATGAGTTCGACCTCGTCGCCGGCGTGAGCCTGTTCGACCGCGTGGCCGTCCTTCACGAGGCCGATGACGGTTGTCCCGGCATCCTCGGCGTCTTCGTAGATCAGCTGGCGCACGCCATCTTCGCCGAGAAGGTCGCGGCTTCGCAGCTTCTCCAACGTAGAAACGTAGACGGAAACATCGGCGGCGGCGGCCTGCTGGTCGCTGCCGGACTGGCGGCGCTGCTGCTCGAGCGCGGCCTGGTAGCCGGCCTCGTCAACGTCGAAGCCGTTTTCCTGGGCGATGTCGCGGGTAATGTCCAGGGGGAAGCCGTAGGTATCCCAGAGTCGGAAGGCGTCCTCGCCGGGGATTACGCGGATATTTCCGGCTCGCAGACGAGCCATCAGCCCGTCGAGGAGGGAAAGCCCGGTGGTCAAGGCGCGCTGGAAGCGCTCCTCCTCGGCGGTTACGATCTGCACAATGAAGTCCTCGTTGGCCTGTAACACCCTGTAGTGGGCACCGAACTCGGCAATGACGACGCGGCAGATCTCGGCAAGGAAAGGCTCCTCGAAACCGATCAGTTTGCCGAAGCGGGCGGCGCGACGCAGGATCATGCGTACAACATAGTCGCGGCCTTCGTTGCCGGGCATCACACCGTCGCTGATCAGGAAGGAGATGGCGCGCCCGTGGTCGGCGATGACGCGGTAGCCGACGAGATGCTCCTGGCGCTGGGCATCGGAGTGACCCAGGAGTTCCTGGATGCGATCCATGATGGGTGTGAAGCCATCGGTATCGTAGTTGTTGTCCTTGCCTTGCAGTATCGAGGCCAGGCGCTCCAGGCCGGCGCCGGTGTCCACGCTGGGCTTGGGGAGCGGGATGAGCTCCCCGCCGGGTTCGCGCTGCTCGTATTGCATGAAGACGAGATTCCAGATTTCCAGGTATTCGTCATCGACGTTGACGCCGTCGGCGACCTGGTCTTCGAGATCGCCCCAGTAGTAGTGGATTTCGGTGCAAGGTCCGCATGGACCCACGTCTCCCATCTCCCACCAGTTGTCCTTTTTGCCGAAACGCAGGATGCGTTCGGGGGGCGCACCGACCTCTTCCCACAGCGCAACGGCCTCGTCGTCATCGACGTAGACGGAGAACCAGAGCCTGTCGAGGGAAAGACCCAGGTTGTTGACGAGCAGATCCCAAGCGAATTGAATGGCGTCGCGCTTGAAGTAGTCGCCGAAGGAGAAGTTGCCCAACATTTCGAAGAATGTGTGGTGGCGGGGGCTGGGGCCGACGTTTTCCAGATCGTTGTGCTTGCCGCTTACGCGCAGGCACTTCTGGGAGGTCGTGGCGCGATTGTAGGCCCGCTTCTCCAAGCCGAGTAAGAGGTCCTTAAACTGCACCATGCCGGCGTTGACGAAAAGCAGCGTTGGATCGTCTGCAGGCACGATACTGCTGCTGTCGACGATCTGGTGGTTCCGTTCCTGAAAATACTCAAGGAACCGCTTGCGAATCTCGAATGTTGAAAGCCTTTTCATCGGACGCCTCGCTTGGTTCGGACAGACATAAACGCAGTTCCGAGGGCAAGGGTATTGCCCATGCCTCCGGACGTACGGACTGCTGCCGATTTTAGCAAATTCAAGGCCGATTGGGGAAACCGCGCGGGGGTCCGCATGCAGTTCATACTGCCTCCATCTTGGTGATGATGCCGATCCGCGTCAATAATGGCCACAGGGGGAGCCGAAGTCGGCTTCTGATGACATTTACTACCGTATGACTGAACTGAAGTCGCACCGTTTTCGTTCGGTTCGGACACTTAAACATGCCTGCCATTTCAGTACGCAATTTGCGTAAGACCTTTCAAATGAAGCGCAAGGCTGCCGGCCTGCGGGGGAGTTTGCGCGCGCTGTGGCGACCGACCTACGAGTCGATCGAGGCGGTGCGCGGGCTTTCGTTCGAGATGGAGGAGGGGGAGCTGCTGGGGTTTATCGGACCGAACGGCGCGGGCAAGTCGACCACCATTAAGATTCTGACGGGCATTTTGCATCCAAGCAGCGGCGAGGCGTCGGTACTGGGCCATGTGCCCTGGCAGGAACGCCAGGCGCTTGCCTTTCAGATCGGATCGGTCTTCGGTCAACGTCCTCAGCTGTGGTATCACCTGCCGGCGGTGGATACGTTTTACCTATTCGGCAAGATTTATGAACTCGACGACAATTCGTTAAAGCAGCGGATCTCGTTTCTGGCGGAGGCCTTTGAGATCGAGGAGCTGCTGGAGACGCCGGTGCGAAAACTGTCGATGGGCCAACGGATGCGCTGCGAAGTTGCGGCCTCATTACTGCATAAGCCGCGCGTTCTGCTGTTGGATGAGCCGTCGATCGGTCTTGACGTGGTGGCCAAGCAGCGGCTGCGCTTGACGATTCAGCGCATGAATGAACTTGAAGGCGTGGGGGTATTGCTGACGAGCCACGATGCCGGTGACATCGAGACACTGTGCAGGCGCGTGATCATCGTCAATCACGGCGAGATCGTTTATCGCGACAAGGTGTCGTCGCTGAAACGGCGCTACTTGACGGTAAAGACTGTCGACGTGCGCTATAACGAGCAGCTGGCACCGGATTTCAGCCTGCCGGGCGTGGAGATGGTCAAGGTGGGGCGGTACGGGGCGAAGATGCGCTTTGATACGCGGGTCACGCCGGTGGAGCCGGTGATCAGCGGCCTGGCGGCCGCGGGCAGCCTGGCTGACGTAACGGTTTCAGAGCCGTCACTTGAGGATGTGATCAGCGCAATTTACGCGCGTACGGAGGCCTGAAAATGCATAACAGAGAGGTGGGCATCCTCTCTCCAGAGGGTTGCGTGCGCGATCCTTCGGCAGCGGCTGTCGCGGGCAAATACTGGGCCGTGTTTCGCACGCAGTTGCTGAACAGCCTTGCCTACCCGATCGACTTGCTGGGGCGAAGCCTGCTGATCGTCCTCTTCATGTGGATATTCATGAATCTGTGGCGAGTCACATACGGCGCGATGGGCGCGAACTCAATTGCCGGGCTAACGTTGGCGGACACGATGTGGTACCTGATGATGGCGGAGGCGGTCATGTTGAGCAAGCATGACCTGTCAGAGACATTCTCTGAGCAGGTGAAGGATGGCAGCGTCGCCTATCTGCTAAACAAGCCGTTCAATTTCATCTTCTATCACTTCGCCGCCGGGCTGGGCGACAGCCTTCTGGCCTTTGGCGGCAACCTCCTAATTGGCAGCGCAGTGGTCTGGCTGATGGTAGGCCCGCCGCCGGGGATAGCGGGCTGGGTATTCGCGGGTGCGGCTGTGGTCCTTTCGTGGCTGCTGGACTTCTGCTTTTCGGCGCTGATCGGCCTGAGTGCGTTTGTTGTCGAGGAGACAAATGCCTTCCGCTGGATCTACCAGAAGTTCCTGCTGCTGCTGGGCGGGGTGCTGATTCCGCTTGATTTCTTCCCGGCCTGGTTGCAGACGATCTCGCTCAATTTGCCGTTCGCCTGGATCATATACGGGCCGGCGCGTCTGTTCGTCGAACCGAGCCTGGCGCGGCTGGGGCACGTCTTCCTTCAGCAGTGCATCTGGCTGGCTGTTGTCGGCGGTATAGTTTGGGTGTTCTACCGCCGGGCGGTGGCGCGGCTGGTGATCAACGGGGGTTGAGCCATGGGCCGGCAGTTCGCATTTGTTCTGGCTTTGTGGAAGACGAATCTTCTGAGCGCGATGGAGTACCGAGTCTCATTCCTGACACAGGTGTTTGGAATGATGCTCAACAACGCCATTTATTTCGTCTTCTGGATAATATTTTTTGCCCGCTTTGAAGAGATAAACGGTTGGGATCTGGTCGACATGCTGTTCCTGTTCGGCGTCGTCGCGACCGGTTTCGGGGCCGGTACATACCTGTTCGGGAATGCGGTGCGACTGTCGTCACTGATCGCCAACGGTCAGATGGACTACTATCTGTCGCTGCCGCGTCCCGTACTCCTGCATGCACTGGCCAGCAGCAGCAACGCGTCATCTGCGGGAGACTTCACGTACGGTCTGTTCAGCTTTGGCGCCGCAATCTACTTCTCGGGTTCGTTCGGCGGCCTGATGTTACTGCGCTTCACGCTGGGCTGCCTGGCGTCCATAGCCGTACTCATCTCCTTTCTTGTCCTGGTACAGAGCCTAACCTTCTGGATTGGCAATACAAGCCTGCTGACGAGGCACGCGTTCAATGCGATTGTCACCTTTTCTCTTTATCCGATCACTCTCTTCGACGGTACGGCCAAGCTGCTCCTGTTCACGCTGATTCCGGCGGCCTTCATCGGGGCACTGCCGGCAGAGTTTGTACGCAGTTTTGATCTGTTGCAGCTGGCCCAGATCTGCGCCGGCGGCGCGGTCTTTCTGCTGCTATCCGTCTTCGTCTTCTACCGCGGCTTGCGCCGTTACGAGAGCGGCAGCGCGATCCAAGTGCGGATGTAGGTTGCGCTCCTCGCCTTCGTTTCCAGGTCAATTGTCGACTTTTCGCCAAAATTGGAGGGCGAACTGCCATCTCATTGGGCCTCGATCGGATAGAGGTCGGGGGGATTGGGGACAGATTGCTTTTGGGGGTGCATCGCTGATTTGGGGTGGGAACAGTCAGGCGGGGAGCCGGTGCCAGCAGTGGATTAAACAGTTTGCCGTCTTCTGGCGAGACGCAGTGCGTGTGCCCGGCCGTACGGTGGAGTTCGTCAGTCGGGGGTGCGAGGGCAGGCACCTACGGGGATCTGATGGGGCTGGCGGGACGTGGTCGGGCCGGACACGTTCGATCAGGCACCTGTTACGAATATCGACACCAGGTCGATGAGGCATGTTGTTGGGGGGGGCGTTGCGGGGGCGGAGCCCCCGCACAAGGGAGGGCCGACTAGGCCCGACCGCCCAAATGCGAGGAGAGATGAGAGAGGAGCAAGTAACACCACTTCGTTCGCCGGAAATGGGATGGTGAACTGGCCGCGGCCTGGTTTCCACCAGAGGTATGCGAATATTCGCCCTCCTTTTGGGATGCACGCTTTTTGGGCAACCGTTTGCTCACCCCCCCTTATTGTGTTAGCATGAGCCAGGCCAATTTCGACCCAATTGACACGGGGAAGCCGTATGTCCGACTGCACCGAATGCGGAACCTGGAATCCCGATGATAAGGAAGTTTGCTGGCGCTGCCAGGCCGTATTGCCGCGACCGGTGGAGAACAAGCCGAAGCGCCGCCTGATGATACTCGGCATGCCGGTCTGGGTGTGGATTGTGGTTGGGTTGATCTTTGTCCTTCCTCTCTTTGGCCAGTGCGCGCAGCTTGGAGTCCCCGCCGGATAGTGAACAGCGACGACAAGTCCTCGGAATCGGACAGCTTTTCTCTGTTGAAGGAGTTAAGCGAGACGCCTGGCGTAAGCGGCCAGGAAGACCGAATTCGCGCGCGTGTCAGCGACCACCTGGCTCCCCTGGTTGATGAACTGCACACGGACACCCTCGGTAATCTGACCGGTCTTAAGCGCGGTAGCAGTTCGTCCGGCAAGCGGGTGATGGTGGCAGCGCACATGGATGAGATCGGCCTCATCGTTACCCGTTTGGAGAAGGGCTTTGTGCGCTTTGCACCGGTGGGCGGCGTAGACCTGGGGGCCCTGCCGGCCCAGGAGGTTACGGTTCACGGCCGCTCTGATCTGCCGGGGTTGATCGCCAGCCGGCCGCCCCACGTTCTCTCCCAAGAGGAGCGGGGGAAACCTTTTGCCCAGGCTGACCTTTTCATAGACGTGGGTCTGGCCGAGGACAGGCTGGCAGAGCTCGTCTCGGTTGGGGATTTCATTTCCGTCCGCCGCAGCGCTGACAGGTTGGGTAACGGGCAGGCAACCGGCAAAGCCTTCGACAATCGCGTGTCGGTTGTCGTTCTTCTGCAGGCGCTGCGCATTCTGCAGGGCCGCAGCCACGCTTGGGATATTTTCGCCGTGGTAACGGTGCAGGAGGAGATCGGCCTGCGCGGGGCCAAGACGGCCGCGTTCCAGGTGGCGCCGGATGTGGGGATCGCTCTCGACGTGACCTACGCGGAGCAGCCGGGCGCGACCCCTGAGGAGTCTCTTGCAATGGGAAGCGGACCGGCCATTGGGCTGGGGCCGAACCTGCATCCCGTTTTGAGAAAGCTGCTCGTCGAAACGGCCGAGCGCGACGAGATTCCCTATACGAACGAGGTTCTGCCCGGAAACTCAGGGACCGACGCCTGGGCGATGCAGGTCTCGCAGTCCGGCATTCCGACTGCGCTGATTTCGGTACCGATCCGCAACATGCACACGCCGGCGGAGACGGTCGCGCTCAAGGACATTGAACGGAGTGCGCGGCTGCTGGCTGAAACGATCTGCGAACTACCAGACGACCTGACCGCTCTGGCGCTCGATGGCGAGGCCTAGCCACCAAGGGCATCGGACGCCGGCACGTATTGCCGCACGCAAGATTTGTTGCCATGAATGAACTGCTCGAGAAACTGTCCAGGGCCCGCGGGGTGGCGGGACATGAGGGCGAGGTACGGGCCATTCTGCGGGAGGAGCTTGCCCCGCACGTGGAGGCGTTGACGGTCGACTCGATCGGCAACCTGATTGTCCGCAAGGGAGGATCGGGCGACAGTAGAAAACACCGGGTGATGCTCGCCGCGCATATGGACGAGGTGGGCGGGATGGTGATGCGCGCCAATGCGGACGGCACGGTGAAGTTTCGCAGCGTCGGCGGCCTGGACCCGCGCATTCTGCCGGGTAAGCGGGTAAGTATTGGAGCGCAGTCGGTGCCCGGGGTGATCATGCGTGCGCCTCATGCGGCGCGTTCGGGGAAGCGCGTGGCGCCGATTTCCGATCTCCTGATCGACACAGGCGGCGCAGGGGGTATCGAGCCGGGCGACATGATTACTTTCGAGAGCGAGTATGAGGAGTACGGACGGCTTCTGAAAGGCAAAGCATTTGACGACCGGGTAGGCTGCTATGTACTGGCTGAGCTGATGAAGGGCGATTTTCCTTGTGAGCTTGTCGGGGTCTTCACCGTCCAGGAAGAGATTGGCTTGCGCGGTGCGGGTGTGGCTGCCTACGCGGTCCAGCCGGATGTCGCGGTGGCGCTTGAAGGCACTGTAGCGGACGACCTGCCCAAGCAGCAGGACGTCAGTCCGACGACCGAACTGGGGAAGGGTCCGTCGATTTCGGTGATGGACCGGAGCGCGCATGCGGACCGGCGGCTTGTCCGCATCCTGATGGAGACTGCGACCGCCCACGACATTCCGTGGCAGTTCAAGCAGCCCGGCGTCGGGGGAACTGACGTGGGTACCATTCACCTGGCGCGCGAAGGCGTGCCCGCGGTAGCCGTCGCTGTGCCCTGCCGCTACATACACACTCCCGCGGCGCTTATGGATCCGGCCGACGTGAGGAATAAGATTGAACTGATGAGAAAGGCGCTATCAGGACCCTTGGGGCGGCCGTTGGAGGCCGAGCGGAGTGAAGCATGAGAGCTTTGATTGAGGAACTGTGCGGTGTCTTCGGCCCGAGCGGGCAGGAGGAACGGATCAGGGAGGCGATCAGCGGCCAACTGGACGGGCTGGTCGATGAGATGCGGACGGACAGGCTCGGGAACCTGATCGGGGTGAAACGTCCGACAGTCAGCAGTGAGGGCGGCAAGCGGATCATGCTGGCTGCGCACATGGACGAGATCGGTGTGATGGTGACGCACGTTGACGCGCAGGGGTTCTGCCGATTCACCACCATCGGCGGCGTGCTGATGAACTCCCTTATCGGCAGCCGCGTCCATTTTGCCAATGGCGTCGAAGGCGCGTTCGGGATGGAGGGCTCGCCGCTGGCGCGCGAACGGCCGACGCCGCAGAAGCTATTCCTGGACGTGGGGGCAGACTCGAAAGAAGATGCGCGCGTTCAGGTTGGCGATACGGCCGTTTTTCGCAGCAGCTTCGGCGAGGTAGGAGACAGGTTGTTCGCTGCCAATCTCGATGATCGGATCGGGTGCGCGGTGCTGATCCAGACGCTGCGGGAGCTTGAGAGCTCCCCGCACGAAATCCTGGCCGTCTTCACGGTACAGGAGGAAGTGGGCGTGCGCGGGGCCACGACCGCGGGCTACGGACTGGAGCCGGAGGTAATCCTGGCTATCGACGTTACAGCAACCGGCGACTTTCCGCAGGCGACGCCAATGGAGGTGGCGCTGGGGAAAGGCGCGGCGATCAAGGTCATGGACCGGCGCATGATAGCCCACCCAAAGGTACGCGGCTGGCTGGAGGACACAGCGCAGGCATTCGACATCCCTTACCAATTGGAGGTATTGGAGTTTGGCTCGACCGACGCCGCGGCAGTACAGGTCAGCCGCGCGGGCGTCCCCGCGGGGACGGTTTCCATTCCCTGCCGTTACGTTCATTCCCCCTCGCAAGTGGCCGACTACAATGACGCGCTCGGCGCGGTACGTCTGCTGGTGAACGCGCTCAGCGGAGAGTATCCCTCGTAGTCAGCATTTCGGCATCCCAAATCGAAAATCGCAGGGCGAGCCACAGATTCGGGCAGCTATGCACAAACAGATTGCAGACCGTCTGACTGTCTGGCAGGCTCAACAGTTGCGGGAGCTGCCATGGCGCAGGGACCCTGCGGGCGCGCGTAATGCGTACGCAGTATGGGTCAGCGAGGTCATGGCTCAGCAGACGCGGCTGTCCGTTGTCGCGGCCTATTTCAACCGCTGGATGGAGCAGTTTCCAACTCTGGAGACGTTGGCACGCGCAGACCAGCAGGAGGTCCTGAAACTGTGGGAGGGGTTGGGCTACTACAGCCGGGCAAGAAATCTACACAGAGCTGCGCGGATTGTTGCCTCTGAGTGCGACGGTCAGTTGCCGCGGACACGGGCCGAACTGCTTTCGCTGCCCGGTATCGGCGAGTACACAGCAGGCGCGATTCTCAGTTTGGCCTTCGGGCAGCACGAACCGGTTCTCGACGGTAACGCCAAACGGGTCATCAGCCGATTGTGGGATATTGACGCGAGGATCGATCTCCGTTCCACTGAGAGCCAGCTTTGGGGACATTCACGAAAGATGGTTGAGGCCGCGTCTGCGCCCGGCGCCATGAACGAAGGGTTGATGGAGTTGGGGGCAATTGTGTGCAGACGCCGCAATCCCCTCTGCGACAGCTGTCCAGTGCAGTCCTTTTGTCTGGCTCACGGGCGCGGCGTTCAGGAGGAGAGGCCGGTGCGCGCACCGGTTCAGCAAGTCCCCCATGTTGAGTTCGCGGCCGCGATAATCTGGGAAGATGTGCCTGGTCAGTCACGATTGCTGATCAGTCAACGCCCTGAGAGGGGTCTTCTCGGCGGGCTCTGGTCCTTTCCCAACGGGGCAAGAGAGGCTGACGACGAGGACCTTCAGGTATGCTTGAGGCGTGCTGTACGCGAAAGTCTGGGCGTGTCAGTAGCGGTTGGGGAGAGGGCGGCGAAGGTGGAGCATGCGTTTACCCATTTCCGCATGACTCTTACGGCCTTCCATGCGCGAATCAGTGCGGGAGAGCCCCTGGCTGTCGGCGTAACCAACTGGTGCTGGACCTCGCTGGACGACATCGAGAAGTTTCCCTGTCCCGTGCCCGATCGCAAGATTATCGCCGCCTTGCGCGACTTTGCGGAAAGTACCTAAGGGCACACAGAGGCAAGGGCGTTCCTCTTTCATTCGATTCTCAGGGTGAAACGCAGGTACTTTAGCGGACGGCCTTGCGGTGGACGGGGTCTCGTCGGCGATCACACTCGTTCCAGGGCCGGCCGCATCTTCGCTCTACGCAGCAGGAGAATCGAAGGCGGATTCTGTCGCCTTGTAGCTGCAAGAGGAGTGCATGGGTTAGACCTCTTAGAACGACGTCAGGTTGCCACTTGCTAGCTTGTGAGTACGGTGGCAGCAGGGATTATGATGCACAGGCAGCGCCGGGCGCAGGTTGCGGGCGTGAATCCCAGCAATGACGTTGTTGCTTGCCGAGGACTTGGCGTGGGATCAGGCGGCTGCATCCAGTTCCTGATCGGTGGAGAGGCGGACCTGTTGACCCTGGGCGCCGTAAAGCCGGGGCAGTTCGCCGTCTTCGAAGACCTTGCGGCTTACCACGCAGCGGGCGACTTCCTCGCGGCCGGGAATCTCGTACATGACGTCCAGAAGGGCTTCTTCGACGATAGAGCGCAACCCTCTGGCCCCGGTGCGACGCATATATGCTTGCGTTGCGGCCGCCATCAGCGATTCCGGTTCAAACTCCAACTCCACTTCATCCATTGCGAAGAGTTGCTGGAACTGACGGACGATGCTGTTCTTTGGACGCGTGAGAATCTCGACCAATACCTCACGGTCGAGCGCTTCCAGACTGACCACGACCGGAACGCGACCGACAAACTCCGGGATCAGTCCGTATTGAAGCAGGTCGTCGGGCATCGCTTGCTGGAGCAGGCGGCTCTCATCGCGTCCTTCTTTTTCGAGGCGGCGGATCTTCAGTTCACGCTGACGCTCGGCCAGGCCGTCGGGAAGCGGCAACTCGTCGATACCATCCTCTTCCAGGGGCCGGCCGACGGGGTCCAGTTCGGCTTCGTCGTCGACGAATCCAAGTCCGGCGCGGCGGCGCATCCTTCTGCGCACCATCTCCGCCAGCCCGACGAATGCGCCTCCCAGAATGAAGAGGATATTGCGGGTGTCTAGCGGGATGAACTCCTGCTGGGGATGTTTGCGTCCCGTACTGGGCGGCACGTTGACTGTAGTGCCCTCGACAATTTTGAGCAGGGCCTGTTGAACTCCCTCGCCGCTCACATCGCGGGTGATGCTCGGGTTGTCGCCTGCCTTGCGCGCGATCTTGTCGATCTCGTCGATGTAGACGATGCCGCATGCGGCCCGGTCTGCATCCCAGTCGGCAGCCTGGAGCAGACCGACGAGCAGGCTTTCGACGTCTTCGCCCACGTATCCGGCTTCGGTCAGGCTGGTGGCGTCGGCGATGGTGAAGGGAACGTCGAGGAGTCTGGCCAGAATCTGCGCCATGAGCGTCTTGCCGCTGCCCGTGGGGCCGATCAGGAGCACGTTGCTTTTGGCAAGCTCGACCAGCTCCTCGTTGGGGTCCTGAACGTCGCGTGCGGGGCGGGTTTCATCGGTGCTGGGAAGGGAGTCCTTTTCACCTTGCTCCTGCGCAGGATGGTTCTTGCGCCAGCTTTGCCCTACCGCGCGGCTACTGCCGAATATCCGCTTATAGTGGTTGTAGACGGCGACTGACAGTACTTTCTTCGCCCGATTCTGACCAATGACATATTGATTCAGGCTCTGGACGATTTCGCGCGGGCTGGGCACGCGTTTGGCGGCAAGTCGCGCAGCCCCGTTCGGGACTCCGCTCTTGCCTACCCCTTCCTCATCGAGAATTTCTACACTGAGGCGGACACATTCATCACAGATGTGGACTTCATCGTCACCAGCGATCAGGCGCTGGGCTTCCGATTCCTCTTTGCCGCAAAAGGAGCATACGTTCATCGCGCTACAGGATACTATTCCTGTCCTCAGTCGGGACACGGGCGGGGTCGCTGGATTTGGTTCCCGCGGCCAACGGCTTCCAGGGGATCAGCGGCCAGTCAAGGTTGAGAAACGGCCGCCCTATCCTACAGTTTAGGCTACTAATCTTTATGGCCTTCTGCCTCTTCGGGAGCAGGCTCAGTACCGTTTTCGCTAGGCACATTGACCTGCCCGTCCACAACGGAGACGATGTCGCTGCTGTCGCCGAGGACCTCGTCCACAATGCCGAAATCGCGAGCTTCGATGGCGTTCATCCAGCGGTCGCGCTGAAAGATTTCTTCGATCTCTTGCCAGGGGTGGCCGGTCTGTTGACCAACGATATGGAAAAGCTGGGTCTGAAGTCGCTCCTGCTCTCTCAAGGCGATACGCACATCCTCGGTGTAGCCTTGGGCGCCACCGCCGGCGGGATGCATGTGGATGGTGGCGTGGGGCAGAGCGTAGCGTTTGCCCTTGGTGCCGGAGCAGAGCAGGACAGTGCCCATGCTGGCGGTAACGCCGACGGCGAAGGTGTGAATGGGGGTCTGAATCATCTTCATCGTGTCATAAATGGCCAGGCCGGCGTAGATGAGGCCGCCTGGGCAGTGAATGAACATCTGGATGGGTTGATTCGGGTCTTCCGAGTTCAGGTAGAGCAGCTGAGCAACGATCAGATTGGCAACCTGATCGGAAAGGGGCATACCGAGAAAGATGATGCGCTCCTTCAGAAGGAGGCTGTAGATGTCGTAGGCGCGTTCACCGCGGCCCGTGCTCTCGATCACCATCGGGACTATGTTTGTCGGAGAAAGGCTGCCCGCCGGAAACTGACTGCTTTGTAGACCCGGCCAGTCGTTCGATTGGGCTTGTTTGAGTGGCTGCGACCCGTGGGCCGACATGTTGTCTTCAAAAGGATTGAACATCGGGAGCTCCCCTCTTCGGCTGATGGTTGAGACGTAGGCGGATGCTTAGTTCAGCCGGTGGTGTTGCCAACCGACCGTTCGGAACAGTACGCATTGTACATCGTTGCATGCGACGAGAAATGTAGTGTCCGCTCTATTCTGTATTAGACTTTCATTTGCGCGGTTCTCATGCGTCGGCGGACTCTTCGGTTGACACCTCAGTTGCGGCCGCCTCGTCGCCCGGCTCGGATTCGGCTGCGGGCTCCGTTTGCGCAGCCTCTTCGTCGGTGGACTGCTCCACCTCCTCGGAATCGCTTTCGTCCTCTTCGGGTTCCGGGACATCTTCGCCGCGGGCGATCGCCAAGAGCAGATGGACCGATTTTTCTCTGAGAATTTCACTTTCAATGACTGGGCGGCTGTGTTCGGCCCGCATCATTTCAAGCATGTCATCGCGTGCCTTCACCGCTTCTTCGTCGGCGTCTTCCGGTAGCGGGGCGGCCACATCGCCGATATGTGCTTCGAACTCTTCTTCGCTGACAGCCAGCTTCTCGCAGGTTGAGAGCTCGGCCAAGGCCAGTTCAATCTGTAATGACTTTTCGGCGTCCTCGCGCAACGATTCACGATAGTCTTCAATCGTCTGCCCGGACATTTCCAGGTACTGCTCCATACCCTGCAAGCCCATCTGGCGGATGCGCATATCGAAATTGCGCACGAGGCGATCGATTTCGAGGTCCACGGCGACAGGAGGATAGGCGAGGTCGCTGATGTCTACCAGCTCCTGCAGTACTTTCTGGGTATGCTCGGCTTCCGCCTGTTGCGCGGCCTCTTGCTGAGCGTTTTCACGAAGGTCGTCGAGCAGGTCGGCGGCGGTCTCAAAATCTGGGCCGAAATTTTGTGCGATCTCATCCGTCAGTTCAGCAGGTGTTTCGAAAGCCTGGGTCTTGTGGACTTTCACCGAGAAACGGACGGTACTGCCGGCGTACATGCTGGGGCTGTCTTCGGGCCACGCGATCTCAAAACTCTTTTCTTCGCCCGGGATCAGTCCCACCAACTCCTCATCCAGGCCGGCCGGTTCCATGGGGTTTTCCTGGTCCGGGGTTACATCCCAATCTTCTTCATTGAAGACGACGGTTTCGGTTTCGTTACCGTCGTCATCCAAGGCGATGCCCTTCAGATCGATGGTCATCAGATCGCCGTACTGGCTGGGGCGGGCGGCTTCAACGTAGTCGGCATTCTGTTCTAGAATGGCCTGGACGCGTTCCTGGACCTGATCTTCGTCAGCCTCGACCTCCTCTTCTTCTACGCGCATGCCGCGGTAGTCGCCCAGAGTTACCTCCGGGGGAAGGGGGATGGTGAGGTGGAAGCGGACCTCTTGCTCCATGTCAACATTGTCAAGAGTTCCCATGAAGTAAGGCTCCAGATCTTCCTGTTCGAGGGCCTCCTTGTAAACCTCCTGCCCCAATTCGTCGACAAACTCGTTGACGATCGCCTCTCGACCCACGAATTGAAGCAAGATATGAAAGGGCACGCGTCCCTTGCGGAAGCCGGGAATGCGCACCTGTTGAGCGATTTTGCGGGCCGCCTTACGCATTTCCCGGTCGATGCGCTCCTCAGCGACTTCGATTGTCATTGCGAGCTGGCGGCTGTCCATTGGTTCTGTGGTAACGGTCAAAGTCATCGTAACTGGCCTCTCATTGAATCTTGATAGCAGAAGCTTAAAGGGCGTCGCCGCCCAGTGTAAGGATGGTCATCAGCGGGCCGGCGGCGAAATGTTCCTTCTTCGCCCAAACGCCGTAAGCGTAGAAGGCTGCGAGTGTGGCGGCGTAGGCGAGCACGCCGGCAGGCCCGTGTTCAGGGAAGAAGGAGACTGACATTATCACGCACACAAATAGATTGGAGAAGAGCAGAAGGGTTGAGACTGATCTTGTGCAGCGCCCCAACTTCGGCACGTCTATCAGGGCAAAACCGCGCCACTTTCCGGGAAACAGGTCGAATGCCAAGTGGAGCGCCACGCCAGCCGCAAAGCCTGGGACGAACCAGCCGGCCCAATCAACTGATGAAAGTGCACTCCCGGCCCATAACAGGGCGGGCACAAGGAAGCTGTGGGTGACGACAGACCTATGGCGGAGGCGGAGAAACCTGAACCTGTCGATGTCCGGGAAAAGGGTTCCCAGCCACGCTCCGAGAGCGAAGCAAGCGAAGCCGATCGCAACTGTCAGCAGGTCCAGGCCGGCGATTTCGAGCACTTGGTGCGTCCCGTGTCATCAGTGGGCGTCCGATATCCAACTGCGCGGGTAGACATGCGGAACCCGCGCGGGAAGCTGCTGTATTTTGGAGCGCCACCTTTCAGTATAGCACAGCAGAGAGTCCACGACACAAAAACGAGCAGATTTTTGTGTGCTTGGATAGATGAGAGTCACAGGTTTTTGAGCGAAGTTGAAGGGCCCAGTTGCGTTAAGTTCGTTTGAAGGCTCGCTCCAGTTCGCCGGCGCTCAGTTTCAGCATTGTGGGCCGTCCGTGAGGGCAGGTGCGGGGCGCCCGGCATCTTTCCAGTTGCCTGACCAACTCCTTCATTTCAATGTCGCTCAGTACCTGGCCCGCCTTGATCGACGCCCGCTTGCACACCATTTTCACCAGGCGTGCCTCGAGCTCCTCGCCCACCAGGTCCCGCCTCTCTGCCAGACCCTGCACTATCTCATCAAGAGCGCGCTCAGAATCCTGGTTTGAAAGGATACCGGGTACGGTGCGGACGAGGAAGGTATCGCCGCCGAAGTGTTCGACGTCAAAGCCGATTGCGTTTAAGGCGTGCAGGTGTTGCGCCACCAGACCGGCGCGAGAATCGCCCACATGGAGAGTGATTGGAGTCAACAGGCCCTGGCGAGCCACGCCGCCGCCTGCGCGCTGGGCCATGTATTTCTCGTACAGAATCCGTTCATGGGCAGCGTGCTGGTCGATCAGGTACAGCCCCTCCGGTCCTTCGGCGACAACATACATTGCGCCAGCCTGGCCTACTACGCGAAGGGGTGGCAAGGCTTGCTCCTGGTGACGGGGGGATGTGTCCGGTTGGGTGGCGGCCGGAGGGGGTAAATCGTCAGGCGGCGCGTTTGGCGCGTCCAATAGCGGGTCGGCGACAGGCTGGTCAGGGGGAGGAAGCTCGATGGGCATTGCCGGCTGCCTGCCGACGCCTGCGTTAAGAATCGCTAGGCGACGGGCAGACCATCCGGTCTGATGGAGGTGGTCCGGATCTTGTGCAGCAGGTTCTGCAGAAGGCCAACTTGCATGTGCCTCTGCCGGGGGAACGCCCGCTTCATCCAGTCCAACGGTCGGCACAGCGGCGCTGTCGATAACCGCACGGCGCACGGCGCGTTGGACAGCACTGAAGACTCTATTGGAATCGACGAAACGCACCTCAGTCTTGCGCGGGTGCACGTTGACGTCGACCACTGAAGGATCCAGGTCGACGAAGAGAACCGCCAGCGGAAAACGGCCGACCGGTAGCAAGGTATGGTACGCCTGTACGACGGCGTGGGTGAGGCTTCGATCTTCGATGTAGCGCCCGTTGATGAACAGGTTGATCTGGGCGCGAGTAGGTCGGGTGAGGGAAAGGGAACTGACGTACCCACTCACGTGTACGGACCAGGAGCGGGCAGAAGATGGGAGCTCCTTGCGGGGAAGGTGTGAACGACCGGCGACCTGTGACACGGCAGATGCCGGGCCACCGGCGGCATGGGGCATGAAATCGAATTCGTCCTCTTCCGGCTGTCGTTCCCGCTGGGAGAGGGTGTCAGCCGGGTCGGAGACGGCAGCACCTGAATTGCCGACTTCAGCTTCCGCGCGCAAACGGCCTACGCCTATCATCTGTTGGGCATTCTCGCGCCCGTAGATCTTTGACAGTACCTCGTCAGTGCGACCGGTGCCCTCGGTGAAGAAGGAGAGCTTACCATCGCTGACGAATCTGAAGCGGCAGTTCGGATAGGCTAAGGCATAGCGCTGGACGATGGCAGCGATGTTGCCAGACTCGGTTGCCGGACGCCGCAAGAATTTGCGCCTGGCCGGTGTGTTGAAAAAGATGTTTTCGACGGTGACGACGGTGCCGACCGGCAGTCCGGCGGGCTGGTCGCGGGTGACTCTTCCGCCTTCGATGCGCAGCTCCGCGCCTGACTCGGCGCCGGAGCGGCGGCTCCTGAGAGTCATCTGGCTGACTGCGGCGATGCTGTAGAGAGCTTCGCCGCGAAAGCCGAATGAGGTGATACGGTCGAGGTCTGCGGCGCTGCCCAGCTTGCTAGTAGCATGTCGCTGCGCGGCCAGCGGCAGTTCGGCCGCGGGGATACCATGCCCGTCGTCGGTGACCTGCAGGAGGCGCCGGCCCCCTTCTCTGATTTCGACCTGAACCTCGGTTGCGCCGGCGTCGAGGCTGTTCTCGATCAGCTCTTTGGCGACATTGGCAGGGCGTTCTACCACCTCACCGGCGGCGATTTTGGCGGCTACATCCTGGGACAGCAACTGAATGGCCATAGTGCGGTTAGTATACCATTTTTGTGCGCAATTGTTCCCGCGCAGGGCCTCCCGATGGTGCCGGCGAGATACTAATATGATAATGAAGATCTGGAAGAATACTCTGGTGCGTCTTCGGGTTGACTGTGAAGAGCACTGCCGCGAACTGGGTTCACGAAGAGATGTTCTTGGCCAGCTACATCGACAATGAGTACGGCGACGGCGCAAACCGGCGAGGAGCTGTTCTCCCGCCCTCCGCCATCGACGGACGGAGCAAAGGAGTAGACACCTGAGACAAGAACGCTTTTGCCCGCAGGTGCGTCAACCAGCGCCGCCCGAAGGGAGATGCCGTCATAATCCGGATCGATTAGCACGGCCCGCACCTGTGCACGCCAGTCGCAAGGCAACGACAGCTTTGCCTTTCCGACCAAAATGGCCACTTGCGGGCTGTGAAACTCATCGATTCGAACTGTCAGCAGGCCCTCTGCCCGCTCACACTGGATCTTTGCACCGGATGTCGAGGTGGTTACGGATAGGTGATGGCCGTCCTTCGAGGAGTCGCCAACGCCAACACGAAGTATGCGATATCCTCTATCGGCGTCAGAGTCATGATCACCGGATCCATGCCTCGCACTGGAGCTACCGGCACCGACTGATTGGTCAGAAGCTGAGAAAGTAGGGCGCCGGCTAAGGCGAAAGGCGGTCGTACGCATCGCGCGCCAAGAACTGTCGCAGCCGATCCAGTCACGGCCCAGCTTGCGGGCGACTGCCAGCGTGGTGCCGGAGCCGGCGAATGGGTCGAGAATCAGGTCTCCGGGGCGGCTGGCAGTTTCGAGGATTCGCTGAAGCAGCCTTTCGGTCTTCTGGGTCGGGTAGTTTTCGTCCTCCCCGGGAACCGTCCCAAGGCCGGGGACATCGTCCCAGAGATTGTCGACCGGCCGCGTGAGAAGGTAGCGGTTGCGCCCGCTCCTTTTAAGATAGTATTTCACGCCAATGTTTCCGCCCTTGGAGGCAAAGACTCTCTGCGCGCCTTCATCGACGATAACGTCGCCGCCATAGGGGGCGTACAGCCGCCCTTCTTCATTCAAGGCCTTCAGACGCTGGAAGCTATAGGTGCCGGGGTCGGATGTGCGGAAGAAGCCGCGCTCGTCGCGCATGTACTGTGCGGCAGCGGCCTGCTCGGTGAGAACAAGCTCGCGTTTGGGGGCATTCCAGATGGGTTGCCCTTGAGGTGTGCTGCGAATGATGTGAATCGCCTGGGCGCTATGGGGAAAGTAGCGGGCGTGGACTTTGGCGCCGCGCATCGTCTGACTGCGCCAAAAGACCGTGTTGAGATGGGACTCGACGCCAAATATCTCTTCCAGAAGGAGGAGAAGCGGTGCCTGCATGCGATGGTCGCAGTGGAGCCAGAGGGTGCCGTTGGGTTGTAACAGTTGGCGCAGGAGGAGCAGGCGGTCGGCCAGAAACTGGAGATATTCGCCGGGATGCCAGACATCGTCATAGGCTGTGAGTTCGCCGAGCGTTGGCTGCGCCTTGCCGCGCAGGCGAATACGGCTGGAGTAGGTCCGGTTCGAGTTATACGGCGGGTCCAGGTAGACCAGCCGGACGCCGCCGCGATAGCCATTGGCCAGCAGCCAGGAGAGGGCATCGAAGTTGTCGCCATAGAGGAGGAGACCCTCTTTGCCGCCGTTTCGCGGTGCGTAGCTTTCCAGTTGACTCGCACGGGGTCTGGTGGGCACCGCGGTCAGCCGTTTGCCAGGCCACTTCAGGCTGATCTGACCCTCTTTGCGATTTGGCGGCGCGGGCTCGGGTGTCATGGGGTTCGTGAGGTTCCGGTTCTGGTTGTGCCGGTCAAAAAATGCTGTTGGGGGCAACCGGTCCTGGCCGGGGCCGACATTGGTTACGCCGGACAGTGGCCCATAGTCCAATCGAAAGACCCGGCAGCCTGATTACTTGCTGCCGGGTCTCTGGCTTTGAAATCACTTGGCAACTGCAGGGCGTTCCCTGGCAGGCCAAGCAGACGGACGGGCACCTACTCTGGGCTGGACAGGTCTACCGACAGCAATCGACATCGGGGCTGTCGGAAGACGCAGGATGCCCGCGGGGGCAGGTCAGATCCGGTCGGTATTGCCGCCGGTCATTGCCGGAACGAAATGCACTTCGCTGTCCGGCCCCACGGCTGCGCGCAGGCCGCGATTCTGGACGGCACCGTCAACGGCGACGGTCCAACCGGGTCGAATGCGTCCTTCGTCGATGATGCGTTCAGCAACGCCCGGGAACTGTTCCTCCAGAGCTGCGACCAACTCGCGCACCGATTCGCCTTCGGCCTCGACGATCTGCTGGCCATTGGTGAGCGAGCGCATCAGAGGCGGAATCCAGACTTTGGCCACGCTCAGTCGTCTCCCGGAACCAGTTCAGCTGCCTCAGCCTCGTTGGCCCACATGGCCTCGAGGAGATTGGCAGGGGAGATCGGGAGCTTGTCCATGCGCACGCCGGTGGCCTGGTAGACCGCGTTGGCGACTGCGCCGGCAGGCGGCACAATGTTGACTTCACCCACGCCGCGTACACCATACGGGTGAGCGGGGTGGGGGACTTCGACCATGATCGTTTCGATCATTGGCAGGTCCAGGGACGTTGGCATACGGTAGTCAAGCAGACTGGCGTTGAGAAGGTGGCCCTCGTCGTCGTAGATGTACTCTTCATTGATTGCCCAGCCGATGCCCTGTGCGACGCCTCCCTGCATCTGTCCTTCGACATAGGAGGGATGGATTGCCTTGCCAACGTCCTGGGCAATTGTGTAGCGGAGAATCGTGATCTTGCCCGTATCGGGGTCGACCTCAATATCTACGCACTGCGTGGAGAAGCCTGGGCCGAAGTCCTGCGGATGGACCGTGGAACTGGCCATCAGGGGCTCTTCGCGCTGGACGAGACCGGCGGCCTCGGCGAATGAAACGCTCTCGCTACCGGCGCTGAATGTTCCTTCTTCGTAGCATACGTCAGCGGCTGCGACTTCCCACTGATCGGCGAGGCGGTTCTTCATTTCTTTAAGGAGCTGCCGGCCAAGGTTGTAGGCGGCCAGACCGGTTGCGAAGGTGGTACGGCTGCCGCCGGTCACGTCGTTGTAGGAGACCGTGTCGGTATCGACGACGCGGGCCTTCACCTGCTCATATTCGATATCCATGGCTTCGGCCAGCTGCATGGCGATCGAGGCTCGCGTACCGCCGATGTCGGTGGAGGCTTCGTTCAGGTTAACCGTGCCATCGGGGTTAAGGACAGCGGTTGCGCTGGACTGGCCGCCCCAGTTGTTCCAGTAGCCGGAGGCGATGCCGCGGCCGCGGTATTTGCCTTCAAGCGGAGACTGGTAGTGTTCAGAGTCGCGGATGGCTTCCACAGTCTCAATTTGACCGATGCGGGCGTACTGCAGGCCGTCCGGCCGGCGGTCGTTCTCCTTGGCGCCGTTGAGGATGCGGAAATCAGCGGGGTCCATGCCCAGCTTTTCGGCCAGTTCATCGACGACGCTTTCAACTGCAAAGGCAACGTTTGTTCCGCCGGGCGCGCGATAGGCTGCGCTACGGGGCCGGTTAACGACGATGTCGTAGCCGTCCACCTGAAGGTTGTCGATGGCGTAGGGGGCCAGGCTCACGTTGGCGGCCGCGCCGACGGGTGAGCCGGGGTAGGCACCGGCCTCGTAATAGAGTTCGGCGAGGGCAGCGGAGATTTTGCCGTCTGCGTCGACGCCGATCTTCACGCGGATATTGGAGCCTGAGGTGGGCCCCGTCGCGGCCAGGACATCGGCACGACTCATCACGATTTTTACAGGTTCAAAGCCGGCCTTTTGGGAGAGTATTACGGCGACGGGCTCGACATAGACGTTAATTTTACCGCCGAAACCGCCCCCGATCTCGGTGGGAACCACTTTGAGTCGTGAGACCGGGATCTTCAGGATCTCACAGACCTGGCCTCGCACTGCGAAGGAGCCCTGCGTGCTGGTCCAGATTATGATCTGGCCGTCGGCGCTGTACAAAGCGGTGGCGGCGTGCGGTTCGATGTAGCCCTGATGGACCGTTTCGGTGCGGTAGGTGCGGTCGACGACCAGATGAGCACCGGCAAAGCCAGCGTCCAGGTCGCCGCGCTGGTGGCTGAAGACGGAGGCCAAGTTGGTCGGCTCGGTACCGATTTCGCCCATTGAGTCGGTACGCAGCGTCTCCAGTAGGATAGGCGCATCGTCGGCGAGGGCATCGTCAACGGTCATCACCGGGGGCAGCAACTCGTAGTCGACTTCGATCAACCCGGCGGCCTCCTCGGCGATATGGGGGGAGGTCGCGGCCACAGCCGCCACTGCATGGCCGTGGTACAGGACCTTCTCACTTGCCAGGACGTTATCGCTCAGGTATTTAAGGTTGATGGCGCCTTCGCCCAGGTCTTCGACCTTGTCTTCGGCCTCAGGCAGATCGGCGGCGGTGACGACGGCGCGCACACCGGGCAGGGCTTCGGCCTTGCTGGTGTCGATGGAGCGGATGTGGGCATGGGCGTGGGGACTGCGCAGGACGAAGCCGTGCAGCAGTCCGGTCATCTGCACGTCAGCGGCGTAGACGGCGCGGCCCGTTACTTTGTCCACGCCGTCCGGCCTTACAGGGCGGGTGCCGATGACCTTATAGCCGTTCTGACCGTTAGCGGCCAGCGTACCAGTTCCATTCTGTTTCGTACCGGCCATTTGATATCCTCCTCGGTCCTACGCGTCGTTTTCGGCCACGTCCAATACTGCTCGCACGATCTTGTCGTAGCCTGTGCAGCGGCAGAGATTGCCAGCCAGCCATAGGCGAACATCGTGCTCGTTGGGAGCGGGATTGTCATCAAGGAGCGCCTTGGCAGAGACGATGAATCCCGGGGTGCAGATTCCGCACTGCAAAGAGGCGTGCTCGAGGAATTTCTGCTGAAGCGGATGCAGAACGCCATCTTCTGCGATACCTTCGATAGTCACGACCGAGCGGCCTTCAATCTCCGGGGCCAGCACGAGGCAGGAGTTAACGAGAACGCCGTCCAGGATGACGTTGCATGCGCCACAGTTGCCGTTGCCGCAGCCTTCTTTGCTGCCGATGAGACCCAGGTTGTCTCTAAGCGCCTCCAGCAAAGTCTGACGAGGCTCACAAAGGAAAACAGTCTCTTCACCATTCAGTGTTGTCTCTACAGCGATCTTTTTAGCCATGTCCGTTCAGTCTCCCCAATTCATCAACGGTTTTGGTGCTTCGTGCCCGGTCAATTGCGATCCTCAGCGCGCGATGTGTCAGAACAGCTGACAGGTGTTTACGCTGGGGAATCGTGCCACGCATATCACTGATCGGTCTTGCCGCGGCCTTGGCCAGGTCGGCGGCCACTGCCAGAGACTCTTCGGAGACCGGTTGACCGGCCAACGCGTCGCCTGCCTCCTGAACAAACAGCGGGGTTGGCGCGACAGCGCCCAACGCGACGCGTGCAGACTGGATTGTGCTGTTGTCATCGCTCAGGACTACAGAAGCGCCGGCGCCGACGACGGCAATATCCATTTCATTGCGCGGGATGAAGCGCAGATAGGCTGCACCGAAGTTAGCGGGCGGCGTGGGAAATTCGAGCGCGATCAGGAACTCGCCGTTTTCGAGAACGTTGCGGCCAGGTCCCGTACAGAAGTCTTCCGCTGCGACCGTGCGCCGGCCGTTGGGGCCGGCGATATGACAGGTGACGTTGTGGGCAATGAGATTGGGAATCGAATCTGCGGCTGGGGAAGAGTTACAGAGGTTGCCGCCGATGCTGGCGCGGCCCTGAATCTGCGTGCCGCCGATCAGGTGCGTCGAATCGATCAGGGCCGGATAGGCGTCGCGAATGGCCTGATTGGCATTGATTGAATGGCAGGCAACCGATGCGCCCAATGTCAGGCCGTCGCCGCTGATAGAAATCGCCATCAGCTCGGGGATTCGCTTCACGTCGACGACAGTGTCCAGTGCAAGGCGCCCTTCCTGAAGCTGCGCGATCAGGTCCGTCCCCCCGCTCAGCGGTCGGGCCCTACCGCCCCCGGCAGCCAGGGCCGAGATAGCCTCGTCCACACTAGTTGGTGCTACAAATTCAAATGCTTGCAAAGAACTACCTCCTCGATGGGTTCGGTTATTGGAGTCTCTGTGCGCGGAACGTTGATCGAAGTCCGCTATGGGTAACGAGGAAATCGAAAAATCACAAGGAGCCTACATCGGTTCAGTTATACCATAAGATCAGACAAGACGAAAAACGAGCTTACTGATTTTCACGCGACGCCGGGTCGGCTAAATCGCTCCAATTGGAGTAAGATGACGACAGTCAGTTATCCGACAACCGCGCCAGTTTGCGCTTCTGGAACCCCCGAGCGGATGAGACTGCTATACCTTGCCATTGCCTATCACCTGGGCCTTGCCGCGGGACAGTTAGTTTGGAAACAGGGTTGGTTTGGATGCGGTACCGGCGACCACTTCTGGGTCGCCGCCCTGACCCTTGTTTCGTTCTGCATTTGGATGGACACCAGAGGCGCGGGCCGCGCCGGCGTGCCGATGCGCTGGCCGGCGGCAGCTGGCTTTATTCCGCCGCGCAGGACGCCCTCGACCTGGTTGGCCGGTGGGATCGTTCTTGCCGGCATTTGTGGTATCCTTCGCCTCGGTTCGCACCCGCCCCAGCCCTGCCCCGGGCCAGCCGATCTGGCCTACTACCACCTGGACAGCAGAGAGAATATCAGCCGGCTGACAACGGTCGATGGCTACGTGTCGAGCTATCCGATTCTAAGTGACGGACGGCAGCGGCTGGACATCGCAGTGGAGTCTCTGGAGGTCGAAGGCAGTCGGAAAAAGGTCAGTGGGAGAGTTCGACTGCATACGGACACGGACTATCGATTCCGCTTCGGTGAGAGTTTGAGAGTAAAAGGGCAGTTAACGGAGCCAACAGTCCTGGGGGAATTCGATTACGGGGCATATCTGGCGCGCAAGCAGATTCACAGCTTGATGCTTCGGCCGCACGTCGAACCACAGCCGGGGATGTTGCGCGGGGGCGGCCTGTTTCAGTACGTCTTCGGGATGCGCGGCCGCGGGGAGAGGCTTCTTAAGCGCTTGCTTCCGGAGCCGTACGCGGCGCTGGCCAGCGGAATGCTCCTGGGAATCGAAGCCGGCATACCCGGAGAGCTGTACAATAGGTTTAACCTTACGGGGACCAGCCACGTTATCGTGATCAGCGGCAGCAACGTGGCGCTGGTCACCGGAGTGCTGATGGCGCTGGGTATCTGGCTGTTTGGGCTACGCTGGGCGGGATGGCTGACGCTAGCGGGGCTTGCCCTTTACACGCTTCTTGTAGGCGGCGACGCCTCAGTCATGCGGGCGGCTCTGATGGGGGGTCTGTATGTTGTTGCGACCTTGCTTGGTCGTCAGAGCACTGCACTTGTAAGCCTGGCCGCGGCATGCTTGCTGATGACACTGTGGAATCCACTCATGCTCTGGGACGTGGGCTTTCAGCTAAGCAGTGCGGCCACACTCGGCCTGATACTGATGGGCCCGGCCCTTACTGAGAGCTTTACGTCATTTTGGGCCAAGGGGATAAGAGGTCGAGGGCGGTGGCGGCCCTTGCCTGGAAGTCCCAAGGCGACCTTTCTCAGACCCAATTCGATCGGTGACCTGTTACGTGATGGCCTGCTGTTGACCGTCGCGGCCAGCATTACGACCTATCCCCTGATCGTGTATTACTTCGGTCGTCTGAGTCTAGTCAGTTTGCTATCGAATCTTCTGATCACGCCCGTACAGCCCGGGATATTGATCTTCGGCGCCACGGCCCTGGTGGTCGGACTCTCGGGCCTGGAGCAGGTGGCTCAGTACTTGCTGTTTGTACCGTATGCGAGTCTATGGTGGACGACGATGATCGTAAACTGGAGCGCTAGTTTTCAATTTGCCAGTGTGGGGGTCAACTGGTTTGAAGGCGGCGCGGTAGCTGTCACCTACGCCGCGATTCTTGGATTGAACTGGCGCAGGCCGGTGCGGGCCTATCTTCGCCGACTGTGGCAAAGGATTGTCCGAACTTCTCCTCGGCAGCACGGCGAGACTTCGGCAAGCAAGAAGCTGGCGGAGCTTGTCATGGCGACGCCGGCCTGGGCTTTGGGCGCCCTGTCGTTGGTCGCCGGGATGGTGTGGTGGATAGTCTTGACGCAGCCGGACGGCCTTCTCCATGTGCACTTCCTTGACGTAGGGCAGGGGGACGGCATTTTTGTCCAGACGCCGAGCGGGAACCAGGTGTTGATTGATGGCGGGGATGACAGCCAGCAGCTATTCGCGGAGCTGGGCGAAGTGATGCCGTTTTGGGATAGGGAGATTGATTACGCGATTGTGACCCACCCAGACTGGGATCATATGGGGGGCCAGACGGACCTGGCTGAACGTTTCAGAGTCGGCCAGGCGGTAATCAGCGAAAACACGCGTGACCATGAAGATGCCCAGCTCTGGCTGACCGCATTCGGTGCAGTCAGTGTGCCGGTGACAGGGCTTCAGCAGGGAGGCTGGCTGGATCTAGGCGACGGCGTCGCATTGTGGGCGCTCTGGCCGCCGCCGGAAGGAGAGCTGGAGGGCCTGGACAAAAGTGATAAGAACGAGCGGTCGCTGGTGCTGAAGCTGGTCTACGGTGAGTTAACAGTCCTGCTGACGGGCGATGCCGGCGGGCCCAGTGAGGAGCGGCTGCTGCACGGGGGGCAGCCGATTGCCGCGCGCGTGCTCAAGGTGGGACATCATGGCAGCGAACACAGCAGCGGCCGGGGCTTTGTCGAAGCGGTCGGTCCCAGCGTGGCGGTGATCCAGGTCGGTGCAAAGAACCGTTACGGTCACCCGGACCCTGAAGTATTGGAGATACTGGACAGGCGTCTGATTCTCCGAAACGACCGTGACGGGCGTATCCACATTTGGAGCGACGGGAAGCTGATGAGAGTCGGGACGGAGAACGGAGCCGTCGCCGACCTGATTGAACAGAGCGGGGCTGCGACGACTCTTCGAACGGATTGGGAGTAACGCAGCGCCGTGAAGGCAAGTTCAGGCTGCTTGATTCGGGTGCGACGCCAGGTGAATCAGCGGATGGTCAGGCATCGTGGTCCACGTCCGGAAGGGCGAGAAAGAGCATGGTGATCCCGAAAACGACGACCAGGCGAAAGGCAGACTGAAGACCGTTCCACACGTCCGACTGCCACATCAGGAACCACTCCCCGCCGACTGAGTTAAACCCTGTAAACCACAGAATGATTCCCAGTGTCAGTCCAGCGATTGCAACGCCCTTGGCCTGACTGAAACTCTTGGCATCATCTTTCGCACGGAAAAGTCTCAGTCCTCCCCACCAGCAGAGCGCTGCGACCGCCGTTTCAACTAGGATGATTACCCAATAGAGTGAATGGTGTATTGCCGTCAGGTCAATTGCCCGCCACATACCCTGGTTGTCGGGGAAAGTCGTGTCCATTTTGAGGACGTGAACAACGAACCAGTAGTTTGATTCATAGTCAGAAAGGTTGTTGAACACTATGAGTGTGGTATGCAGCGCAATGGCCCAGACCAGGCTTGTTTTCGAAATCCTTGTGAACATTACTCCTCCGCACTTTTGCGACTTGATGTGTCATCAGGTAGGGGGCTGCGCACAGAGCCAATTAGCGTTCAAATTGAGAACGCGCCTCATTGCGTATCACTAATTGCGTATTCCAAATTGCGAAGAGGAAGGCAAGACAAGTGGGCGTGCAATGCGCAACCCTCGTGAGAAATCCCGGCATCATACGGAATCCGCATCAGTATGCGGGTTTCAGGAGGCAATGGTCCCAGTCTGGACGCATTCGCGGCGTAAGGCAGAACAGGAATCCAGGGGGGACCTAGTATCGAGGAGACTGCGCCGGGGAAGGCCTTGCCCAAGGTACTCCTGTTTCGTCCTCTTCGGATGTCAAGGGGAATTGCTGTACAGAGAATGAGCGGAAGCGAAGCGCTTGCCAGAGCCGGCAGTTTTGGGTGCCAGGCAGTGCCCAGTAGCGCGAAATTGCTTTACCAAGGCTTGTCAACTCATTCCCGAATCCGACGCGTTCGCAAGAGGGCTGTGCGCGGCCTCACGACCACATTTTCGCCATCACCTGCGGGCGATTCAGGTAGCCAATCAGGTCTGTCGGGGCATCCAGGATCAGGTCGGCGTTGCTGAAGTTCTGGGTTGCCCCCATGCCGCAAAGGAGACCAACCTGCACAGCCCCGACTGCCTCGCCGACACGCAACTGCAGTTCGGTATCACCGACAACAAGACATGCCTCGGCTGGCAGATTCAACACTTCCAGAACTTTCAAGAGTCCCTCGCTGTTGGGGGAGGGCTTGCGAAGATCGTCTCTGGTGACGATGGCGTCAAACAGGTTGTCGGGCAGTTCGGCGTGTTGGAAGAAGGAGTCCAACTCTTGTCGCGAACGGGACGTGATCAGCGCCACCTTGTACTGTTGCCGAAGCTCCATCAGCAGTTCGGGTACGCCGTCGCGAAGAGTCTGCGTCTCGGACGGGGGGAAACCGCGCACGCGTTGCATTCGGTTAGTCAACCGGCTGGCGTCGTCGTGCAGCCTGAGCCAGGTGAGAAGGTTTATGATTACTATAGAAGGCCCTTCCATCCAAGCCATGAAGCGGCGGAAGAACAGTTCGCGCCTATCGCTGGGCCAGAGTCGTTCCAACCGGTCAAAGCGTTGGGCGAGTTCGGTTGCCAGGGACCAGTCGAGATGGGTCAGGGTGCCGTCGAGGTCAAAGACGATACCTTCGATCCAATGTCCGCCGATCAGACCGGGGATCTGGATTTCGTTTTGCCGCTGCAGAGACTCGAAAGGCTCCAGATCGCGCAGCTTGCGGAAGACATATCCCAGAAGGGCGCGGACGCTGGCGATAGTCGGGGTGATCAGGAGTACGCCCAAGAATCCGAAGACCAGCGCGGCGCTGATTATGCCGGTGAAGGTGACTGCGGGATGGAGGCGTACCCGGCGCCCCACAAGCCGGGGGATAAGGTATACGCTTTCGACTTGGGTGATTATGACGTACAGGATCAAAACGATGATAGCGAAAGGAATATTGCCAATGGGGAGCCAGGTGGGACCTTGCATGAGGGCGACAAGCGTGCCGATGGCGCCGCTGATTCCAGGGCCAATGGTGGGCAGAAACTCAAGGATCCCGGCGAGCAGAGCCAGCGCTGCCGCATTTGGAAGGCCGACGATGGACATGATGATCCAGGTCATGAATCCGACCACAAGGCCCAGCACCAGTTGCCCGCGTAGAAAGGCCATCCAGATCTCGCCTAGTTCCTGCGTCATGCGCAGGACATCATCGCGGTACTCTGAGGGCAAAGCGTTCATCACCATGCGCTGCAACTTAATGATGTCTTTGAGCAGCCAGAAGCCCAGTACAAGCACGTAGATGGTAGTCAGGACTCCCGTTGTAAAGGTGGCGGCCAAGCTGAGGACACCGGTACCGGCCTGCGACAGTACGTTTTGAATGACGGTACCCAGCTGCAGCAGAAGATCGTCAATGTTGAAACTGAATCCGAAGAAGGGCAGGAAGGGTCCCGGGGCTGCCGACTGCATGTCGGTGACCATGGTCTCGAGCAGGACGAGAAGAGATTCGACTGATGAGACCACGCGGGGCACCATAATGATAGGCCCGATGATCAGTAGGAGGATAACCAGCAGGTATACTGCAACGATGGAGGTGGCCCGGCTCCAGCCAGTGCGCTGTTGCACCCAACTCACTGGTTGGTACAATACAAAGGTTAGCAGGAAGGCGATGATCGTCGGCTGAATCATCACGCGGAAGGCGTAGAGGAGTAGCACGGCCAGCAGGCCGAGAATCGCCGACACCACTATCTTCGTGGTTGTACTCCACCGATTCGTATTCATAATTTCAAGAGATACTGATGGGAAAGCCTTACCAGCCGCTGGCGGCGCGTATCACCATATACATTTCAGGCTATCGAAAAATGGTAAATCTCGTCAAGGGCCAGTATCGCACCCAAATGCGGCCCTTGATGTAGTCGCGGTGAACCGGACCAAAGGAGCGGCTATCGTTACTATTGACGCGGTTGTCGCCCAGTACGAAGAACGCGTCTTCCGGCAGTGTAATGGGGCCGTATTCGGAACGAAGAGTCACAAGGCCTGAAGCCATTTGCCCGTCTGCGCCCGCATTCGGGGACCTCCATGCGGGCTGGATGGCTTCGGGGTAGGGAGAAGCTACTTCATGCCCGTCGACCAGAAGGCGGCCCTGCTGAATCTCAACCGTCTGTCCCGGGAGACCCACGACGCGCTTGATGATCAATGCGGGCGACCCTGGCATATCCAGGACGATAATCTCGTTGTGGCGCGGGGCATGGAAATGGTAGCTTAACTTTTCCATGATCAGCCGTTCTTCGGGCTGAAGGTTGGGCTGCATACTTTGCCCGCGCACGATGGTTGCCTGCGCCAGGAAGAGATGAATGAACGCTGCCAGAAAGATGGCAGGGAAGACGATCTGTGCGAATTCCTTGAGCGCGGAGAAGATGGATGCAGCCGTGGAGACGCTTTGCGAATCGGGGAGGGACTGTCCAACCGTCGGATTGTCGGAGCCGGTAGACGCCAAGAGCCGGGCAGGGCCAACATGCTGCGGATGATCCGCAGGAGGAGCGGCCACCGGCGGTTCATCCGCAGGCGGCGCGCTGCGAGGGCTGACTTGCTCCTCCTGATTTCGACTCGACATCTTCATCGATCGAATGGGTCTACTAACGGACTCACTGGCGGGCCGCCACCTCTCATCTGCGCGGACGGCCCCCGTTTCTCATACTGCGGTCGCGCTCGCGGCGTCCACCTCTGTCGCGGTCGCGTCCGCCGCCGCGGCGCCCACCGCGGTCGCGGTCACGAGCTTCTTCCGCGCTCCAACCCTCCAATACAGCTTGCCGGCTCAACCTGATTTTGCCGGCGGGATCGATGTCGATCACCATGGTCGTGAGTTCATCGCCGACGTTGGCGATTTCCTCCACGTTATTAACACGGTAGTCGGCCAACTGACTGATATGCACTAATCCGTCGACGCCAGGCAGCAAGTTGACAAAAGCGCCATAGGCTTCGACTCTCACGACCTGCCCAGTGTAGATCTTGCCAATTTCGACTTCCTCGGTCAGAGATTCGATTTCGCGGCGAGCCTCTTCGGCTGCAAGGCCGTTCAGACCGGATATAAAGACGGAACCGTCGTCATCGATATCGATCTTGACTTCATAGCGTTCCTGCAGGGCGCGAACCGTCTTGCCGCCCGGGCCGATGATCTTGCCGATTTTCTCTGGATCGACGCTCACGGTCAGAATGCGGGGTGCGTAGGGGCTGAGCTCCTCACGGGATTCGGGGAGAACCTCCAACATCTTTTCCATTATGTGCAGGCGTCCCTGACGGGCCTGCTCCAGCGCGATACGCAGGACCTCAAAGTCCAATCCTTTGATCTTGAGATCCATCTGCAGGGCGGTGATGCCATGACTGCTGCCGGCGACCTTGAAGTCCATATCGCCGAGATGATCTTCGACGCCCTGGATATCGGACAACACCACGTAGTCCCCGGTGTCCTGGTCCTGCACCAAGCCCATTGCAATGCCGGAGACAGGTGCATCGATTGGGACGCCGGCGTCCATGAGCGCCAGCGTGCTGCCGCAGACTGAGCCCATGCTGGTCGAGCCGTTGCTGCTGACGACCTCGCTCACCAGGCGCAAGGTGTAGGGGAAATCGTCAGGAATAACGGTCTGCAGGGCGCGTTCGGCGAGGGCACCGTGACCGATTTCGCGGCGTTTTGGACCCCGCATGGGGTAGGCTTCGCCGGTCGAATAGGGTGGGAAGTTGTAGTGATGGATATAGCGCTTTTCTTCCTCTGGCTGCAATGTGTAGAGGCGCTGGGCATCGCCCGGCGTGCCGAGTGTGGCAATTGTCAGGACGTGCGTTTCGCCGCGCATAAAGAAGCCGCTGCCGTGGACACGGGGAATGTTCCCCACCTGAACCTGAATCGGTCGTACGGTCTGGGGGTCGCGGCCATCGGGTCGGACGCTCTCGTCCAGGATGCGCCTGCGTACGGCGTCCTTGTAGAGGTTGTCCAACGAGTCTTCCACGTCTCCGGCTTCGACCTCTCCTGTTCCGATCGGTTCGGACAGGGCCTCTATGGTTTCGTCGCGGATCGCGGCGAGGCGGGACTTGCGTTCGTCACGGTCCGTTGTCCCGGCCACGGCTGTCACAACCTTGTCACGTGCCAGCTGGTTCACCTGTTCGACAGTGTGATCGGCTGCCTTAAAGACGGGATAGTCGGTATGTTTTTCTTTGCCGACGTCTGCCTGCATCTGCTGAATCGTCTGAATCGCCGGCTGCATCGATTCATAGGCCAAACGCAGCCCATCCAGCATGATATCTTCCGGCAACTCGTTGGCGCCGGCTTCCACCATCAGGATATTGTCGGCCGTACCGGCAACCTGCAAGCCGAGTGTGCTCAACTCCATATCTGAAGCTGTCGGGTTGACAACCAACTCGCCGTCAACATAGCCGACTGAAGCGGCGCCAACGGGCCCATCCCAAGGAATATCGCTGATTGACAGGGCAGCTGAAGCTGAGATAATCGCCAGTGGGTCGATCAGATGCTCGTTATCGGAACTGAGCGCTGTAAGGATGATTTGAACTTCGTTGCGCATACCCTTTGGGAAGAGCGGGCGCAGGGGCCGGTCCACCAGGCGGCAGAGGAGGATCGCCTGTTCGCTAGGCCGGCCTTCACGGCGGAAGAGGTTGCCTGGAATACGTCCGGCGGCGTAGAGTTTTTCTTCAAAATCGACGGTTAGGGGAAAGAAGCCGATTCCCGGCCTCACGCCTCTATCCATCGTGGCAGTGGCGAGGATTACCGTGTCACCGCACCTGACGGTGACGGCGCCGCCTGCCTGCTGGGCAAGGATGCCCGTCTCGATACTGAGTTCTTTGTCGCCCAAAGTGGTCGTATAGGATTGGGCGCCTTCAAACAGTCTGAGTTGATCCAACATTGTTCACCTCGAAGTGAATATTGCGCCGCTCTACCTTTGCGCAGAGCGGGCAGGTGGGGCCACCGGTTCGTGCTGGTTCCAGAACCGGCAACGCATCCGACGTTGCCGCCACCCGCATACGAATTCGCTGGTCTGAATAGCAGGCGCTGCTACTCGCTGTTCATCATTGCAACGAAAACTCTGAGCACTGTTTCGAGGTGCGGAACTGGAGAACGGATCGAAGCGGTCGATCGCGAGCGCGGAGGGCTCTTTCAACGATGGCTTCGGTCCATTCTCCAATGCCGGACCTCGGAGGCAGAAACTGCCTGTTACAATGCGCTGAGCACGGTGTGCATCTGCGAGCGGCTGGTGGCAGTATTTCCTTGTCATAGGGTCGCGCCGTCAAGCACGACCTGCGAACTGATCGACCGGGTGCAGGACACAGCTAACTGCGTTGAGGCTAAAGGGCTGTGAATTCTGAAGTCACCCGGCGAGAGCATCCATGACCGATAGGCGGAGGTTCTTACAATCCCCCCATCGGTGCCGGTTATCGACGTAGACCAAGCCTCTGAATCAACTGGCGATAGCGGTTCACATCCTTTCTTGCCAGGTATGCCAAGTGGCGGCGGCGTTGACCGACCAGCTTCAACAGGCCTCGACGCGACCCTTCATCATGCTTATGAGCCTTCAGGTGGTCGGTCAGGGCATTGATGCGCGTGGTAAGGAGGGCGACCTGCACCTCCGGTGATCCGGTGTCCTGGTCGAAAGTCCTGTACTCTTCAATGATCTTTGTCTTTTCTTCCGTCGAAATACTCATGTGGTACTCCTGAACTCCTTTCCTTTTGGACCAGAGAATCTCGAAAGCGCTGTCCAATTGTAACCATTCTCTGGAGGGCCGCCTGTTGCGTTGAGAGAGCCAGATCATCGCTGGAATACCTTGGCGCATGATCCAGCCGGTACTGAATCAGTTTAGCACATGAGCAGACGACTCCCAAACTTTCGCCGTCATGTCACTATACGAGAAACTCGCTACGGGGTCGCGTCAGGACCTTGTGAATCCGAAGGCGCAGCAGAAGGCTGGGTAGACTCCGGTTGCAGAGAAACAGGCTCAACAGGTATCCAAGGATCTTCTTCGGAGGCAGATTCGAGAGGTTGACTGGATGGGAATACGCCTGGGAGATCACGGCAAGGCATCAGGAGGGTTGTCCCTGCATTCAAGTGGTGTAGGGTGCATCATAGATTTTGGGGTGGGAACAGTCTGGCGGGGAATCAGTGACAGCGGTGGCTGGCGTTGTAAACCGTCTTTGGGCGAGGCGCAGTGCAGGCGCCAGGCCTGGCCGTACGGTGGATTCCGTCAGTTGTGGAGGGTGCGAGGGCAGGCACAAGGCCTGCACCGACGGGGATCTGATGGGGCAAGCGGGACGCGGTCTGGCCAGACACTTTCGAATGGGCACCAGTTACGAATATCGACACCAGATCGACGAGGCATGTTGTTGGCCGGGGGCGTTGCGGGGGCGGAGCCCCCGCACAAGGGAGGGCCGAATAGGCCCGACCGCCCAGAACTGCAGCAGATAGTAGTCAGTAGTTAGTGGTTAGTGACGGCGCTTCGCCTGAGTCAGAGCTGTTCGCGGACTGACCATGGTTTATCTTGTGCCGGAGTTATACGAGGGTTCGCCTCCATTTTGGGATACACACGTGGCGTCGACCTCTTGAAAACAGTATTGGCTGCCCTTATAATGGGCCTGACTTTCTGAACGGTTACTCTGCCTACTTCAAGAGTGCAGGCGGACTCCCCTTCTCTAACAGTTGTGCCGGCACCGGATCGCATGCATCAGAACTGTGTCAGACTGAGGCCGGCTGGGTGAAGAGGTGCCGAGCCAAGAATCGGGTTCGCGCGCCGTTTGATTGGCGTGAACGGAGAAGACATTCAATGACTGTGTTCCAAAAAGGTGCCCATGAGGTCTGACCACAGCTTGTCCGCCTTGTTGAAGACCGAAGCAGGACGCTTAGGTTTCGACTTCTGTCGAATCGTCAAGGTGGATGAGGCGGCGCATACAGAGTTTTTTGTCCGCTGGCTGAGCTTGGGCAGGGCCGGTGAAATGGCGTACCTGGCTCGAAATCTACAAAAAAGGCGTAATCCGGCCCTGCTGGCCGAGGAGGGCCCGCCATTTCGCTCGCTTATCGTGCTGGGCGTTGACTATCATCGCTTCGATCTGGCGCCGGAGGTCCTGGATGACCCGGCGCGCGGCATCATCGCCCGCTATGCCTGGGGGGAGGACTATCACGAGATTATTCGTCCGCTGCTGTATGAGCTGGACGGCTGGTTGCGAGTCCGAACAGGCCGCCCGACTTTGGGAAAAGGGCTGGTTGATACGGGTCCAGTACTGGAAAGGGACTGGGCGCAACAGGCCGGCATAGGCTTTACGGGAAAGAACTGCTGTACGATTCACTCAAAGCGAGGCAGCTGGCTCTTCCTGGCAACCCTCCTGGTGCCGGAGGCGTTGGCCTGCGACCCGCCTGTGGAAGCGGTTCGCTCGGCAGTTATGAGTGTGGAAGAAACGCTTGCGGGCCTACCCGCCGGGGGCGATTACGGGGCGTGGCAGCTACAGGAAAAGAACAGCGCGCCACCTGTGAATCGTCAGAGCAGCGCTCTTGAACTTGAGTTAGGTCCGCGTGAGTCCCCGCTGGCCACGTGCGGGCACTGCACGCGCTGCTTAGATGCCTGCCCGACCGATGCCTTTGTCGGTCCGTTTCATCTGGATCCCCTGCGCTGTATATCCTACTGGACGATCGAATCACGCCGGCCGATTCCGCGACCGCTGCGTGGCATGTTCGGTAACCGGATTTTCGGGTGCGACATCTGCCAGGAGGTATGTCCCTGGAATCAACGGCTTGCAGAGAGGACGCTTCTGCTGAAAGGGCTGGAGGCTCAGCAGGCGCGCGTCGCGCCGCCGCTGCTGGAGGGCTTTGATCGACGCCTGCCCTACTGGCTTGAGCCTGGCGCATTCGCCGAGCGATGGCGGCGGTCGCCGCTTAAGCGGGCAAAGCGGGCAGGGATGCTGCGAAATGTCTGCGTTGCCCTCGGAAACTGGGGCGACCCGGCGGCCTTTGCAGGATTGGAAGCAGCTGCGGCCGACGAAGCGGCGCTGGCGCGAGGACACGCGGCCTGGGGGCTGGGAGAACTGCTGCGCCGGCACAACGATGCTCGGGCCGCGTCCTGTCTTGAATCCCTGCTTGCCGATGAGGCAGATTCGTGGGTAAGGGAGGAGATTGGCATCGCGCTCGGGCGCGGGAATGAAACTTTAGCCGCGAGCAGGCGTAGAGATGAATATAGCCGAACTGCCGGACACTGAGTTGACTTGCATTGCAGTGTCTTCGACAAAGGAGAGCACTTATGGATATTGGACGAGCACTGACTTACTTTTCGGAGGACGAACGCTGGGTCGAGAAGACGGCCATCGGCACGGGGTTGCTTCTGATCAGTTCATTGCTCCTCGTGGCGTTGATTGGCGTTCTTGGCTACTTTATCCTGTTCGGATACCTGGTGCGTCTGCTGCAGAACGTACGAGACGACGCGCATCCTGTTCTGCCTGAGTGGGATCGGTGGGGTGACGATTTGGTACGCGGGGTAAAGCTGGTCTGCGTCTATGTAGTGTGGGCATTGCCAATCCTGTTGGTATCCGTTCCCATGTTCATCATTGGAGTGGTCGTCTCGGAAAACTTTCAGTACGTGGACGAAGACGTTGGAGCGATATTCATTCTGTGTGCCCTTTGTCTGCAGTTTCTGGTTGGCATTGCTTTCCTCGTATTCCAGCCCGGATTCACGATTGCCTTTGCCAGGAACGAAACGATCAGCGAAGGACTTCAGGTTTCCGAGATCTGGGACTGGACCCGCGACAATATAGGCAATGTTGCGATCGTCGCGATTCTCACGGTGATTGCCAGCATGATAATTACGACGGTCGGCAGTATAGTGGGACTGATTCTGTGTGTAATCGGCGCGGTCGTGACTGTGCCGCTGTCGCAGCTGATCATTTACTACTTCCAGAGTCACCTGTACGGTCAATTGGCGCGAGTTACCGGAGAGGGCACAGGGATGAGCCACGTTGGGGCCATGCCGGATGTGGATCTTGACGCCGGCTGGACAGCTGAACCTGTCGAAGAAACCGAGGTGTCAGCCGAGATCGTGCCGCCGGAAGTGTTCGACCCACAAGCGGAGCCAGAGCCGCCGGTAGATCCTGAAATAGCGGTTGAACAGGAAGCTCCAGAAGAGTCAGAGGAGCCAGACGAAGAGATTCAGACTGAGGAGGATGGTCGGCCTGAAGAGGATGAACCGCCTTCAGAGCCGAAAGGCCAGTAGGTGCAGTAACACCCGGGGCAGAGCATCAGGTCCCGATTCAAAAAGCCCGTGCGAGACATAACAGTTTCGCACGGGTTTTGTTTTGCGGTACACATTTGCCGGCTGTCAGTCTTCCCCCTGCGGCGGCATAGGTCTCCCTGCTAGCCGGAGCACGAACGAAATTCGTTTACGATCTGCACGAAGTAGCGGTGCCAGCGCAGATCGTCGGTTAGCTCGGGGTGAAAGGCCGTTGCCAGAATCGGTCCTTTGCGAACGGCCGCGATTACCGACTTGGAATCGTCCGCCCGAGAGGCAACTGTCGCCAAAGTCTCCACACCTTCGGCAACTGCGGTAATGGCGGGCGCGCGGATAAAGACTGCGTGAAACTGGGTATCTCCCAACGCGGGCACGTCGAGGTCGGCCTCGAAGCTGTCGACCTGGCGGCCGAAGTAGTTACGATTGACGGTTACGTCAAGACCGCCGATCAGGGCCTGGCCACCCAGTTTCTGGCCGGTTGCTTGCTCAGCCAGCAGAATCATCCCGGCGCAGGTACCCCAAGTGGGCCGCCCACCATGAACCCATCGGCGCAGCGGCTCAACCAAGCCCCAGCGCTCGGCGACCAGGCCCATACTGGTGCTCTCTCCGCCAGGGATGATCAGTCCGTCCAAGTCGTTCAGTTGTTGCGCCAGACGCACTTCGGCGGCTTCGACGTCGAGACGTCTCAGCATGGCGATGTGTTCGCGGAAGTCGCCCTGGAGTGCGAGAACCCCAATTCGAACTTCGCTCATGTCACACTTCTCAAGAGGTTCATTTGGGAGGTCCTTGCGGCGATCGTGATTGAGAGTAGTGGAAGTCCCAAAAAGGACCTGACGCTAAGAGAAAGGTGATGGAGGAACCTGCATATTTGGACTCACGTTCCTCTCAGCAGAGGAAGGCACCGAATGCGGTGGCAAGAGTATTTGTAACTCCTGCCACCGCTACTCACGGGATTGGTGACTTTGGGCGTCGCGCCCGCTACCATCCCCGCTCGGCCAGCTTCTCATCTTCTGAAAGATCGGTTACGTTGATGCCGACCATTGGCGCGCCGAGATTTTCGCTCACTTCGGCGAGAATGTGCGGATCGTTGAAGTGGGTGACCGCTTGAACGATGGCATGTGCGCGCTTGGCAGGGTCGTCGCTCTTGAAAATACCGGACCCGACGAAGACGCCGTCCACTCCCAGCTGCATCATCAGCGCGGCATCGGCGGGCGTGGCCACACCACCGGCCGCAAAGTTCACAACCGGCAGCCTGTTCAACTCGGCCGTCTCCTTCACTAGTTCGTAGGGCGCCTGGATGTCCTTGGCATAGGTGAAGAGTTCGTCTGCATCCATCCTGTTGATGCGACGGATGGCGCCGTTTACGTTGCGGGCGTGACGTACGGCCTCAACAACATCTCCCGTTCCTGCTTCTCCTTTGGTGCGAATCATGGCGGCGCCTTCGGCAATACGGCGCAAGGCCTCACCGAGGTTGCGGCATCCGCACACAAAAGGAATGGTGAAGCTGTGCTTGTTGATATGGTGGCTCTCGTCGGCAGGTGTCAGGACTTCGCTTTCGTCGATGTAATCGACGCCGAGGGCCTCCAGAATCTGTGCTTCTACAAAGTGACCGATTCGTACCTTAGCCATCACCGGAATGGTGACAGCCTCCATGATCTCTTTGATCAGCCGCGGGTCGCTCATGCGCGCCACACCGCCATCCTGGCGAATGTCGGCGGGTACGCGTTCAAGGGCCATTACAGCGCAGGCCCCCGCTTCCTCCGCAATTCTGGCCTGGTCTGCCGTCACTACGTCCATTATGACGCCGCCCTTCAGCATCTGTGCCAGACCGGCCTTCACAGCGAAAGTTCCTCGCTCCACCTGACCATCTCTCTGCTGACCGTTCTTCGTACTCATGGGTCTGCCTCCTTTGATGCCACAACGGGTCAGTATATTCTCCTGCTGCGCGATGAGGGGGAACGCTGCATGCTGGTCCTGTTCGACCTCTTGCGCATGATATTGAATTCTGTTATTGTAGTCAAAGGCCCCCTAAAATTCCAACTTCACAAATGCAGCGATCCCAGTCATGGAGACTGCACTGAAATTCGTTGAAATGGCCGGGGCGAGTAAGGAGCCAGTTGGGCAAAGTTTACAACTGAGTTCGGCGTACTATTGTGCAGAATAACCATAGGATTTCCTGCGCTGCTTCGGCGATGATTGGTTGGTAGCCAAGGGGGTTCCCGTTAGGGGCCCTCTTAGTCAATTCAACCCCACAACAGCTTTACGGACAGCAGGGATTGCCTGCAACAGGAGGAAATGGGTATATGGATGGCATCAACTCTGGAGATACTGCCTGGATCATCGTCGCCACCGCCCTGGTGCTGATGATGACGCCGGCGCTGGGCTTTTTCTACGGCGGAATGGTTCGCCGAAAGAACATACTCTCCACTCTCAACCTCAGTTTCATAACGATCGGCCTCATCAGCATCCAGTGGGTGATAATTGGATATACCCTGGCCTTCGGCACCAGTGTCGCCGGGCTGGTTGGCGGTCTCGACTACATTGGACTGTCGAATGTTGGTGTAGAGGCGCTGGAAGGGCTGTCCATTCCCCACCTGCTCTTTGCGGCGTTCCAGATGACATTCGCCATAATCACACCCGCGCTGATATCCGGGACGTTCGTGGAACGTATTCGCTTCAAAGTGTACCTGGTTTTCGCAGTCCTGTGGGCAACGCTGGTTTACGATCCGGTCTGCCACTGGGCCTGGGGCGGCGGTATCTTTGCCCGTTGGGGCGCGCTTGACTTTGCCGGCGGAACGGTTGTCCACATTACGGCCGGTTTCTCGGCGCTGGCGTTTGCAATGGCCATTCGCAAGCGCAAAGGGTTCGGGCAGGTGGCGATTGAACCGCATAACATTGCGTTCACCGTCTTGGGGGCGGGTCTGCTGTGGGTCGGCTGGTTTGGTTTCAACGGAGGCAGCGCTCTTGCGGCCGACGGGCTGGCGGTACAGGCCCTGGTGAATACGAATACGGCTGCTGCCGCTGCGGCGGTAGTTTGGATGTTCCTGTCCTGGCGTGACAACAAGCCCAGCGTACTTGGGATCGTGACGGGGGCCGTTGTGGGCCTGGTGGCGATCACGCCCGCGGCCGGTTTCGTCACACCTATGGCGGCGCTCCTGATTGGCGCGATTGCTGCGCCCGTCAGTTACTACAGCATCGACCTGCGCGAAAAGCGAGGGCTGGACGAGAGTCTGGACGTATGGGCTTGTCACGGCATGGCGGGTACATGGGGTGCGCTGGCGACCGGTCTGTTTGCGACGGCGGCCGTCGGCGGCACGGACGGCCTCTTCTACGGCAACCCCACGCAATTCGGCATCCAGCTGATGACCGTAATTGTGACTATCATCTACTCGTACATCATTACGTTCATTCTGACCAAGATCCTGGATGCGGTTTGGGGCCTGGCCGTTACCGAGCAGGAAGAGGAGATTGGACTGGACATCAGCGAGCATGGCGAACGCGCCTATGCGTGACTAGCGAGGCATGGTGGCGAAGGTTCGTACTTTGAAGAATCTGAAGAAGTGGAAGAATCTGAAGTTGTAAGGGAAGTCGAAGGCAGCGAAAACGGCGAGCAAAGTGAGGTCAGCGAAGGTAGTAAACGGGAGGACGCCTAGATTCCTTCTTGCCAAGGGGTCGTGCGGTTAGCCGCACGACCCAACTCAGACTGCGGAAGACTCCTCTTTCGATGGAGAGGAGAGGAGCAATGCTCAAGAAGGTTGAAGCCTATATTCGACTTGAAAAACTGACTGAGGTCAGGTCAGCACTGGTGGAGATCGGCGTTCCTGCAATCGATACGGTTGAAGTGCAGGGACATGGCAGACAGACCGGCATCAGGTTGGCCGGACGGCACAGCAGCTACACCGTCGACACTTTACCGCGTCTCCGACTGACGGTAGTCGTAGGTGAGGAAGACGTAGCCCATGTCGTAGAGACGATTCGAGAGACTGCCGCTACGGGAACCCAAGGCGACGGCGCCATTTATGTCTGTCCGGTGGAAAACATCGTCCGGGTCAGCACGGGGGAGCAAGGCGCCGACGTTCTGGTCTATGAAGGAGACATCGACATCCAAGGAATGCTCTCGCCGCCCCCTGATCTAAGCGATTTCTTTGCCTTCTACCTGGAGAGGAAGTACAGAATAGAGGAGTGAACGGGGCTCTCTGCCTTCCCCCAGGTCAGAGGAGCTTCTTCTGACACACAGGAGCAAAAGTTGTGTTAAAAAAGATCGAAGCGTACATCCGACATGAGAAGCTGGACAGTGTGAGGCTGGCTCTGATTGAGATTGGTGTCCCCGCTATCGATACCGTCGAAGTCCAGGGGCACGGCCGTCAGAGCGGAATCAAACTTGCGGGACGGCACAGCACTTACGTCGTCGACACTTTACCGCGTATTCAAATGAATCTCGTTGTAGGTGAGGACGAGGTTGACCGGGTGGTGGAGACCATTCAGAGGACGGCGGCCACCGGCACCCAAGGTGACGGCGCCATTTTCATCTGTCCGGTGGAAAACATCATCCGGATCAGCACGGGAGAGGAAGGCGACGACGCGCTCGTATACGAGGGCGAAATAGATATCTCCGAACATCAGGTCGATCGAGATGGGTAGATTCTTCTCTCGAAAGTGTGTATTTCCAGACTCCGTGGGCGAGAGGATCCCGGTTTGACCCACTTCAGGTAGTTCCTCCCAAGAGCGATGCTGAAGGCGAGCGGCGAGTGTCGTCCGCCTCTATTTTTCATTTGGCGGGCTGCGCCTCTCCCAGTACCGCACAAACAGAGACAGTCCAATTGTCATCACGAGATAGAGGAAGGCGACGACGTTGTACGTTTCGAAAAAACGGAACGTGCTGGTGGCATAGAGCCTGCCCAGTTGGGTGATGTCCTGTACACCCAGAACCGACACAAGCGCCGAGTCTTTGAGCATGGCGATAAAGTCGTTGCCCAAGGGCGGCAGTACGCGCCGAACGGCCTGGGGCAAGATCACATAGCGCATGGCCTGGCCCCTACTCATGCCAAGGCTGAGCGCCGCCTCCGTCTGCCCCCTTTCCACGCTCTCGATTCCGGCCCGAAAGATCTCAGCGATGAAGGCGCTGTAGCCGATTACAAGCGCAAGGATTGCGCGGCTGGTAAAGGAGAGCTGGCGAATGCTGAACTCCGCTAGCGGCGTTGCGAAAAGGCCCAGACCGAGCCCCTGCAAAGTTGCTCCCATCCAGTTGAAAAGATCCACAAGGCCCGGGGCCCCCACGAAGGCGATGTAAAAGAGAATCACCAGCATGGGTACGCCGCGAATGATCTCCACGTAGAAGGAGGCGATTTCGTAGACCGGTCGACTGCGGGACACGCGGGCCAAGCCGAATGCCAGACCGACCAAAAGGGCCAGACCAAAAGAGATCAGGCAGACGTACAGGGTAACGCCCACACCTTTGGATACGGCGTTAAAGATCAGATTGTAGTCTGCGTCGGCCAACAGACTCCAGAGGAGCAACACTCCCAGGAGCAGCGCCAGCAGGAGCCAGTAGGGAAGGCGCGCGAAATAGTCGGCCGGAGAGCGCCGGGGACGGCCTTGAGGAGAGTCAGCTGCTGCCACGTGTACAGAGAGGTGTAGAAGTTCGAGCGCAGAGAGCAGGGAACATCGTCAACCGGTCTCCCTGCGCTCGAAATCGCATCAGTTCGGATCGTACAGAAAGAACCACTTTACGTTCAGGTACTCGTTGTAGCCGTCGGCCTTCATGGTCTGAATGGCTGCGTTGAAGGGAGCGGTCCACGTGCTGCCGGACGTGAAGATCAGGCCGAACTCTTCGGTCGCCAGTGCCTCCCCCACGATCTTGAGCTTTTCCGGGTTGGCACCAATGTAGCCGCGGCCGGATGCAGCATCGACCAGCACCATGTCTACATCGCCGGCGATCAGGGCCTGGACAGATGCGCCAAAGCTATCGAGCAGTTGAATGCGGGGGTTGGCCTCGTCGCCGTCCAGAATATCGTACACGGCAGTGTAGAAGCCGGTCGTGCCCGCCTGCGCCCCGATCAGCAGGGACCCGTCGGCCGCGAATGCTTGCGGCGTATCGAAGCGGTCCTCATCGGCGCGCACCAGCATGAACTGCTGGCTGGTCATATAGGCGTCGGAGAAATCGACAACTTCAGCGCGTTCAGCCGTGATCGTGATGCCGTCCATGCCGACGTCGAACTGTCCTTCGGCAACGGCCTGGATCATCGCTTCCCACGAGGTGACCTGCCAGTCGACAACACAGTTGAGGCGGCGGCAGATTTCGTTGACGGCGTCATATTCCCAGCCGACGGCTTCGCCGCTGCCCGGGTCGATGAAGTTGAGCGGAATGTAGTCGTTGCCGGTAACGGCAACTATTTCCGCACCGCCCATGTCCGGCAGGCTGTCGTAGATGTCGGCGGCATTGGGATTCGTGAGGAAGAACCAACGGGTATTCAGGTAGTCCAGGTAGCCGTCGGCCTTCATGGTGGCTAAGGCGGCGTTAAATGGCGCGGTCCAGGTGCTGCCGGGCGTGAAGATGAATCCGAACTCCTCGGTCGCCAGTGCCCCGCCCACGATCTTGAGCTTTTCCGGATTGGCACCAATATAGCCGCGGCCGGATGCGGCATCGACTAGCACCATGTCCACGTCGCCGGCGATCAACGCCTGCACGGATGCGCCAAAGTTGTCCAACAGTTGGATGCGGGGGTTCGATTCGTCGCCATCCAGAATGTCGTACACGGCAGTGTAGAAGCCGGTCGTGCCGGCCTGGGCACCGATCAGCAGCGACGCATCTGCTGCGAACGCGTCCGCCGTGTCGAATCGCTCTTCGTCGGCGCGTACAAGCATGAACTGCTGGCTGGTCATGTAGGCGTCGGAGAAGTCCACGACTTCGGCGCGTTCAGCCGTTATCGTGATGCCGTCCATGCCGACGTCAAACTGGCCTTCGGCCACCGCTTGTATCATCGCCTCCCAAGAAGTGACCTGCCAGTCGACAACGCAGTTGAGGCGGCGGCAGATCTCGTTGACGGCGTCATATTCCCAGCCGACGGCTTCGCCGCTGGCCGGGTCGATGAAGTTAAGCGGAATGTAGTCGTTGCCCGTAACCGCAACTATCTCCGCGCCGCCCATATCCGGCAGAGTGTCGTAGACAACGTTTTTCATGCCGGCGGGGGCGGGGGAACCGGCGGCAGAATCCTGCGACTGGGACGCGGCCTCACTATCCATCCCTGCGGGAGCGCCAGGGACACAGGCGCCCAAGGCAGCCGCCAGCAGCAGTAAGATAGCCAAGGGGCGTAAGATCACTGCGAGTATCTTGTTCATAGTTACTCCGTTCCAGGTCCTTCACCTATTGGATTGATATGCGTATAGCCGTCTTCCGAGTTTCAATGTCGTGTTTCAGACAGGCATCTGCCGCTTAGTGTGGGCGCGGCCTATGCGGGCCGTTTCCGGGTTGTGGCCGCCGATAACGCGCACGCCGGCATCGATTCTTTGCTCGACATTCTCTGGGTTGGCGGGCTGAAGAAAGGCGACGCCATTTGCCTCGCATGCCGCGTGCACGCGATCGCTTGCTTCCTGCATTTCCGGTGGGAAAGTCGGCGGGCGGCGGCGATAGCCCAGGGAGATGCTCAGGTCGCCAGGCCCCATTTCTGCGAATCCGATTCCGGGGACAGCGAGTATTTCTTCGATGCGCGGCAAGGCGGCTGCCGACTCGATTTTGAGACCCAGCAACAGTTCTCCCTCCGGGTTGAGGGGCCAGGGGTCAGCTTTGTCGAGATAGTCCACATAGTCGAGCCCCCAGATTGCGGATGCGGTCGGCTCGGAGCCTACGCCGCGGCGCCCGGGCTGCAGCCCGTCGCCCACGCCAATACGATTGATAGGATAGCGACAGCCTTCGACGAAGGCGGCGACCGCTTCGGGCGTCTCGGCTTGACAGAGCAGAATGCCATGAACGCCCCGCGCCAGAATCTGGCGGAACTGCCAGGCGTTGTAGCGCACGATGTTTGCCGAGGTGCCTTCAACCGGCGCCTCGACGATCACTGTGGGTGTGCGGTGCCCGCTGGCGGTAGGACCTCCTTCCACCAGCCCTTGCATGTAACTTTCCAAGCCGCCCATATTGAAGGAGCCGTGCTCCATTCCCACGTTGATATAGTCGGACCAGATGGCGGCATCGATGCGGCCTTGTTCGGCAGTGAGCACGTGGCCCGTATGCCCGCCGCTGTAATAGATTGGCTGGCCCTGGTTCAGCAGTTCGATTGCCCGATTGACTCGGTTGGCCATTGTTTATCCCCTGTGCGAGTTGGCGTGTGAAGGCTTCCTAAAGTACGTAACCGGCGTTTGACATCGTTGCGCTTCGCGCGCGGCGCGAGTGAAAGAGACGCGCTCTACTTATTTTGTTTGGGAAGTGCGACAAAGGGTGGCTTTTCAGAGCGACTTGCTGTCAGCCGGTTCCGTTGTCACGGCACTCCACATTGAGCCATCCTGAGCGGAAAGGTTGGGCGGAGTCCGTTTCCGGGTCAAAGCGGTGGCGCCAGATGCAGCCGTTGTCGTTGCCCAACAGATGGAGTGACACAGACGTGTCCGGGCTGGTAGTGCGCACGCGATGGATGTCGTTTTCCGGCAGTAGCTCGTATAGGTCGCCCGGCCGCAGCATTTGGCGCACCGAGAGGGTCAGCTTAGCGTGGGATTCAGTGCTGCCGTCGTCCTGACGGGTAAAGACTTCTTCTTCCTGCTCGCCCTTGTAAAGACCCACGAGCCCCCAAGCCAAATGGTCATGAACGGGAGTCTGGGCGCCCGGCGGCACGACCAGGGCTGAAAAGGCCAAGCCGCCATCGCCCGCCCGATATAGCAGCCACATGCCTATGCCGCCTCCCATACCGCTCTCTGCGGACGGCTTCTGGAACTTCTGCGGCAGCCACTCTGGGTCCGCCAGGAGATTGATAAATTCCGGACGGACAGCAGCTACGATTTTCCTTGGGTCCGACACGCGGGCCCGCGTAGTGTTCACCGCACTGATGAATTGCCGCATCTGCGCATTGTCGAGCAGCCACTCGTCAGCGTGGTGCGTGGGCGGGCGTGCCATAGTCGTTACTCCGCATCCTCTTCAGACGGCGGCTCCAGCGAAAACTGGGCAAAGTGGAAGAAGGCTGTAGGCTCGATGTCGGTGCGATCACCCAGGTATCGCCTCTGCTGCTCCTCCGGGGGCATCATCTCTACTTCTGTGTAGCCATGCCGGGCCATCATGTCGCTCAACGACTGCGGCGTAAAGTCGGTCAGCATGGGCTCACCCCGGCGCGCCACGAATCCTTCCATCTTTTCGCAGAGCGTCCGCCATTCCTGGGTCATCATGTGTTTGGCGATTTTAAAATCAAAGACGATACGGCTCCCCGGTGCAGACTTTTGCGCAACCCGGTCGAGGGTATCCCGAATTGCCTCCGGCGTCAGGTAATACGTTACGCCGAGCCAGGAGTAGAACGCCGGTTTTTGAGAGTTGAAGCCCGCTTTTTCCATTTCCTCATCCAACCGGTCGACTTCAAAGTCCACCGGAACAAAGGTGAGGTTGTCAGGAATGCTCCCGTTTGCCTTCAGAATGCGCTGCCGTTTTACATCTTGAGTAGCCGGATGGTCCACCTCAAAGACGCGCACCTTGTCGGCCAAATCTTTGCGGCGCAGGGCGAAAGTATCGTGGCCGGCACCGAGAATAACATACTGTTTAGTGCCTGATTCGATCGCCTCAACCAGCTGGTCCTCAGTATAGCGGGAACGCAGAACGACTGCAGGATAGACGGGGCGGTAGACGCCCAGGATCACATCGCCGACAAGCCATTTGAGCGGCCTGTACTTTGCGACCGCATGCCAGAAGGGTGTCAGCATATGCATTGCGAAAGTATCTTCAAAGATGTGCGGCGGGTCGTGCCAGCGCAGGTGCACGGCGCGGATTGTTGCGACCAGAACAGCTGTCTTGCTAGTGTCTTTTGAGCGGCTGCGAGGTGAATTTTCCGAGTTAGTCATAGTTTGGCATCTCCGTGGCTGAGCGGCCTCGGCGGTAATTTTTCAGTACCTTGTGGGCGAGAGCTGATCAGATTTCCATCCCTCGGGGCGGAATGGTATCAGGAGATAGTTTCATAGTAACATACAGGTCGTGCTGGTTTCAAACCATAGCAGATTTTGAAATGTTGCCGGGAACAGGGGGTCTTGCCTTCGAATGAGCCTTTGATTCGGGGCCGACCTATCGCGAGGAGAACGATCGATGAACAACATTCCGCAGAGGGGAGTTGGTAGTACAGGGACATCAGTAACCGAGTTTGGGCTGGGAACGGCGCCTCTGGGTGACTTGTTCGAAGTGCTTGAAGAAGGTGCGGCACAGGGTGTATTGCAGGCGGCCTGGGATGTCGGCGTGCGGTTCTATGATACGTCGCCATTCTACGGCAATGGTAAGAGCGAACACCGCGTCGGCCACTTCCTGCGACAGAAACAACGGGACGAGTACGTGCTCTCCACTAAAGTTGGGCGTGTGTTCCGGCCGGCACACGATCTTGCCACCTTCGATCCTGGCCCTTTCATCGGGGCGCTGCCGTTTGAATTCAGCGTCGATTACAGTTACGACGGCATCATGCGTTCTTACGAAGACAGCCTGCAGCGGCTAGGCCTTCCCGCCGCGGATCTGCTGGTGATACATGACCTTGATTTCTACTTTTACGAGACCGAAGCTCGAGTAAACGCGTATCTCAATCAACTGTTTACGAGCGGATGGCGTGCTCTCGACGAGCTGCGCAGCCACGGTTTGATAAAAGGGGTGGGCGCGGGCATTAACGAGTTGGGGATGATTCCTCGCTTTCTCGATCTTGTCGAGCTTGATTTCTTTCTGGTCGCCTACGGCTATAACTTGCTGACGCAGGAGATGTTGGAGGAGGAGTTCCCCCTTTGCGAGCAGAGGGGAATCAGTGTCGTAATCGGGGCGGTGTTCGCATCGGGGATTCTGGCAACCGGCGCGGTGCCGGGCGCCATGTACTTCTACGCACCTGCCTCACAGGAGATGATGGAGAGGACGGAACGGATCGAGCAGGTTTGCCAGCGACACCAGACGCCGCTGCCCTGCGCTGCTTTGCAGTTTTTGCTGGCCAACCCGATCGTGTCTGCAATCATTCCCGGCGCGATGGAAGCCGCCCACGTACAGGCGAACTACGACCTGCTTCAGAGGCCAATTCCGGCGGACTTGTGGAATGAACTGAAAGCCGAGGGGTTACTCAGGGAGGATGCCCCCACTCCCTGAGCGTCTAGGGAACAACGGAAAGCAGTTGGGCGGAGGCGTTGCTCACCCATTCAAGTACCGCGCTGGGATAGACGCCGATCCAGAGCGTGGCGAGAGTACAGATCAGGAGACTGGTCTGTAAAGCCATTGGGACATCGAGAGTCTCGCCTTCACCTTCGCTGGTAAAGAACATCTCCCTAACTACGCGCAGATAGTAGAAGGCAGCGATGCCGGCATTGATCATTCCAATTCCGGCCAGCCAAAAGTACTGACGCTGGATGGCGGCGCCGAAGACATAAAACTTGCCGAAGAAGCCGCCTGTGAGGGGAATTCCGGTCAAGCTGAGCAGGAAGATGGTGAACATTACAGCCAGCCAGGGCGCTCGCTTTATCAGACCGCGGTAGGCGCTGATATGGGTGCTGTCGACCGTCTCTTCCAGCGCCATGACTACCAGAAAGGCGCCGACGTTGGTAAACAGATAGGCGAAGAGATAGAGAAGGACGCCGTTGAGGCCGTCCATCGCGCTAGGCGATGAGGAAGTTACGGCAACCAACCCCATCAGGATGTAGCCGGCCTGGGCCACGGAACTATATGCAATCATGCGTTTGACGCTGTTCTGTCGCAGCGCGGCGAGATTGCCCATCGTCATGGTGATGATGCTGAAAGCAGCCAGCACCGGCACCCAGTTGACTTCGAACGAAGCCATGGCTACGATGAAGAATCGGGCCAGCACCGCGAAGGCCGCGGCCTTTGAGGCGGTGGAAAGATAGGTGGCGACCGGCGTGGGTGAGCCGTCGTAGGTGTCCGGAGCCCACTGGTAGAAGGGCGCCAAGCTTGCCTTAAAACCCAAACCGGCCAGAATCAGGAGCATCGCCGGCAGGGCAGCAAATGCCAAGCCGCTTACTTCCGCGGATTCGCCCATCAATACGGAGAATTCGGCGGCGATGTCGTGAATGTAGAGGGAACCTGTTGCTCCGTAGAGCAGGCTGATGCCGTACAGCATTACGGCAGAGGCGATCGACCCGTAGAGGAAGTACTTGAGTCCGGCCTCGTTGCTGCGCCTGTTCTCGCGCAGGAAACCGGCCAGCATGTAGCTGGTTATCGAAAGGAATTCGATGGCGAGATAGACCAGGACCAGGTTGTTTGCGCTGACGGCAATACTCATGGCCAGGCTGACCATCAGGAAGAAGGTCCAGAATTCGCCCTGATTGCCGGAACGTCTGTTCATATAGCGGCCACCGGCGATGGTGGTCAGGATCATGCCGGAAAAGATGGTGACCTTGATGAAGCTGCCGAAGTTATCGATCGTCATCATCGAGTAAGCGATCTTCGGTCCTGCTTCCGGATCCGAGATATCAAGTTGGAATACGACGGCAACCAGGGCAGCGGTCAGAAACAGGGCCGACAACGCCATGTAGCTCAGCCCCGATTTTCTGCCCACGCCGGGATCGTAGGCCAGATCCAGGCAGAAGATAAACAGGCCGCCGATGAGAAGTATGATTTCGGGTGCGATATATCCTAAGTCGCCCACAAATAGCTCTCCATGTGACAGTTCCGGTTGTCGCCAGGCTGCAGCCGCAAAGTCAAGCCGGCGCTGGCAGCAATCGCCCGGTCACTGCGGTGTTCAGACGAGATTCTGTACAAAGGCCAGGAGCTCCCGGGCTGACTGATTAAAGTAGTTCACCAGAGGCGTTGGGTAGATTCCGATCAGGAACATCGCCGCGATCAGCGGCCACATTGTCACTTTCTCAAACCCAACCATGTCGGTTGGGCCGTCGGCGTGTTCGCCATGCACCGTAGTCCAGTGCGAGAGTTTGCTCGGGTCGTACTCGCCAAGGAAGACATTCTGGATTATGCGATAGAGAATGTAAACGGCGGTGATGACGATGCCGATCGTGCCGAAGGCGGCCCAGTAGGGCATGATGGCAAAGGCCCCGCGGAAGGTAAACAGCTCCGCCCAGAAACCGGCCAGACCGGGGAGCCCCAGACTGGCGAAGGCGGCCGTCAGCATCAGGCCGTAGAAGTGTGGCGTCTTGGTCGCCAGCCCGCCGAACCTGGACAGATCGCGTGAATGCGCGCGTTCGTAGATGATGCCGACGAGGAAGAACAAGGCTCCGGTGATGATGCCGTGGTTGAACATCTGGAGTGCGGCACCGTTTAGCGCCATCGCGGCGCTGTCCTGAATGGCCTCTGGGCTGAGGCCGAAGCGGTTGACAGCGCTCGCGAGGGCGTCGGGGGTCATCACTGCGGCCGCGGCGCCAATTCCCAGCATCACGTAGCCCATGTGACTGACGGAACTGTATGCGATCAAGCGCTTCAGGTCGGTCTGGGCCACGCAGACGAATGCACCGTAGACGATGGCAATTGCGCCGAGCCCCACAATCCAGGTGGCCCAGTAGACTGACGCTTCCGGGAAGCTGGGCAACATGATGCGCAGCATTCCGTAGGCGCCCAACTTCAGCAGAACACCGGCCAGAATGACCGATCCGGCGGTCGGCGCTTCAGTATGGGCATCAGGCAGCCAGGTGTGGAAGGGGAAGCTGGGAACTTTAAACGCGAATCCAAGGAAGAAGCCCCAGAACGCCAAACTAGCCAGCGTCAGGTTGCCGGCAAAGGGCTGGGCAGCCGCCGCTTCGACGATGTCGAAGGTCCCCGTTGCGAAGTAGACCCCCAGAATCGCCAGCAGCATCGCCACAGAGCCCACCAATGTATAGATGAAGAACTTGGTGGCCGCGTAACCGCGGTTCTCGCCGCCCCAGATTCCGATGAGGAAGTACATTGGCACCAGGCTGATCTCCCAAAAGACGTAGAAGAGCACGTAGTCCAGGGCCAAGAAGACGCCAATCATGCTGAATTCCAGCAAGTGCATCAAAAAGAAGTACTCTTTAACACGCTCGTTGATTACGCCTGCGCTATAGTAGAGGCTCAGGGTGCTGAGCAGAGTGGTCAGAAAGATCAGAGGAACGCTCAGGCCGTCGACGCCGAGATGGTAACCGGCGTTGAGCTGTGGAATCCACTTGGCGACCTGCTCAAACTGCATACCACCTTTTCCGGAGTCGTATTCGAACAGCAGATAAATGCTGAGGCCAAGGGGAAGCAGACTGGCCACGATCGAGCCCTTCTTGATCAGGCTGTCGCTGCGGCCAAGCAGTATGACCAAGAGTGCTGCCACCAGCGGCCAAAAGAGCAGTATTGTCAGGACAATTGAATCAGGTGAATCCATGAAGCCGTCTCCAAGCAGAGTTTAGGTTTAGGCAAAACAGGACCATCGGGTCGGCTGCCGTTCGAAAGGATGCCCTCCAAGTGGCGCCGCTTCTTAGACCAGGGTAAGTATCATGGGAAGCACATTCAAGAACAGCCATACGGCCAGAATCAACATGCCGAAAAGCAGATAGGTCTGCACGCGGCCGTCTTGCAGAAGGCGAGCAATGTGGCCGGCCTGATCGGAGATCCAGCCGACGCCGTCCACGAAACCGTCAACGACAAATCTGTCGAAGGCGGCAGAGAGATCGCCGATCCGGATGGCTATCCGGCCAACTCCGTTGACGAACCAGTCGATAATCCAATCGCGGTCGAATAGGGCCAGGAACCGGCTCAACCACATTGTGAAGAGCACGATCGTGCCATTGTACAACTCGTCTATCCAGTATTTGCGATGCCACATCCACCAGATCGGACCGAGGAACCGGGCGACGGGATCGGTCTGGCCTTCCTTCAGGCCCTGACCATAGACCAGGTAGCCAGCTCCGAGGCCGCCGAGCGCGACCACTATCGAGACTGCCAACGGCACGAAATTGAAGTCCGGATGATGCGGGTACAGGTGCATGTACTTCATGTATGGTTCGAGGAAGTGCCCGATCCAGTTGGGAACGATGGCGCCCAGTACCGGGAAAGCATCGGGAATGCCGAACCAGCCGCCGGCGATGGCGAAGACGCTGATCAGAATCAGCGGCGTCGTCATGCTGGCGACGCTCTCCGGGGCGTGCGAGGCTCCCTCCGTGCGCGCCCGGCCCAGGAAGGTCAGACCGATCTGGCGCATAGTGTAGAAGGCGGTGAGAAAGGCAGCCAGGGCCAGCGTCCAGAAGACCCAATGATGGCTGCCATCCCAGGCAAAGGCCAGGATCTCATCCTTGGACCAGAAGCCTGCGGTGACCAGAGGAAAGCCTGAGAGGGCCAGCCCACCTATGATGAAGGTCCAACCTGTACGGGGCATTCTTGACAGAAGGCCTCCCATGTTGCGCATGTCCTGGGCGTCTCCGGTATCGAGGACGCCATCGGCGCGGCGGACGATATGTTCGGCGTGGCTTTCGCCGTGGTCGTCATGTGCGTGCTCGTGTGCGTGATGGTAGCCGTGTTCCACGCCGTGAATCACGCTGCCGGAACCGAGGAACAGGAGAGCCTTGAAGAAGGCGTGGGTCAACAAGTGAAATAGCGCGGCCACGTAGGCACCCATGCCGATGGCGGCAACCATATACCCCAACTGAGAGATCGTGGAGAAGGCCAGCACGCGTTTGATATCCCACTGGGCCACGGCAATTGTGGCCGCGAACAGAGCAGTAAACGCGCCGATGAAGGCGACGAACTGCAGCGTGCCGGAGGAGACTTCGGGGGAATAATTGTAGATCGGGAACATCCTGACCAGCAGGAAGACACCGGCTGACACCATCGTGGCCGCGTGAATCATGGCACTGACAGGTGTGGGCCCTTCCATGGCATCAGGCAACCAGATGTGGAGCGGGAATTGGGCACTCTTGCCAATGGCGCCACAGAAGATGAGCACACCGATGAGCGAAATCCAGTGCACTTCGCCGAAGAAGGGCAGATTCACCAGCGAATCGGCAAGTTGATGCAAGTTTGTTTCGGTGAATAGCTCGCTAAAACGCAGGCTGCTCGGTTCGCTGCGGACGTACAGCAGGATCAGGCCGATCATGAGCAGGGCATCGCCGATGCGGGTGGTAATGAACGCCTTCACCGCAGCTGCCCGTGCCGACGCCTTCTCGTACCAGAAACCGATTAAGAGGTAGCTGCACAGCCCCATCACTTCCCAGAAGACAAAGAACTGGAGCAGATTGTTGGCGACGACCAGACCGAGCATGCCGGTCGCAAACAGACAGATATAGGCCATGAAACGGCTGTAGCGGGGGTCTTTGCCCTGCGCGTAGGCGGCTGGGTACTGTTCTGCACTGAGATGGTGGGGGAAACTCATGTAGCCGCTGGAGTATATGAAGATCATCAACACCAGAAAGGGCACCATGAACAGCATCAAGGCATTGGCCGGATCTACGGCATAGCCGATGACAAATTCGGTAGCGCCGGTGGGGATTGCGTATATCGCCTCGTCAACCGGATGTTCGCCGAAGTGATCGCTGAAGAATGAGGCAAAGGCGATCCCCCAGCCCAGTATGCAGCTGAGAATAGCCGAGCCGATCGCCGTCAGTGCACTGCCCCGCTTGTTTTTGTTTAGAAAGAGCAGGATCGCCAGGAATGCCAGGAAAGGGGGAATCGGCACAACCCAGGTGACGCTGAATAGTCCTTCCATAAAAGAGCCTCAGATAAGAATGGAAACCGGACAGTCTTCCGTGATCAGTTCAGAGTAGTAATGCCAGGCCTATAGCGTTGCTTGACGTCGAATCAGATTGGCGAACACATACCCGACTAGGAGACCGGCAAATGCCAGGGCGAACAGCCACAGATCGTTAGGTACTCCGGCCGTCGAGCCGATGCCTGCAAACAGGACCGCCCCGGCAAGAGAAATGATCAGTCGAAACGATTGCGCTTTTTTGTGCTGGCGGGCCTTCTCCAAGAGCTGTGCTGCGTCGCCGTAGTCGGGCTTATGTCTAACGATCTCTTTCAGTGCATAGACGGCGCCCGTATAGTTGCCGTCCTCCATCTTCTCCTGTGCAAGCTGGTAGAGAAAGCTGCACTGTTCTTCAAGTGTTCCCGTCAGCTGCTTCTTGGCCACCTTGTTCCGGTTGTCTCCGCACACGACGCCGGCCACGGCGCCATTCTACCCGTTCAGGGCGACTCACCCTGCAAGTATGTCCAACTCGTCAACATCGATAGTGCGCCGCTCTCGGTAGACAGCGATGATGAGCGCCAGGCCCACGGCGGCCTCGGCTGCGGCGAGGCCGATGATCAACACCGCAAAGACCTGTCCGGTCAGGTCCTCCATGGGACCGACACCGTGACGCCAAAATGCCACCAGGTTGATGTTGGCAGCGTTGAGCATCAGTTCGATGCCCATAAGCATGGCAATTGCGTTGCGCCGCGCGAGCGCGCCATACAGGCCGCACGAAAACAGGAAAGCGGCGAGCATCAGATACCAGCTGAGCGGAACCATAGATCAACCCCAAAACAGATGCAGTGGCAAGAAACCGGTCATGTTTCAATTCAGGAACCGATTTCGTTGTGCAGGAGACCTAGCGGTCGCGCGCCAACAGGACGGCACCGACCAAAGCCAGAAGCAGAAGCAGCCCCAGAACTTCAAAAGCGATTACGTAGGTCGTTACGAACTCTCTTCCCAGCGCGCCAATCAGGGCCTCGTCGGCAACGACTTCCTCGCCAGCAGCCGGCCACGGCGTTGCTCGGGCAAAGGCAAGCAGTGCGACGAAAAAGAGAAAAGCAAACAGGGACGACTTTCCCCACTGATTGTTTAGCGGAGAGGTGCGTCCGTACATCATGCTGCGAGTGAGCATGATGGCAAACGCGATCAACATGGCGATCGCGCCGACGTACACGAGTACCTGGCTGACCGCCAGAAATTCGGCTTCCAGAAAGACGTAGACACCGGCGACGCCAAAAAAGGTCAGCGTCAGGGCCAGGGCGCTGTGAAAGAGGTTGCGGCTGATGACAACGGCCAGACCGGCTACGGCTGTGAGCAAAGCCACCTGGATGAACACGAACTGTTCAAATGTTGGAATCGGTACCTCAATGCCCAGCGGTAACTGCATGGGAATCCCTGCCTTCGTGGTGGGAAATGACTTGACGAATGCCAGTGCCCCAGAACTGTGGCGAAGCCCTGTTGTGTCTGAATTTCGTCAGAAAAGACTCAATACATCGTGCCCTTTTCGGAGACCTGCATTGAGCCGATCAGGGAGGTTGGTTCAAATGAGCGCTTCGTCCGCATCTGCTCTTCACGGAAGTATTTCTGGAGTACGTAAGCGACGACGGCCATAACGCCGACATTTGCAATGAAGATAAGAACGTACTGAACGGCAACCGGCGTCGGGAGTTTCTGGATTATGGCCTGGGCGACAATCAGCCCGATCATCAGCGGCACGAGTACCTTCCAAGCGAAATACATCATCTGATCGATGCGGATGCGCGGAAAGGTACCCCGAATCCACTGCTGCAGGACGTAGATGCCGTACACTTTGATCATGAAATAACCGAGACCCAATAATGGGCCGATGACCGGCAACCCGACGCCTGGGCCTTGCCAGCCTCCCAGAAACAGGGTGACGGCGACGGCAGCCAGTATCCACGCGTTGAGGAACTGGGCCAGGAAGAACATGGCGAACTTCATACCCGAATACTCGATGTGGAATCCTGCGATCAGTTCAGATTCCGCTTCCAACAGGTCGAAAGGTGTGAGTTCAGCCTCGGCGAGAGAGCTGACAAAGAAGACGATCAGCGCACCGGGCATGACGATTCCGAGCCAACCCAGGCCGAGATTAAAGCCGGCTATATGCAGTGACTGGAGTTCTACGATCTGGCCGAACCGCATCGAACCGGTGAGCAGTACGACCGTAAGGATCGCCAGCACCAGGGGGATCTCGTAGCTCAAAAGCTGTGCCACCACGCGAAACCCAGCGAGCAGGGCATACTTATTATTGCTGCCCCAGCCTGCCATCAAGGCGGCCATAATGCCTATTGAGCCGAGAGCCACAACGTAAAGGGCAGCAACGTTCAGGTCCACGCCGGTCAGGCCTGGCGCAAACGGTATGACTGCCAGCAGCATCAGCACACCGAATACTGACAACACGGGAGACAGATTGTAGGCGATCTTATCCGCTTCGTAGGGAGTGATGTCCTCTTTGGAGAGCAGCTTGGCCGCATCGGCGACGGTCTGGAGCAGGCCGTACTTGCCGACGCGATTGGGGCCGATGCGGTCTTGTATGCGGCTGATTGCCTTGCGCGTTATCCAGATCAGGAGCAGAACGGACAACATGCCGTAGTTGATAAGGATAAAGGACCCGACGGCGTAAACCAGGAATATGGCCGCCCAGCCGGGAAGTCCCAGCCCCATGAGCCAGCTGGAGAGCGCTTCGCTCCATTGGGTTACCTGCATAGCTCTTCCTCCAAACAGGCAGCTGAGAAATCAAGGCCTTTGGGGTCCGCAATCTGAACAGAAAAGGGCAGCATGAAGACCGGGCCTACTGCCACTCCAGGGCGCCCTTGCGCCAATCGTACATGAGTCCAATCACGAGCAGGAGAACAAAGAAGATTGTCGCGAACACTGCAAACATTTCCAGCTGCTGGTATGCAACCGCAATGGGAAAGAGGAACAGTGCTTCAACATCGAACACAACGAAAACCAGGCCAATCAGGTAGTATTGAGCTCGGAATTGCACCCAAGTCTCGCCAATGGTTTCGACGCCGCTCTCGTAGATGTCGTTCTTAATCTCATCGGGCCGGCGGGGGCCAAGGAAGTGGCCCATTACGATGGCGGCAAGAGGCAACACGACCGCCAAGCCGGACATAACAAGTATGAAGAAATATTGACTGAGCATTGCCGAGAATCCGTTTGTGTGGAATTTAACAAACTCCCGCGAAAGTATAGCATAGCGATTTCTGATTGCGAAAGTTCGTACCCTTCGTAAACGCGTTCAACGTGGACGAGATGACTACATGTCCGAGGCATTCTATAGCTATAGGGGGGAGGCGGCTGAAATGATCCTTCAGTGCGACCCGCCAGCATGCTTTTGTAAGACAATCGATACGGGTGCATCCCAGATTTGGGGTGGGAACAGTCTGGCGGGGAGTCAGTGCCAGCGGTGGCTGAGATAGTTTACCGTCTTTTGGCGAGACGCAGAGCGTGTGCCTGGCCTGGCCGTACGGTGGAGTCCGTCAGTTGGGGAGGGTGCGAGGGCTGTCACAGGGCCGGCACTTACGGCGATCTGATCGGACTGGCGGGACGTGGTCTGGCTGGACACTTTCGATTGGGCACCCGTCACCAATGTCGACACCCGGTCGGCGAGGCATGTTGTAGGGGGGGCGTTGCGGGGGCGGAGCCCCCGCACAAGGGAGGGCCGATTAGGCCCGACCGCCCAGAACTGCAGTAGTCAGTAGTCAGCAGATAGTAGTCAGAGACGGCGCTCATCCTGGCGGAAACTGGAATGGGAACTGACCATGGCTTGGGTGCCTCCGGAGATTTACGAAAGTTCGCCTCAACATTGGGATGCACACATTGATACCGACGGGCTTTGACAGGAGATTTTGGTTCGTGCTAGAATGAATGCGTTCGTGGAAAATTGCACGAACAGTTCCCCAAGCCTTTCAGTTACGCTGAAAAGGGAAAACAGGGATGGCAAGCGACTATCTGCCACTTCTCATACTGATCCTGCTGGCGGCCGGTTTCGGCGTAATCGCCATAGGCCTGCCTTCACTGTTAGGTCCACGAGAGCGCAACAGTCAGAAGTTGGAGCCATACGAATCGGGGATCATCCCCTTTGCCGACGCCCGTCGACGATTCCCGGTGAAATACTATCTGGTTGCCATGCTCTTTCTGATCTTCGACATCGAAGTAATATTCCTCTACCCGTGGGCGGCCGTCTTGAGAGACCTTCGCCTGTTTGCCCTATTGGCGATGATTCCCTTTTTCGTTGTACTCGTGGTAGGTTTCCTCTATGAATGGAAGAAGGGCGCTCTCGATTGGGACTAGTGACCGAGGGATGTGGCCGCTGCGTACAGCTCTTACCAGGGTATTGACAACTTACTACTGTAGACGAAAGCTGGTAGGCCGAGAGAGCAGGAAGCCAGTAGCTGCCGCGTCTGGCTGGGCTGCATAGCTGTAAGTGCAAAGGAACGGACATGGGTTTAGAAGAAAAGGTTCCTGAAGGCATTTTGACGACGTCACTGGACAGCGTGATAAATTGGGGAAGGGCCAATAGCACATGGCCGCTGCTCTTCGGGCTGGCCTGTTGCGCGATGGAAATGATCGCCACAGGCACGGCCCGCCACGACATTGCCCGGTACGGGTCGGAGCTCTTCCGGGCCAGCCCGCGGCAGGCCGATCTCATGATTGTCTCGGGTCGCGTCAGCAACAAGATGGCGCCGGTGATAAAACGCATTTACGATCAGATGCTGGCCCCCAAGTGGGTAATTGCCATGGGAATCTGCGCCAGTGCGGGCGGGCCTTTCAACAACTATGCAATCATCCAGGGCGTGGACAAGATAATTCCCGTCGACGTATATGTTCCAGGCTGCCCGCCTCGGCCCGAGTCATTGCTCTACGCAATGGATCTGCTGCGTGCGAAACAGGGGCGCGAATCGGTTGGGGAATGGCGCAAGGTCGAGGAGCCGTTAGCCGTTGACGAGATTATGCCGTTGGGTGTTTGACCTCAGGAATGGTTTCTTGTGAACGGTGTCTGCGGTTGACCCACCAGTACTTCAGAGTAAACACGGTCCAGTTTTTTTCCGGGCCGACAGGTAGAATTGAGAGCGAGTTGAGAGATGCCACTTGATGTAGCCCCGGTTGTTCGCTCATACGAGACCCAGCGAACGCTGAATCCACCGGGTATCCCGGCGCTGGCGCCAATGCCAACCGGAGAAACCGACGATACACGGCGGATTTGCGAACAGTTTGGGGATGATATCGTTGCGGCCGGCCTGCACAACGGCAATCAGGTGGTATTGGTTGAGCCGGGGCGACTGAAAGCGCTCGCCACGTTTTTGCGTGATGAACCTGATCTCAAGTATGAAACTCTGATAGATGTAACAAGCGTGGACCGTTCCCGTCTACCTCTGGACGGCGACGCACGCTTTCAAACGGTCTACCAATTTCGCTCCTATTCCCGCAACCAGCACCTGACGGTCATTGCCGACTGCGGAACCGATCCGGGCGACAACGGCGAAATTCCGCACACAGACAGTTTGACCGGTGTGTATCGCGGGGCAGAGTGGCCGGAACGGGAAGTGTTCGATCTGATGGGTATCCGCTTCGACGGCCATCCGGATCTGCGGCGGATTCTCATGCCCAAGAATTGGCCCAACCACCCGCTGCAGAAGCAGGCCCCCCTTGGCGGAGAAGAGGTACCCTTTACCTTCACGTGGGATGATCCTGAGTTCGAAACGCTTGGCTCCCAGATATTGCCGGCGGAAAGCACGGTTCCCGACTTGCCGCCGGGGATGAGCCGCCAGAACATGGTCATCAACATGGGGCCGCACCATCCCAGCACGCACGGCGTTCTTCGCCTGGTGGTGGAGATGGACGGCGAGCGCATCGTGAGCATTGACCCGGACCTGGGCTTTCTGCATTCCGGTTTCGAAAAGACAGGCGAAAACAAGCGTTATAAGGACTTTGTCTATTATACCGACCGGATGGACTACTTGTCGGCGATGTCGAACAATCTGGGCTACTGCCTGACGATCGAACATATGCTGGGATTGGAGATTCCCGAGCGTGCCCAGGTGATCCGCGTGATCATGGCGGAGATGCAAAGAATCGCCTCTCACCTGTTTTGGCTGGCGACGCACGTCCTGGATGTATCGGGCACCGGCATGAGCCTCCTGATGTACGCAACGCGCGAGCGGGAACGAATCCTGGACCTATTCGAGATGGCCTGTGGGGCCAGGCTCACGGTGAGCTATATTCGTATCGGCGGCGTCTGGCAGGATCTGCCGGACGCTTTTGTCTCTGAGCTGAAGGATTTCCTGCGGGTGATGCCGCAGAAGATCAGCGAGTACGAGGCGATGGTTACGGAGGCGCCGCTGTGGCAGGAGCGCCTGATCGGAATCGGTCATATCAGCGGCGAGGATGCACTGAGCATGGGTCTGACAGGACCGATGCTGCGCGGCAGCGGTATCGACTGGGACTTGCGCCGCGACAGACCTTACAGCGGCTACGAGGCATACGAGTTTGAGGTGCCGACCAGCGATAGCGGCGACTGCTATGGGCGCTTTAAGATCCGATTGGAGGAGATGCGCCAGAGTGTACACATCCTGGAGCAGGCGGTAGACAACCTGCCCAGCGGCCTTTACAAGTCGAACAATCGCAAGGTGGCCCTACCGCCGCGCGCCGAGCTGGACGTGAGCATGGAGGCGCTGATTCACCACTTCAAGCTGATGACCGAGGGCTTCCACGTGGCGCCAGGATACTTCTATCACGGCATTGAAAACAGCAAGGGCGAGTTGGGATTCTTTGTGTACAGTGACGGTTCGGCCAAGCCGTACCGGTTACACGTTCACGGTCCCAGCTTCAACAACCTATATGCTATCGACCATATCAGTCGCGGTGAGATGCTGTCCGACGTCGTAACCAATATCGGTTCCATCGATATTGTACTTGGTGAGGTAGACCGATAGCTGTGCAAATGCCTGGAATACTCAGCATTGGTCATCGTCTTCTACTTTCCTGCAACCGGGGAATTCAATGATAACGGAACAGATGCGGCAGGAGATCGACGAAATACTGGCACGTTATCCCGCGGGCCGGCAGCGGTCGGGAATCCTGCCGGCGCTCTACGTCATCCAGAGGGAGTACGGCTACTGCCCTGTGGATGCGCAGGATGAACTGGCGGAGATCCTGGGGATCGCACCGGCGGAGGTGGGCGCGGTCGTGGGTTTCTATAACATGCTGCATGAGGAGCCCAAGGGCGAATATCATATCGAAGTCTGCACAAATGTCCCTTGCATGCTGCGGGGCGGGAACCAGTGCCTGCACAATTTCGAGAGCGGGCTTGGCATTCATCACGGGGAGAAGACCGAGGACGGAAAGTTTGCCCTCGATCACATGGAGTGTCTCGGCTCTTGCGGCACGGCGCCGATGGCAATCGTTACCGACCAGAAGACTGGTCAGATCCGCTATTTCGAGAATCTCGACTCGTCCGAAGACGTGGAGAAGGCGATTGAACTGCTGAAGTCCGGCAACGGCTTCCGCAGCCTGGAACGCTGGACGCCGGAGGCCGACCCCAACGGTGAAGGCGCGTCCGACGGCCCTTACCGCACGGGCGGAATGGAGCCCCGCTACCTGATGGACCGCCTCAACGTACGGGACAGCCACCGGATCGAGACTTACGAGGCTGACGGAGGATATGCCACGGCACGACGCGTGCTGAGCGAGATTGAACCGTCCGGCATGGTGGACCAGATCAAGGAGAGTGGTATTCGCGGTCGCGGCGGCGCCGGTTTTCCCACTGGAGTCAAATGGGGTTTTTTGCCGGCGGGCGTACAACCCCGCTATATGGTCGTGAATGCCGATGAATCGGAGCCGGGCACTTTCAAAGACCGAATAGTGATGGAATATGATCCCCATCAGCTGATCGAAGGGATCATTCTGAGTTGCCACGCAATCGAGTCGGAAAAGGCGTTCATCTATATTCGGGGCGAGTACTACTTTGCCTATGTTCGGATGCAGAATGCCCTGGACGAGGCCAGAGCAAGAGGCTACCTGGGCGAAGATATCTTCGGCAGCGGCAATAATTTGGATATAGTGATGCACCGCGGTGCGGGCGCGTATGAGTGCGGCGAAGAGACCGCTCAGCTGACGAGCCTAGAGGGCTATCGCGGGCAGCCGCGCCTTAAGCCGCCCTTCCCAGCCGTGGAAGGCCTGTATGCCAAACCGACGATCGTGAACAACGTCGAGTCAATCTGCAACGTGACGCACGTTATGCGCCACGGCGTCGACTGGTACAAGGAGTACGGCACGGAACGCAGCCCGGGGATGCGTATCTTCTGTCTAAGTGGCAACGTCAAGCGGCCGGGGCTCTACGAACTTCCACACGCAACGCCGTTAAGTGAACTGGTCAACAAGTACGGTGGCGGGCCGGAGGACGAGAACCATCCGATCAAGGCGATCGTTCCCGGCGGCCTCTCGATGAAGCTGCTGACACCGGATCAGTTCGACACGCCGCTGGACTTTGAGAGCATCACCGAGGCCGGTTCGCTGCTGGGGTCGGCGGGCGTGATCGCGATCGACGACCGCACCTCAATGGTCGAGGTTGCGCGGCGCACGCTCAGCTTCTACCGAGAAGAGAGCTGCGGCAAGTGCACGCCTTGCCGCGAGGGCACGGCGTGGCTGGAAAAGATCCTGCTGCGCATCGAGGAAGGGCAGGGTTTGGGCAGAGACCTGGAGCTGATGGAGTTTATTGCCGACAATATTGCCGGCAAGAGCTTCTGTCCATTTGGCGAGGCATCGGTGTGGGGTCTGCAGAGCAACCTGCTCAAATTCCGACCCGAGTTTTCGTCGCAGATCGAGAACACCAATCCTGACGAGATTGGCCCGGTTCTGCCGATTCGGCCGGACTACCGCCCGAATACGCACGAGGAGAGCGGTTTGCGGGACACCACATTTGCGCCGGCCGGCGGGAATATCGTGCTGCACGATGATTTGGTTCAGGGTGACGACTGAGGAAACTTAGATGGTTACGGTAGCACCAACTGTCTCGCCTGACCCAAGCCCACAGGTCGAGAGAAAGCGAAGCAGAACACGGGAAGCAGTTTTGCCAATTGCGCCGGTGGAAGGTGTGCCACTGCGGCGGTTCACGCTGGATGAATATCATTCGCTGATTGAGGCGGGCTTCTTCGATGAGGACGAGCGGGTTGAATTGCTCGAAGGAGTCTTGGTGTCAATGAGTCCGATATATCCGCCGCACGCAAATGCGGTCGACCTACTATTGCTAGTTTTTTCGTCCCTTCTCACACGGGGGGGAATCAGACTTCGCGTTCAGGCTCCGATTTCAATTGTAGATTCAGAGTCCGAACCGGAGCCGGACTTAATTCTTTTGAAGGATATGGGTGCAGCATTTGCGGAACGTCACCCTAGTCCGTCTGAGATTTTCTTGTTGGTGGAGGTGGCTGAATCGAGTTTGAGCATGGATCGATCCAAGAAGGGAGCACTATACGCCCAAGCAGGGATACCCGAGTACTGGATTTGGAATCTTGTCGATGATGTACTGGAGGTGTATCGCGATCCGCGCAGCTCCTCCTCGGGCGAGGCACTTTACCAGACGAAACTAACGTTGAGTCAAGGCATGACAGTGGCGCCACTTGCATTCCCAGATTTCCACGTTGCGGTTGACGAATTGTTGTCGCCAGCCGCCGGCGAAGCCTGACTCTGCCGGACTTGAAGAGGTTTTTTGTTCTCGGAGACGTAATCGTCAATGACTGATAACGTATCGCTCACCATCAACGAAGAAGAAGTGTCGGTTCCTGCCAGGACGCTTCTGGTCGACGCGGCGCGCATGGCGGGCGTCGAGATTCCGGTCTTCTGTTCGCATCCCAAGCTGGACCCGGTTGGCTGCTGCCGCATGTGCCTGGTCGAGGTGGACGGCCCTCGGGGTACGGCGATGATGGCCTCCTGTACGATGCCGGTAGGCGACGGCATGGTTGTGCGGACGGATACCGAACAGGTGAGGACGGTGCAGGAAGCGAATCTTGCCTTCATTCTGCTCAATCATCCGCTGGATTGCCCGATCTGCGACAAAGGCGGCGAGTGCCCGCTGCAGGACCAGACAATGCGCTTCGGTCCGGGGATCAGCCAGCTGATCGAACCGAAGCGGCTTGCGAAGAAACACTACGACATTTCCGACACGATTGTGCTGGACCAGGAGCGGTGCGTCCTCTGCTGGCGCTGCATCCGCTACCTGGAGGAGTGGGAGGACAAGCCGCAGTTGGGTCTGTTCGAACGGGGTAACGATACGATCGTCGACATCCAAGACGGGCGTCCGGTAGACGCCAAGACCAGCGGCAACATTATCGACCTTTGCCCGGTCGGGGCACTGACAAACCGCGTCTCCCGTTTTGCGTACCGCCCCTGGGAAATTGAGCGGACGCCCAGCGTCTGCATGCACTGTTCGGTGGGCTGCAATGTACGACTGGACAGCCGTACTCACCAGTTGCGGCGCATTGTCGGCCGCGAGAATATGCAGGTCAACGACCAGTGGATTTGCGACAAGGGCCGCTTTGCCCACGCCTGGGTAAACGATGAGAACCGGCTGGCCACACCGCAGTTGCGCAAGAACGGCAAACTGGTTCCTGTGCAGTGGAGCGAGGCGCTGGCTTACATAGCCAACCGGTTGACCGGCATTAAGGAAAAGTACGGGGCCGACAGCATCGGGGCTATCGGCAGCGGCAAGATCAGCAACGAGAGCAACTACGCACTGCAGCGGTTCATGCGCGCGGTGATCGGGACCAATAACATCGATCACCGCGACGGCGGAGAGGTGGCGGCCCTGGCCACCGGTCTGCCCGCATTGACTGAGCTGATGAAACCGCAGTACGGGCCTGATCCTCAGGTCGATACCGTTGTGCTTTTTGGTCTGGATCCAAGCGAAGAACTGCCAATTCTGGACCTGCACTTGAAGAGAGCCGTCCTCAGAGGCGGCGTCAAACTGGTCATCGCACATGCCCGCAAGATCGAATTGACACGATATGGCGGCCCTTATCTGGCCTACCTTCCGGGAGGCGAATCTCTACTGGTAAGCCGCCTTCTGCAGGCGGTTCAGGGTTCCGCCCTGTCCGACGAGGAGCCGGCGATACAGGCCGCGGCCAAACTGCTGAAGGAGAGCGAGAGTTCGCTTATTGTCTACGGGCCAATGGCAGCGCGGGGAGAGAACGGACCCGATGTCCGTGACGGACTGGAACAGCTGGCCCAAGCGGTTGGTGAGGGGGCACGAGTGGCCTATGTCGGCCTGGACGGCAACGCGCAGGGCTGCCGAGATATGGGAGTGCTTCCGGACGGTTTGCCCGGCCAATTTCCACTGGATGACGCCGACGCCAGATCCCGGTTGGAGGCGCTATGGGGATGCGAGCTTTCCACCTTCCCAGGCTACACTTACAAGCAGATGCTGGACAGCCAGGAGATGAGGGCCCTTTTCGTGAACGGCGCCAACCCTGCTACTGAGTCGCCGGACTGGTCGGCCAGTTTAGAGGAGCTGGAGCTTCTCGTTGTCACCGATCTGCTGCCGACCGAGACCGCGCAGAAGGCGGATGTCGTACTGCCCGCCCAGGGATGGGCGGAGAGCGACGGCACCTACACCAATCTGGAGCGTCGCGTGCAGAGGGCGCCCAAGGCGGTCAACGATCCAAAGTCAAGGGCGGCGCCGGACTGGATGATATTTGCGCACTTGGCCAAGCAGATGGGCGAACACTGGCCTTTTTCCGACGCTCACAGTGTAACTGCAGAGATCCCTCGAGCTGTCCCGGCGTATACAGAGCTGACCTGGGAGGCACTGGGAGACCAGGGCCGCCAGTGGGACGCCGATTCCGCTCCGGTTTCCGATGCTTCCGCCGGGCGCACGCCAGAGAGAAGCCCAGAGTCTGCGGTTGGCGACGCTGAATATCCTCTCAGCCTCGTCACCGGCTCTGTCCTCTATGACGGCGGCACGCTTTTCAGCCTGACTGAACAGATGCAGGGGATGGCCCATGGCGCAACGGTCACCTTGAATCCTGCCGATGCGGCAGAGTTCGGCCTGGACGCGGGCAGTGCGGTCACTGTGCGGAGCGAGCAAGGAAACCTAGATCTGACTGTGGCGGTCGACGCGCAGGTGCAGGCAGGTTGTGCATGGATACCGGAGAGTCTTCCCGGCGCGCCGGTAGGCGCGCTGCTCAACGGCAGCTTTACCCAGCGAGTCAAAGTCGAAAGGCGTTAAATGGACTGGCTAAATCTGTTGGTCTTTCCGGCCATCCGCGCACTGATATTGATATTTGTGCTGCTTACCGGTTTCGCCTACCTAACCTGGTTTGAGCGCAAACTGCTGGCCCGTTTCCAGGTGCGTTACGGCCCAAACCGGGCGGGCAAGTTCGGGCTTCTGCAGCCGGCCGCCGACGCAGTGAAGGCTTTTTTCAAAGAAGAGATCATCCCCAATCACGTTGACAAGCCGGTTTATCTGCTGGCGCCGGCGCTGGCCCTCGTGCCAGCGCTGATCATCTGGGCGGTTATTCCGATTGCCAAAGGTACCCCTGCCATCGCTGACGTAAATATCGGCTTCCTCTGGATTCTGGCGGTCGCGGGGATCGAAAGTTACGGCATCATTCTGGCAGGGTGGAGCAGCAACAACAACTATTCGTTGCTCGGCGCGCTGCGATCTTCTGCACAGATGGTTTCCTACGAACTGCCGCTGGGTCTTTTTCTGGTCAGCATTCTCATATTGGCCGGAAGTTTCAGCCTGGTGGATCTGGTTGAGAATTACCGTCCCTGGTGGGAATGGATCTGGTTGTGGCTGGCGTTTCCTTTCTTCTTCATCTGCATCCTGGCCGAGACCAACCGCAGTCCCTTTGATCTGCCGGAGACCGAGAACGAACTGGTGGCTGGATTTCAGACTGAGTACGGCGGCATGAAGTTCGCGCTATTCTTCATCGCCGAGTACGTGAACATGATTTCCACCAGTGCCATCATGGCGACGCTCTTCTTTGGCGGGTGGAAAGGTCCCTTCGCAGAGCAGTATATCTGGCTGGGGCCCATATATCTCTTGATCAAGGTCGTAGTTCTGCTCTTCCTTTTCGTCTGGGTACGGGCCAGCATAGGTCGTCCACGCTATGACCAGTTGATGAAGTTCTGCTGGCAGTTCATGTTGCCCCTTAGCCTGGCGTATGTGAGCGTTTCGGCAGTCCTGGCAGTATTCCTGAAGTGAGAAGCGAAGGGGAAAGAGGATTTCAATGGAATTCGGTGTTTTCCTGAAGGGCGCGACCGAGATCGGCAAGGCGATGGGAGTGACGCTCAAGCACCTGAGCCAGAGGCCGGTTACGGTGGAGTTTCCTCACGAGGATATTCCGATATACCCCCGCTTTCGCGGTCGCCATGAACTGAGGCGCTATGCCAACGGGTTGGAGCGATGCATTGGCTGCTGTCTGTGCGAAGCCGCCTGCCCTACTGAAGCGATTTACGTGGAAGCGGCAGAGAACGACCCGGATGCGCCGCTCTCGCCGGGCGAGCGCCACGCGAAGGTTTACGAGCTGAATCTGCTGCGCTGCGTATTCTGCGGTGACTGCGAAGAGGCCTGCCCTACAGAAGCCATTGTCCTCGGTCACGACTTTGCCATGGCCAACTACGAGCGCAAGGATTTCGTGTTGACCAAAGAGGAACTTCTCAATCCAGGCATGCCCAAGGTCATCATTCGACCGGAGTAACTTTTCATGAGTTGGTCGCTACTCTTTTTCTTGCTCGTTGGCGCTGTCAGCCTGGCGGCAGCTCTGGGCGTGGTGGCAAGCCGCCAGCCGGTGCACAGCGCGCTGTTTCTACTTACCAACTTCGCCACCCTGGCAGTTCTCTATGTCACACTCGATGCGCAGTTCCTGGCGGCGGCACAGGTGATCGTTTACGCCGGGGGAATTGTCATCCTGATACTGTTTGTAATTATGCTTATCGGGGGGGAAACGAACGACTTCAGCGCTGCGCAGCGGGCTTGGAGTCGTACTGTGGGTATCGCGCTGGGGGTCATCTTACTCCTGACGGTATCCTATAGTGCTCTTTCGCGAATGATGGGCCCAACAGAAGAAACTGCGGCGCTCTTGCAAGGGGGGACGCCAAAGGCTGTTGGGACCGCCCTGTTTACAGATTATGTGCTTCCCTTTGAGTTGATCGCTCTTCTGTTGCTTGTCGCGCTGATCGGTGCTCTTGTGCTGGGACGTCAGCAGGAAGGCGCAGGCGAAGGCATCGCGTCCCTCAAGGCAAACGAATGATGGTAGAGACAAGCTACTACCTGGTCCTGGCTGCCTTAATCTTTACCGTCGGCGCAACCGGTGTCCTACTGCGCCGCAACGCCCTCATCATTTTCATGTGCATTGAGATGATGCTCAACAGCGTGAACCTGACACTGATCGCCCTCGCTCGCCAGTGGGGCAATCTTGAGGGGCAGATCTTCGTCTTCATGATCATGGCAGTTGCCGCGGCCGAAGTTGCCGTCGGACTGGCAATCTTGATCGCCAATGTTCGCCATCGTGAGAGCATCAATATCGATGAAATCAATTTGCTGAAGTGGTGACGACCAGTTCCTAATTTCTAGTTTCACTTCAATTGTGAATTCGTTCTTGCTCCGCACCACTCCAGAGCCGAAGTCGGCCGACAGAGAGCCGTTATGAGGAATGTATGTTGGACTTAGCCTGGCTAATTCTGGTTTTCCCAGCGCTGGGCGCGCTGATAAATCTGTTCATCGGAGACAGACTCAGGGAACGGGGCATCCATGTCGTTGCTTCCGGCGCGGTGGTCCTATCTTTCGTCGTCAGTCTGGGACTCTTTTTTGGTCTATCGGGGCTGGATGCGCATCACCGTACGGAAACCGTCCATCTGTGGGACTGGATCACCATTGGGAGCTTTCATGCGCCGGCGGCTCTGCTGATTGACCCGCTCAGCGTGACGATGGCCCTGGTCGTAACCGGGGTGGGCGCGCTGATCCACATCTACGCCGGCGGCTACATGCACGGCGAACAGAACTTTCAGCGCTTCTTCGTCTATCTGAATTTTTTCATTCTGGCGATGCTGGTGCTGATCCTGAGCAACAACTTCGTGGGGATGTTTGTTGGCTGGGAAGGCGTAGGGTTGGCGTCGTACTTGCTGATTGGCTTCTATTTTGACCGCCATGACGAATCCTACGGGCACTACGCAGATGCAGGCAAGAAGGCGTTTCTGGTCAACCGGATCGGTGACTTCGGCATGATGCTGGCAGTCTTCCTGATCTGGACCGGCGTCGGGACGGTTGTTTTTGAGGAAGTTTCTCAAGGGTCAGGCGCGTTGGCGACAGGTACGGCGACTGCGATCTGTCTGCTTCTCCTGCTGGCCGCGACTGGAAAGAGCGCCCAACTGCCCTTGTTTGTCTGGCTGCCGGACGCGATGGCGGGTCCTACGCCTGTTTCCGCGCTCATCCATGCGGCCACGATGGTGACGGCAGGCATATACATGGTGGCACGAACGCACTTCCTGTGGGAGCTTGCGCCGATGGCGGGCGGCCTCGCGGCCTGGGTGGGAGGTCTGACCGCGCTGCTGGCGGCGTCGATCGCGCTGACGCAGGTTGACCTGAAGAAGATCCTCGCCTACTCAACGATTTCCCAGTTGGGCTACATGATGCTGGGTGTCGGGGTGGGGGCCTATGCATTTGCTATCTTCCACCTGGTGACGCACGCCTTCTTCAAGGCGCTGCTGTTTCTTGCAGCCGGCAACGTCATGCACGGTCTTCCCGACGGCGAACTGGACATTCGCAAGATGGGAAATCTGCGCGTCAAGATGCCAACGACCTACCGCTTGTTCCTGATAGGCGCATCAGCCCTCGCGGGCCTGCCTCTGCTGTCCGGCTTTTTCTCAAAGGATGGAATACTGCTGCATGTTGCCAATTTCAACATTCTTCTCTATCTGATCGGGCTGTTAACAGCCTTGTTGACGGCGTTCTACAGTTTCCGGGCCGTATTCGTGTCTTTCTGGGGCGAGGCACGCGACCAGCATATACATGAACACGCGCACGAAAGCCCTTCAGTGATGACGGCGCCACTTTGGGTACTGGCAGTCCTCGCCCTGATTGGCGGTATCCTGAACCTGCCGTTTCTGCTCACCATGGAACACTACCTGGAAGCGGCCGTAGGCAAGCCCGCTTTTCATGCAAGCGTTCCGATGGAACTGGTGCTGTTGGCGGTCAGCGCGGTTGTTGCACTGGCCGGCGTCGGACTGGCCTACGGGCGCTATTTGAAGAGTTCTGATACCTCAATGGGAAGGTTGTCCGCGGGAATAACAGGACTGGTCAGGCCGCTGGAACCTTTCGCGCGCAACAGATGGTACGTGGATGAGGTATACGCCGCATGGATCGTGGAACCCCTGCTTGGACTCTCCAACTGGTTCAGCCGTGTAGTGGACCAAGGCGTCGTTGATGGTGCGGTAAATCTCGTCGGCCAGGCAAATCTGTCGTTGGGCGGCGCCCTACGCAAGGTCCACAATGGATTGGTACCAACTTACGCGTTGAGTCTTTTCTGCGGTGTCGTGGCCCTACTCTTGTGGTTTGTGATTGGAGGCTAGAAGCGCTGCGTGTTTCAGATCCCTTTCCGATCACCATCAGTTAACGACCATTCACTGGTGTCTTTATGCTCTCGACCCTAACATTTTTGCCCGTAGTCGGCGCCATCGTCGTTCTGCTGGCGCCGAGCGATAGCCTCAAGAAGTGGTTGGCATTTGGCGCAACGATCGCCACCTTCGTGGTGAGCCTGTTGCTGCTGCCCGGCTGGCAAGAGATCCCGGATATGCAGTTTGTTGAGCGCTATGCCTGGATGCCGGACCTGAACATCTATTACCATATGGGTGTGGATGGGATCAGCCTCTGGTTGGTCCTGTTGACAACACTGCTGATGCCGATCGCGGTCGCCTTCAGCAACCAGCATATTAAGCAGAATCTTGGCGGTTACCTGGCACTGATGTTGCTGATGGAGACGTCTGTTCTGGGCGTCTTTCTGGCCCTGGATTTGGTGCTGTTCTACGTATTCTGGGAGTTCAGCCTGATTCCGATGGCCTTCCTGATTGGAAAGTGGGGCAGCCAGAATCGGATATACGCCGCCATCAAGTTCTTCCTGTACACGCTTGCAGGGTCAGCACTGATGCTGGTGGCAATTCTCGCCCTCTATTTCAATGCCGGCACATTTGATGTGCTCGCGTTGCAGGAAGCCGGTCTGCCTCCGGGATTGCAGCAGGTTGCGTTTCTGGCGTTTGCGCTTGCCTTCGCCATCAAGGTCCCGCTGTTTCCCTTCCACACATGGCTACCTGACGCACACGTTGAGGCACCCACGGCCGGTTCGGTCATTCTGGCCGGAGTGCTCCTGAAGCTGGGAACTTACGGATTTCTGCGATTCGCTTTGCCGCTGTTCCCCGTGGCGGTCGCCGACTACGCTTCGCTCATATCGATTCTGGCAGTCATCGGTATTCTCTACGGCGCGCTCGTGGCTCTTGCGCAGCGGGACCTGAAGTCGCTGGTAGCCTATTCCTCGGTGGCCCACATGGGTTTCGTTGTTTTGGGGATATTCGCCTTGAATGAGCAGGGCATCAGCGGGGCGGTCCTGCAGATGGTCAACCATGGTCTCAGCACTGGCGCACTTTTCCTGATGGTGGGGATGCTCTACGAGCGACGCCACACGCGGCTGCTGAAGGACTACGGCGGCCTCTGGGCCAGTGTGCCGATCTTTTCGTTTTTCTTCCTGGTTGTAGCGATGAGCAGCGCGGGCCTTCCCGGTCTGAACGGCTTCATCGGCGAGTTCACTATTTTGCTGGGAACCTACAAGAGCTCGCCGTTTTTTGCCGTCCTCGGCACCGCCGGCGTCATCCTTGCGGCCTGGTATCTGCTGCATGCGTTCAGGCAGGTGGCACAGGGCGAGTTGACGAATCCTGCCAATTTCAAGGGAAAGCTGCCCGATTTGACCCGGGCTGAGATCGGTCAGCTGCTGCCAATTGTGCTGCTCTTCTTTGTAATCGGATTGGCGCCGAATCTGTTCCTGGACAAGATCAATCCCTCTGTGGCGGCGCTGGAGGTCGTCCAGACACCAGTAGTTGGTGACGAGTGGGTCGTGGACAGCAGCTCCGCGCCGGCACTGACTCATGGCAATCGTTCTTTGACCACGATCCGCTGACGACTATGGATACCGCTCTTCTCTTCGACAATGCTGTGGTTCTTCTGCCGGAACTGGTTCTGGCAGTTGGCGTGATGGTCCTCATGATGGTCGACATCGGCCGCCGCGGGCAGAATGGCTCTCAGTTTCTGGCCAACCTGTCGATTGTCATCCTCTTGTTGGGAATCGGCGCGTCCGTGATGATTTGGGGCAGGGCGCCGGTCGAATATCTGGACGGGGCCGTATCCGACGGTTTTGCGCTTAGCGTGCGGTTGGTCATCCTGATTGCCGGCGTATTGGGTGTACTGCTGAGCCGCAATAACTACCCGGCAGTTGAACGACAAGGGGGAGCCTTCTACTCCTTGTATCTGCTGGCAGTTATCGGCATGATGTTGATGGGTACGGCTACGAACTTGATCGTCCTATTCATTGCCCTTGAGATCTTTTCACTGGCACTCTACATCCTGAGCGGCTTCTATCGGGATAACCCCCGCAGCATAGAAGCTGCCATGAAGTACTTTCTCCTGGGCGCGTTCGCCAGCACATTCTTCGTTTACGGCTCTGCCCTGCTTTACGGCGCCGGCGGCAGCGCTCACTTCGCCCGGATTCATGAAACCCTGGCAACAGGCGGCGGCAACCCCTCTCTTGTCTTGCCCGGAATCGCGCTCCTGCTGGTCGGGTTTGGCTTCAAGGTGAGCCTTGTCCCATTCCACATGTGGACGCCGGACGTATATCAGGGCGCGCCGACCCCGGTAACGGCCTTCATGAGCGTGGGTACAAAGGCCGCGGCCTTCGCCGGATTCTTCCGGCTGATGATGACCGCCCTGCCCTCCTATCATGACCAGTGGGCCACGCCCCTGGCGATTCTTGCGGTCCTGACCATGACGGTAGGCAACCTGACGGCCTTGCGCCAGAGCAGCGTGAAACGGATGCTGGCCTACTCGGGCATCGCCCACGCCGGTAACATCCTCATCGCGCTGGTGGCGGGGACAGTTGCAGCTTCGTCTGCCGCTGCGTTTTATCTGTTCGCGTACGCGTTCATGAACATAGGCGCGTTTACGGTAATAATTGGCTTCGACAAACAGTTTGGGAATGAAAATGACTTGGAGCAGAGCAGACTGGCGGGCGTCGCCGATAGGTTCCCGGTTCTGGCCGCGGCAATGGCTATTTTCATGCTCAGTTTGAGTGGGATTCCACCGCTGGCCGGATTTTTCGGTAAATTCCTTGTCTTCAAGGCGGCCGTGGAGGCCGGTTGGGCCTGGCTGGTGGTGATTGGGGTCCTGAACAGCGCCATCAGCGCCTACTACTATTTGCGAGTCGTCGTAGCGATGTATTTCCAGCAACCTGAAGAAACCGGAGGCGAGAAGGAGCCGCACCTGGTTCCCGCTTCACGCTCCTCGCTATTTGTCGTTGTCGTCTCAGTCCTCGCGGTTGTCGTTATCGGCCTGCAGCCAGGGCTTTGGGCAGACCTGCTAAGGGGGCTGGGGCAGTGACCTGCGGCCGGCCTCCCTGCGTCGACCCGCAGCCGTAGAGTTCTACAGCTACGCAAAATCCATCTTGCGATGGCGCATGACGACGCTTTGCGCCAACCCCACAGCCAGCATCATTGAAACAAGACTACTTCCGCCGTAACTCAGGAACGGCAGTGTCATGCCTGTGACAGGGAGGATGGCCAGATTCATCCCCACGTTTACGAAAGTCTGAAAGAAGATCAGCGAGGCAACGCCCAAGGTGATGAGGCGTCCAAATTGATCCTGCGCCAGGTCGGCGATTCGCACTAAGCGCCAAATCACGAAGAAAAGCAAAGACAGTACCAGGACTGTACCTACGAAGCCCAGCTCTTCGGCGATGACGCTGAAGATGAAATCTGTATGCCGAACACGCAGGAAGTGCAGTTGATTCTGTGAACCCTCGCCCCAGCCCATACCGATCCATCCGCCGTTGCCTATACTGATAAGCGCTTGCTGCACATTAAACGCGGCGTCAGGATTCGATCCGGGGTCGAGGAAGATCTCGATTCTTTCCACCATGTAGTCTTGAAGCGTTCCCCGCAAAATCGGCCAAGCTGCCGCCCCTGCCGCAAGGCCAAGCAGGACATGAAGCAAACGAACTCCGTTGATGAGAATCAGTGTTCCACTGATGAAAGCCAGAGTGACCGTCATGCCCAGATCCGGTTGGACGTATACCAGGCCCAGGGGAAGTAGAAGCAGGACGATTACACCCAGTAGATAGGGGAGCCTGTGAATTCGATCCTGAAAGCGGCTCAGATACCATGACAGGAAAATGATGAGCAGGAACTTTCCTGCCTCGGTGGGCTGCACGTCGGTAACGCCCAGATTCAGCCAGCGCTGGGCGCCGCTCTTGACTTCGCCAACCAGATAGACTGCCATCAGTGAAGCCATCAGAAGGATGTAGCTTGGTTGAGCCAGCAGTTCCAAATGCCTGTAGTCGAAGAGGGCGGCTGTAACGAGGGCAATTGCGCCCAGGATAGTGAAGACGAGCTGTCTCTGCCAGTAGTCGGCCAGCGCGATAGTGGTGAAGGTGGCGCTGTAGGTCATGGCAATGCCGATCCCGCAGAGGAGCAGAACGGAAAAGAATAGAGGTCGGTCGAAGTGTCGGATCATCGGTTGTTTGGTTTTCGCCAGCTACAAACCAATGAGACGACGGAGGCGCTCCGGCCAGCTGACTTCCTGAAAGTTCATCAGCGGGACATTGAACCCCAGCAGTCGCTGGGCGATGTTGTGGTAGGCGCGGCTGACGTACTTTTTCCGTTCCAGAGCAACGGGCCATCCTTTGTTGGCTGAAACTATGATCTGATCGTCATCAGGCACGATACCCAAGAGATCGATGCTGAGAATGCTCAAAATGTCGTTCCTGGTGATCATTTCCTTGCGCCGTACCAGACGAGGATTGTACCGATTGATGATGAGACGCGCTTGTGTGTTCATGTCGCGCTCCAGCAGATAGATGACTTTGTCGGCATCCCGCAGGGCACTAACTTCGGGGGTTGTGACTATGATCACTTCCGAAGCGGCGGCAATTGCGTTCTGGAAGCCCAATTCGATGCCGGCGGGGGAGTCAACCAGGACAAAATCCGCGATGGCCCGCAGTTCCTCACAGAGTGTCATCATCTGGTCGGGTGCGACTGCGGTCTTGTCCCGCGTCTGGGAACTTGGCAAGAGGTACAGTTCATCTACGCGCTTGTCGGGCACGAGGGATTCATGCAGGGAGCAACGCCCCTCGATGACGTCAACCAGATTGTAGACAACCCGGCTTTCCAGCCCCATTACGATGTCGAGATTTCTCAGGCCAATGTCAGCATCAACGACAATCACCCGCTGACCTGCCATTGCCAGAGCCGTACCCAAGTTGGCAGCTGTTGTCGTCTTTCCAACTCCTCCTTTGCCGGACGTCAGCGTCAGGACGAGACCTCCGTCCTCATCGGAGGTGCGATGGTCCGGGGTTGCATGGGCGGTGGGCGAGAATTCGCCCTTCACTGATTCACCTGTTTGCATCCCAGGGATCCACGATAATCTGATTGTCAATGACTCTGGCCACTTCGGGCTTGCCGCTGCTTTCCCGTTTCCAGAACCAGTAGCCGGGATTGCTGGATGCACTCCTTGGCGTCATGGCGATGTGGCGGGCGATTCGCATCTGCACCGGTTCAAAGTCAAGTGCGGTCACGATAGCGCGATTGTCTCCCATTGCGCCCGCATGCACAGTTCCACGCAGGCGCCCCCACACAAGCACGTCGCCGCCGCTGATCACCTGCGCACCCGGGTTGACGTCGCCCAATATGACAACGGTGCCGGCGTGCCGAATCGACTGGCCGGAGCGCAGGTTGCCGCGGTAAATGTACGGCGGCGGCGCGGACTCCACGCTGGGTTCGTCTGCCCAAGGCGTGACCGCGGTCTGTTCATCATCTCTCTCCGCTGCGACAGGCTCCTGAGCCAGCGGCTCGAACGGCGTCGCGTGAAAGTCGCTGCCGGGCGGAATACCACCGTCTTCACCAAGAGAGGCCGGGTAGAGCCCGCGCGCTGCCTGGGTGAGAAAACGCTCGCCGTTTCTGTCTTGCCTGCGTTCCAATCTGACTACCGGCGGCGGCGAATCTCCTTCCCAAATGACGTCCAGCCCCAACTGCTTTGCTACCTGAAAAGAGCCGCGTTCGCCCGTGTGCAAAGATACCAAGACGATATTTTGTTCCTCCAGAACTTCGTTCACCGCCTGAAGGTCATCTGCGGTGACCGCCCTGTCGCCAATTGCCAGCGACATACGTTCGTCTCGGAAAAAGCCGTCGGCCTGCGAGATATGACTGGCAAGATAGTCCACGACCTCCGGCCACGCACCCTTGTCGTCTGCCACTTCAACGACGGTATAGCCCCCCCGGCCTTTGATGCGAACGTCCGGCCTGGAGGACAGCCTGCCCCTCGGCGAGGAAAAGCTGTTCGTACTCATTCGATCCTTATGGACATTGGTAGATAGGCGGTTGCGGGCAATAATTCAAGCCAATAGGCGGAAACTGAGAACCGAGACTTCAGGTCGTGGGAGGCAGCGACAGTGTCAGAATCGGCGGTTGAGCTAAGGACGCAAATCGTGAAACCATGCGTGAAGTGTCTCTTGCGCAACAGGGATCGCTACGGCCGACCCTTCTCCTCCTGAATAGACAAAGACTGTAACAACGATTTCGGGATCTTCATAAGGAGCGTATGCGGTGTACCAGGCGTGGAAGGGAAGGTTCCCTTCGTGGTCGCGATCGGTGCAGTCCTGAATCTCCGGGTCATAGGCACAGAACTCTGCCGTACCAGTCTTGCCGGCGACAGTTATGCCATCGACGCGACTATTGGGGGAGGTCCCGTAGTTTCCATTGACCGCATGCCACATCCCTCTCTGTACGAAAGCAAGCAGGCCCGGGTCTACCGGCACGCGCTCCTTGAGTTCCGGTTCGTATTGCCACTGTATCCGGTTTTGCGTGTCTACCTTTTCCTGCACAAACTGGGGTTTTACCACATAGCCGCCATTGGCGACTACGGCCGTGCTGACCAAAACCTGCATCGGTGTACCCAAAACATCGCCCTGGCCGATGGCCATGTTGTAACTGTCACCGGTTGTCCACGATTCGGCTTTGGTCAGCCTCTTCCACTGTTCGTCGGGTACGATTGCCTGGACTTCTCCAGGCAGATCCACGCGCGTTTTTTCACCGTAGCCAAATAGCCGCATCCACTTGGCAAGACGTTCGCTCCCCAGTCCCACCATGAAGTCCGGGTAACCGCCGCCTAGATAGTAAAAGAATATGTCATTGGAGAGACCGAGACCCTCAACAATGGTCATGGCACCGTGTAAAATATTGAGCTTATGGTTCCAGCTTACGAATTCCTGGGCTTGGGTAGGGTCGTCAGGAAAAAAGAAATTTGGCAGGTAGATCGGCCCTCGATCAACGAGTGTCGTATAGGGGGTGATGACATTCTCAGCTAGGGCGGCTGTAGCCGAGACAAGCTTGAAAGTTGAGCCGGGAGGGTAAAGCCCACCGATGGCATAGTTGTAGAGCGGGCGCCGCGTGTCATCTTCCACTTCCAGGGCCTGATACTCCTCTCCCAGTCCTTCGGAGAAGATATTGTTGTCGTAACTGGGCAGGCTGACCAGCCCCAGCATCGCCCCATTGCGGGGGTCCATTGCCAGCGCCACCCCGTGGGGGGCGCCTGTCTCGTCAAGTTGGCGTGCGAGGGCGTTGTGCATCACCTCCTGCAGACGGATATCCAGGCTCAGATTCAGATTCAGACCGGGTTGGGGTTCACGAACTATGTTGACAGTTCGACTTTCCCGACCCAGAATATCCACTTCGACAAGCCTTTTGCCTGGGAGGCCGCGCAGGGAGTCCTGGTAATTATATTCCAGTCCATTCAGACCGACCGGCTCGTTCGGGTCTTCATATCCTCTTTCCTTGTAGTTTTCAGCGGCCAGTTTGGGGATCGGCCCCAAGAAGCCCAACACGTGGCCCGCCAGTTCCCGGTAGGGATATTCCCGTACCGGTTTTTGCAGCACGTGGACGCCGCGCAGTTGATAGGTCTCCTCAGCTACCTGAAATGCTCGTTCGCGATCCACAAGGTCCAAGACCGAGACCGGCTTGTAGGAGCTGCCTTGCGTGCCCAAGGCCACAGCACGCTCCAGGAGAGCCAGCAGCCCGCCGATGGGGAGCGGTTCGGAGAGGTCCGGAATCAGAGTCGGTTCTACTTTGACGACTTCGCGTCCCTCATCGTCCAGTTCTATGACTTCAACGTCAATGAGACGAAATGAAAGGCTGAACCCGGCGGATTCAACCGTGTTTCTGAAGTCTTCCCGGCCGAGGTGTAGAAACATCACTTCGGCGATGCGTATCGCCATTTCGGGGTCTGTATTTGCCTCCAGAACGGCAAGCAGCCTTTCGAGCGCGATACGCTGTTCATCGATGTCGGTATTGAGGTCGTCCGAGGGCAGGTCGGCCGGCGTGACGGCGATAACAAAGCTGGGCCGATTGCGTGCCAGGATTTCGCCATTCCGATCGTAGATCACGCCGCGCGGCGCGTAAGAATCGATTTCTCTGAGTCTGTTGACGGCCGCCTGCTCCTGGTAAGATTCGCCGCTGACGATCTGCAGCGAATACAGACGGAAACAGAACACAATAAAGGTTGCAGCCAGCGTCAGGCGGACCGCTATAGAGGTTGTCGTTGCTGTGCGCACTGCGCGTTGGTCCATGATCGTCCAATGGGTAAGCTATAGGTCTTGGCCCGCCTTGCGGTCGAGGCAATCATGAGTCTATGGATAGTTCACTTTTTCCGGCCAACGATTCAAGATTGGCGTCGCAAGGAACATTACGGCGCCATTGTACAGTGTGACAGGGACTATCAGATTGATCACCAAAGGAACTGGCGGGAACCTGTAGCCTACACCGACCAGAATGGCCAGGTAGATCAGCGAAAAGACGATAGTGCCAGACAACGCCGAGATGAATGGCACGAAGGAATTGCGCCTGAAGATCGCGTTGTGGCCCAATCCGGTCAGCAATGAGGTTGCCATCAAGGCCAGACTTGAGGCGCCGATTGCTCCTCCACTGAGGACATCCATCCACAGCCCGCCCACGAACCCCCAAGTCACCGCGCTGGGCCCGCCAGCAATCAGTGACCTGGCAATCACTAGCAGAAGGATCAGATCGGGGTAGACTCCTCGTACCGTCAACTCTGGGACGACGACGACCTGGAAAACGGCTGCCGCGCCCAGAATGGGGACGATAAGCCAGGAAGTACCCAGGTCGGTTGAGGAGAGTGAAGTGGAGAAGGCCCTCCTTGCGTGAACCTGCCCAAAACCGTCCTGCCGTACCCCGGCAGCCCCAAAGATGGAGCCCCTGTTCCTCCTTTCTTCCGAGATTCCCCTTGGCCCCAAACTAGGCCAGTCACTCGTCACTCGTGTCTCCTGGCGAATCAGGCAAAGAATCCAGCAGCGGTACAAACTCAGAAGGGTCGAAGTTGGTGACGACCATTACCTCCTCGAGCTGGCCGAAATTCACGGTCGGCCTTACTACAGCCTCCTGGAAAACATTTACGTCTCGCTGCCGCACCTCGACTACCTGTCCGATATGGATACCCTTGGGGAAATTGCCGCCCATGCCGGAGGTAAGGACTACTTCTCCTACCCCGATTTCCGTGCCCTGTGGGAGGAAACCTATCACCGGATGGGAGCCGGGGGTTCCGCTGATGACGCCGGTCAATCTGCTCGACTGCAAGATGGCGTTGACTGTGCTGGATGAATCGGTAAGGAGCAGTACCTTAGAGGTTGTTTCCGTGACTTCGCTGATGCGGCCCACAAGGCCCTGCTCATTCACCACCGGCATACCAACTCTGATGCCGTGCCGGGACCCGAGATCGATCATTGCCACATTTAGGAAATTGGTGGCATTCCGTCCGATAGCGCGGGCAATGATCTGCCCGCCCTGCATTTCGAAGCTGGGTCTGGTTTCGGCAAATTCCAGGAGTTCTCGCAAACGCTGATTTTCGCGCTCTACCTCCTGCAAACGCAGGTTTTCGACGCTCAGGCTTTCGACGATACGTTCCAGTTCGGTTAGCCGACGTTGGAGAGAGCGATAGTTACGCAGATTTGTCAGGGAAGCGGAAAGGCGGTTGGTCAGAGTCGACAATCCGGACTGGCCAGGCGCGGTTACCATGGTGACCAGTCCTTCCACTGTCCCCAAGCGGCCGGTCTGCTGCAACGCCAGGAGCAGTACGGCCGTCAGAGTGAGGATTACTAATTTGAGTCCAAAGTTGACACTGCCCCAGCCGCGTTGATCACTGTTACGCATAGGCTTTTCGATGCTTATTCAAATAGGGGCCAACTAAACTTGCCTACACGAGCCGGGAACTACCTGATCGTACTTTTACGCTGCATCGTTGTCAGCGTTTCGGCATAGTGCTCCGGTTTCTCCAGAATCATGCCCGTCCCCAGCACGACCGAGGAGAGCGGATTATCGGCAACATAGACGTGCATGCGGTTTTCGTCCTGAATGCGTTGGGCCAACCCCTGCAAGAGAGCGCCGCCGCCTGCCAGTACGATCCCATGCTCCATCAAGTCTGCCACAAGCTCAGGGGGGGTATCATCCAGTGTATCCTTGACCGCGTCGACGATGACCTCTACTGAGCCGGTCAGGGCCTCCCTGATTTCTACGGAACTGATCTCAATTGCTTCGGGCAGACCCGTAATCAGATTACGTCCTCGAATGATCATTGTCCGCTCATGTTCCAACGGATACGCGGAGCCTATTTCAATCTTGACTCTCTCAGCCATGCGTTCGCCGATCAAGAGATTGTACTTTTGGCGGCTGTAATTGACTATGTCCTCGTTCATCTCGTCTCCGGCGACGCGGATCGAGCGTGAGACGACGATCCCACCCATTGAGATCACGGCTACTTCGGTGGTTCCACCGCCGATGTCTACGATCATCGAGCCCACAGACTCGGTAACCGGCAGCCCGGCGCCAATGGCGGCTGCCATTGGCTCTTCGACCAGGCCGGCTTCTCTCGCACCGGCGCTGACGGTTGCGTCTCGAACAGCGCGCTTCTCCACTTCGGTCACGCCGGAAGGGATGCCGATAACGACGCGAGGGCGGGCGGTGCCAAAGGCCCGATTGCCGTGAACCTTGCCGATGAAGGCATGGATCATTTCTTCCGTCATCTTGAAATCGGAGATGACGCCATCCTGCAGAGGGCGGACGGCCACGATGTGGGATGGTGTACGACCGACCATCTCCTTGGCCTCCTGCCCGATTGCTTTGACCGAATTGCGGCGCTTCGACGATTTGTCGATAGCGACTACAGACGGTTCGTCGATGATGACGCCTCGTCCTTTCACGTGAACCAAGGTATTTGCCGTGCCCAGGTCTATGCCGATATCGAGAGAAAAGAGCCCCAACAGCCAGTCTAACGGGTTTGCCACTCCGGGGACATCTCCATTTCTTGCAGGGTCAGATCAACTGTGGGCGGCCCGGCAGCCCACTGCGCAGGTGAAGTACCTTTAACGATACAAGTATACCATAGGCACAATTGACACAAAATACAATTGACATACCTATAGCGTCGCTTTCATCGATCCTTTTTGCGAAAGATCGCTGGCCTCCGCTATGCTATTGCGGTGGACCAGGAATAACCTCAGGCACGGAAGCGTAGACTTCGCCGGGGCCAATTGCATAGGAAAGGATGCTGGCGCGTGTCGATGGAGGAGGTAGACCTTTTGACTAAGACTCGGACATTCTCAGGGTTTCAGGATACCGGAGGGCGCCCCAGAATAAGCCATAGCCAACGTGATCGGGCCACATTGTCGGATATCGACCTGCGGATGCTCGAATTGGTCGGACGGTTGCGGGCAAGAGAAGGTCTCTTTCCTTCGTCGACGCAGGGCGAAGGACATTCTTCACGGGCCGTCGTCGCTGTCAGCGGAGGCGCGGACAGTATGGCCTTGCTGCACCTACTCATGCGCTTGCGCGCCGACTGGAACCTTGACCTGGTTGTCGCCCATCTCGATCACAATCTCCGACCGGAGTCCGCCGACGACGCTGCGTTTGTTGGCGAGATGGCCAAAGGCTGGAATATGCCATTTGTGATGACCAGATTGCCGTTCGGTGCGCTGACCCAAAAAGGGAATATGGAGGCGACCGCCCGCAGTTTGCGCTATCAGTTTCTGGCCCAAGTTGCCGCACAACAGCAGGTGGACGGCTGCAGGGTGGATGTGGCGGTGGCACACACGGCCAACGATCAGGCTGAAACGGTGCTGATGAATCTGATTCGAGGCAGCGGCGTGCACGGGATGGCCGGAATGCGGGCAGTTAGGCCGCTTCTTCTTCAAAGTGAGCCGATGCCCGGCGTGCGAGTGGTCCGGCCACTGCTGGATATTTCCCGTTCCGAGATCATGCAGTATCTGGGGGAACACGACATCTCCTGGCGTGAGGACCCATCAAATCAGGACCTTACTTTCGTGCGCAATCGAGTTCGACACGAAGTATTGCCTGCCCTTGAAGAGATCAATCCGAGAATTGTCGCCTCTCTTTGCAGAACGGCGTTGGTAATGAGGGGAGAGGCGCAGAGGATGGCGCACTACACGCAGAAGGCACTTGAAGCGACAAGACGGAGAAGCAGTTTTGAGGAAGTATCTACATCAACTCGCTCTTCGCCGTCGAATTCTATGGAGACTTCACCTAATGCAACCAACCGACAGGTCTTCGACCTGCTTGCCTTTCGGAGTCTGGTCCCGGCCGACCAGCGAGAGGCGTTGCGAGCTTGCGGTCGGGAGCTGGGGCGGCCCCATTTCGAACTCGGTTTTGAGGCTGTCGAGCGACTGCGCCGGACTCTCAATGATGAGAACCGCTCTGGGGGCCCTTACAACTGGATCGCCGACGTAATGCTGACCCGTACACAGGACGCATTCAGCCTGCACCATCGGGACGTTGCACCATTTGCCCCGGAGCATCCTTATCTTGGAGGGACCTGGTTGGCGGACAATCCTGCCAGAGAGTTGCCCGCGGCTGGGGAGATCGTTGTAGACCGCTGGACTCTGCGCTGCGAGGAGGTGAACAGAAGGGACCTGCGATACGAGTGGGCGGAGAAATCGACCGGTGCCCTACGGCTGCTGCCGGCGCAGGGCGAGGGGAGACTCTCGCGATGGGAAGCATATATCGACGCCGATGCTGTTCAGCAGTTGAGTCTCAGCACGCCTCGTGCTGGTCAACGGTTCGAGCCCTTGGGCCTGGGCGGGCATGGCAAATCTCTGGGCGACTATTTCACCGATCGCAAGGTCCCACGCTTTTTGCGTTCCGGCTGGCCCATTCTGTTGGACGGTGACCGAATCATTTGGGTGGGAGGACATCAGATCGCTCACAACGTACGAATCACGCCCGGCAGCCGCCGAGTCTATCATCTGTTCTGGGAGGCCACCGGCCAATGAGCGTGCGTCCGGTGGTACTCTGGGTGTCTCGCCAAGAGGAGACTGCAATGCGCTTCACCCAGCGTGACCCCGACCTTGTCAAGGGCGTTTTGACGGATGCGAACGGCACGGTTCCGTTTTCTTTCGACCGTAAGTCCCGCCGCCTGACCCTGCCCGACCGCGAAATCCATCTTGACGAGTATGGTTGGGAAGTGGACGAGCAGGGACGGATCGTCTTTCAATCCCGTCGTTCCGACCAGGCGTAGCACTGGATGCACGCCACGGGGAACCGGACAGTTGTGAACGCTTCTTTAGATGTTTTCTTTGACTGTTTGCAGAGGAAACTGGCCGCGCCACTCCCCGGCCGGCCGGCCCAGGCACTGATGGCGCCGCTGCCGCGACCTGGCTGGCACCCCGATGACAGGCCGGATGAGCCGGCTCGGCAAAGCGGCGTTCTTGTTCTGCTCTATAGCCTTCAGGGCCGGTTGCATGTACCCCTGATTCTGCGACCTACCTATGACGGGACCCACAGCGGCCAAGTCGCATTTCCCGGTGGGGGCAGTGAGGAAGGGGACGGAGATCTGACCGAGACGGCGTTGCGAGAGACACACGAGGAATTGGGGATCGCGCCCCAGGACGTGGAGGTTCTGGGCACGCTCACCGATCTTTACATTCGACCCAGCAACTATGAAGTCTATCCTACCGTAGGACGGCTGAACGCCAAGCCAGTTTTTCGACCCGATCCGAGCGAAGTTGCTCAGTTACTTGAAGTGCCACTGGCGACTCTTCTGGACCCAGGGCACCGGAGGCAGGAGGCGTGGCAGCTCGCCGATCGATCTGCGTTGGTGCCCTTTTTCGCCATACAGGACCAGACCATTTGGGGGGCAACAGCGATGATACTCAGCGAGCTACTTGCTGTCGTACACGAATGCCAGCCGGATGGCGGCATATTTGGTGGCGCCCGAAGCGAATGATACGATCCTCACCTATTCCGGGCGGATCGGTCCGTCTCCGGAGTTAGCGCTTGATACCCCGCAAATGTTTTCGTCCATTTCTTAGACCACATTACAGGAGAATTGGCACATGGCAGAATGCTCACCAGCAGTCGCGATGGTGAAGGAGGAGTGTGCCGATGCGGACGTGCAGGGTCAGCTGTGTCAGGACATTGAGCGCGTATTAATATCTGCGGAGGAGATCCAGGACCGTATTCGCGAATTAGGCCGGCAGATCGACGAGCGTTATTCGGGCAAGGATCTACTCTTAATTGCCGTCCTCAAGGGCAGTATCGTTTTTATTGCCGACCTAATGCGAGCCATCTCGATTCCGCACGAAGTGGACTTTCTGGCTACAAGCAGCTACGGCGCCTCCTCTACAAGCTCCGGCGTAGTTCGCATTATGAAGGACCTGAATGAACCGATAGAAGGCCGCCACGCTCTGTTGGTCGAGGACATCATTGACAGCGGACATACCCTCGCCTACCTTACCCGGCTCTTCAGCGCCCGAAATCCTGCCAGCCTCGAGATTGTGACTTTGCTGGATAAACCCTCCAGGCGGGAGGTAGACATCGAGCTCTTCTGGACCGGCTTCTCCGTCCCAAACGAGTTTGTCATTGGTTACGGGCTGGATTTCAATCAGAAGTACCGCAACCTCCCTTACATCGGCGTCCTCAAGCCAGAAGTATACGAGCCCGGTTCGGAGTAATTGTTCTGAGGAGAACCAGGTATTGCTGGCACCCGGCAATGAGGTCCGCTGAAAAAGCTAGCACTGGGAAGAAAGTGATAGCCGTTCGGCACATCACCCGCAACTTTGCCCGCGAATTTTGACCGTGTGAGCATATGGGCAGTTGATCGTCAAGATACGGGTCCTCGCCAAGGGAACTACAGTTGCGTTTTCAAAAGACAGCCAATTTGGACTACTTGGATTCGCTGCAAGGTAAGAGAGTCTCTTCTCACCTCCTGCTGGCGTGTCTCCTGCTTTTGACTCTTTTGGACTTATTGCAGCCGGAGCAAGTCGCCGCGCAATCACCAGGCGACACCTATGTGGTCAGACAGGGCGATACCTTGGCGTCGATCGCTGCCGAACTGGATGTCCCGCTGGAGGTGTTGGCGGCCACAAACCAGCTCACCGACCCGAATGCACTAGACGTCGGCCAGATACTGCTGCTTCCGCCGGGCGCCGCCCGCCGGACTGTCATTGCAAGGCCTGGCGACACGATACGGTCTATTGCAGAGAGGGAGGGTCTGCCGGATCTTCGGTTGGCTATTCTCAACAGCACTACGCCAGCCGCCCGTCTGTTCCCGGGTCAACCAGTTCGGCTATTGCGAGAATCTGCTCCCACACCGACTCCCTTCGGATCAGTACAGATAGTGGGTGTCCCTTCGACCATCGTCCAGGGTCAAGCTGGTTGGCTTGAGGCAGAAGTGGACAGGCCTCTCGCCCTTGAGGCGTCTTGGAACGGTGCGCCTTTGGGAATCCGGCCACTTGCGATCATAGAGAAAGGTGAGAAGGGGCGTGAGGTCACTGTCTGGGGCGGGTACGTTCCAATTGCAGCAACTTTGGAGGCTGGAGTTTACTCCCTCAGTCTGAGTTACCAAGCCACGAGCGGCGTCACCGTTTCGCGTTCCTTCCCGGTTTTCGTGCAGGGACAGGTCTTTCCTGTTCAAAATATAAGGTTGCCAGCGGATAAGAACGAATTGGTCGAACAGGAGATTTCGCAGGCAGAGTTGGACTATCTCTCGCCCGTCTGGTCGCGTACAAGTACTCCGATTCAGTGGCGCAGCCCGTTCCAATTGCCTCTGCAGTCAGCCTTTCCCACAACGAGCCCGTACGGAGTCCGCCGCACCTACAACTCTGGGCAGTACTTTGCCTACCATACAGGACAGGATTTTGCCGCGCCTGGAGGCAGTCCTGTACTTGCACCGGCGGACGGTATCGTCGCAGTAGCCGAGCCGTTGACGGTGCGCGGCATAAGCGTCATTCTCGACCATGGGGCGGGATTGTTTACGGGCTACTGGCATTTGCAGGAGGCGCTCGTTGCTCCCGGGGAAACGGTGCAGGCCGGGGAACCGATCGGGCTGGTCGGTACCACGGGGCGCAGCACTGGCGAACATCTTCATTGGGAGCTGCGCATCTATGGCGTCGCCGTAGATCCGATGCCCTTCTTGACGCGCCCTCTTCTGGCGAACACGGCTACGGTTGACCCTGCGGTCAATGAGGACACGGATAATGAGCAGTGAGCCGGCCTGTTTTGAGATTGAAACGGGGCTGGTTGACCTCTGTCCCGAGCACGTGGACACGGGTTTTTCAGAATTGGGACAGGTGACCGTTCAACTACTTAGACACGCGAAAAAGCGCCGGCTCCCTGGCCGGCGCTTTGAATAAATCGGCGGGAGCAACCTATTCCGCATCTTCTTCCTCTTCGTCCCGGCCTCGTCCGATGACCTCCGGCTCGACATCGGCATCCAGCAACTCTTCTTCCTCCTCCAACTCTTCCTCGCTGACAGCAGCGCGGGAGAGAATCAGGCTGCAGATCGGCTCATCCGCATCGGAAATGTAAAGTACGCCTGGGATATTTGGCAGGTCTGCGACAGTAATCGGGGGGCTTTCGGGAGTTTCCAGACGAGAGACATCGACACTGATGTGCGCAGGTATATCGGCGGGCAGCGCTTCGATCTCCACGCTATCCATCGACTGTACCATTACGAGGTCGGCGCTAACGACTTGGGCACCGACGGTAACCAGAGGTACGCTAACCTGCTGCGTCTCGGTCATATTGACGGTGTAGAAGTCGGCATGCAGGAGGTTGTGACGCACGGGGTGGCGTTGGATTTCCCTTACGAGCACGTTGTAGTCCTCGCCTTCCAACTCGAGCTTCACGAGCTGAGAGTTACCTCCGTCGCGCAAGACTCGCTCGAATTCGGCGCCCTCCACCTGGGCGTTTCGCGGTGGGTCGCCGCCCCCGTAAATCACGACAGGGACGAGCCCCTCGGGGCGAAGCCGACGCACTTTGCGGCCAGTAAGGCTGCGAGGGTTGGCGTTCAAAGTAAGTTCTGACATCTTTCTTCGACTCTCTTCTTCTCTAGATAGCGCAGGTATCTCAGTTCGTGAATTTATGTCCTGTGGAGTACGCTGGCGAAGACAGTGGCGAAGCCATATTCGCCTACTGATGGCCGTGCGCTCATTTCAGTTCTCAGTGCTGTCCGGGCCATTCAATTGCGGGCCGCGATTGCGAGTGAAAAAACTGCGGGAAAGGAAAACAATCAGACCAAAGCCTGCACCCATTGCCAGCGCGGAGAGCGGTGAGAAAGTTGCCTTCACGTTGCCCTCCACTTTGCCGGCAACCAGCAGCCAAGTGCACAACTCCTCTGCCTTCAACCGGCCAGTCGCCAGAAATCCAATATTCCCGCTCTTAACGGTGATTTGCTCGCTGCTGGCGAATCCAATCGCAGCTTCACGCATGTCCAGCGACTTCGTGCTCACAAATCCAGCCGCGGATTCGGACATATTCAGTGCCTGAGCTCGGACTGACTTAGCCGCGGAGTCTGACATGGAGACGTGGCCTCCCTGAACGCCATCAACGCTGGAGTTCTTCAGGTCTACCCGTTTGCCCTCCAAATCTGCACTCAAATTGGCCGCCGCGTCTTCCAAAGGGTTAGCGTCCGACTTCTCTTCAGCCATGTTTGTCTCCTCTGCATGCCACCATTCGGCGGTATACGCACAGAGTCTTTATTATATTCGGCGCTACCTTGCCTGTCAAAAAAGTGGCTGTGCCAGGGTGCATCCCAGATTTGGGGTGGGAACAGTCTGGCGGGGAATCAGTGCCAGCGGTGGCTGGCGTTGCTTGCTGACTTTTGGGAGAGTGCGAGGGCAGGAACAAGGCCGGCACCTTCGGGGATCTGAAGGGACTGGCGGGACGTGGTCTGGCCAGACACTTTCGATTAGGCACCCGTCACCAATGTCGACACCCGGTCGACTAGGCATTTTGTAGGGGGGGCGTTGCGGGGGCGGAGCCCCCGCACAAGGGAGGGCCGAATAGG
>WTGY01000156.1 GCA_011523365.1 Caldilineaceae bacterium
CGGGGGCGGAGCCCCCGCACAAGGGAGGGCCGAATAGGCCCGACCGCCCAAAAAAGCGAGGAGAGAGAACTGCCGTTTGGTCTGCCTCAGAGTTAATCGCGAACTGGACATGGCTCCGTTGATACCCAAGGTACAGGAAAGTTCACCCCAATATTGGGATGCACCCAAAATTCGAGACTGCTTGTCCGTCGATTGGCAGTGTGATAAAATGCCGCGATATCTCGCTACATAATGAGAGAGGGAGATACAAGTGGCTGAAGGGTCGGTTGTAGGCCACAGGTGGGCCGTCCAACTGTTGCAGAATGGTATCCGGCATGACAGGCTGCGCCATGCCTATCTGTTTGTGGGCGCGGCCCAGCTGGGCAAGTCGACCCTGGCCCGCAGCTTTGCCCAGTCGCTTCTCTGCAAGGAAGGCGTCGACGGGCGGGCATGCGCGAACTGCCGCTCGTGCCGTCTCATGCAGTCGGGCGGCCATCCCGATTTCATCCTGCTGCCGCCGACGGACCGCGAGGGACAACCGGACAGGGAGAACGGCCTTCATCGCGCTGAACAGGCGGCGGACATCGTCCGTCAGGCGTTGCTGCACCCGATGGAGGGGCGCTACAAGGTCTTTTTGATTCAGGACGCGCACAGGGCTCACGTCAGCTTCGCCAATAAGCTGCTGAAGACTCTGGAGGAGCCGCCCCCGCACGTGGTCCTCTGCCTGACCGCCCCGGACCGGTCGGCTCTTTTGCCCACGATCGTCAGCCGCTGCCAGGTTCTGGCGTTACGGCCGCTTGGGGAGCAGGTCATGGAAGACGCGCTGCAGGCACGCTGGGGAGCGTCCGCGCAGCAGGCCGCGCTGCTGGCACGTTTGGCGGAAGGCTGCCTGGGGTGGGCGGTTGATCAGCTCGACCAGCCGGAGCCGCTGGCGGAAAGGAGCGAGCGGCTTGCGGAGTTGCAGGAGCTAAGCCGCAGCAGCCGGGTGGCGCGCCTCGCTTTTGCACAGAAGCTGACTGCGGCGCGCAACCAGACCCGGCTGTTCACGCTGCTTGCACTGTGGACGAGCTGGTGGCGGGATGTGATGCTGGCCCAGGCCGGCTGTCTGGAGCAGTGCGCCAACATCGATCTGCTGGACACACTCGCGGATGCGGCCGGCGACTTTCGTCCCGTCGATGTCCAGGCCTATCTGCGTACGTTGAGCCGTATCGAGGGATACCTGCGGCATACAGTAAATACAGGGCTGGCGTTGGACGTGCTTCTGCTGCAGATGCCGCGGCCGCACGCCTGAAAGTTGTGCGTCAGCGCACAGGCAGAGGGCGGGGACAGTGCCCTTTACGGCAGCGATCATGGAGAATCCACTATGCCGACCGTAGTCGGAGCTCAATTCAAGCCCGTTACGAAGATATACTTTTTCGACCCGGTTAACCACACGGATCTGGCGCCCAAAGATTATGTTATCGTGGACACGGTCAAAGGCCGGGACCTTGTGCAGATCGTGCAAGGGCCACACGATGTTCCCGGCAACGAAATTGTCGGCGACATCAAGAAGGTAGTTCGCCGGGCAACGCCGTGGGACCTTTTGCAGAAAGACCTGTGGAAAGAGAAGCAGGCGGAGGCGGTGTCGGTCTGCCGCGAGAAGGCGAAGGCGCACCGATTGGATATCAAGGTGCATCGCTGCGAATACAACTACGAGGGCGGCAGGCTGACCGTCTACTTCGCTGCCGAACAGCGGGTTGATTTCCGTGCGCTTGTACGCGATCTGGCCCGCTCCTTTCACACGCGCATCGAAATGCGCCAGATTGGCGTGCGCGACGAGGCCAAGTTGCTGGACGGCGTGGGCAAGTGCGGCCGCCAGCTCTGTTGCACTAGTTGGCTGCGCGAGTTTGCCTCGGTGAGCATTCGGCAGGCGAAAAACCAGCAGCTGCCTCTGAATCAGGACGAGATCAGCGGTGTCTGCGGCCGGCTGCTCTGTTGCCTCTCCTATGAGGATCCGATCTACAAGAAGGCAAACAAGAAGATGCCGAAGGTCGGGGCAGAGGTGACGACGCACCAGGGCAAAGGCCGGATTCGTCACCTGCACCCGCTCAAGGAAAGCGTTACGGTTCTGCTTGAGAATAACGTTCTGGCCGAGTTCGGGCTGTCAGAACTGATTGCGGGGAAGAAGGAAAAGGACGGGGGCTGCGGCACCTGCGGCGGCTGCACCGTCAAGCGGCGCGCGGGCAAGGAGTAGACCGCGGGCAGGCCGGCACGGCAGGTCAGAAAGAGCAACTCGTTTCGACGCCCCGCCAGAGAGAAAGCGGATACTGAAAGGGTCCGCTTTGCCCTGCTAACCCCAGCGGACAGTCCGGCAGTGTCAGCCGGGCCAGGCGATGCAAGCAGCCGCGACAGCCTGCGGGTCAGGTTGCATGGGCAACAGCGCGTGTTTCGCGAATGACCGTAACGCGAATCTGTCCCGGATATTCCAGGTTGTCCTCGATCTTGCTGGCTATGTTTTTCCCCAGTTCAATGACCTGTAGATCGTCGACTTCATCCGGCTGCACGATCACCCGGATTTCGCGGCCGGCCTGAATGGCGAAGGTCTGATTCACGCCCTCAAAGCTGTTGGCGATATCCTCCAAAGCGGTCACCCGCTTGATATAGGCTTCGAGGCTTTCGCGGCGGGCGCCCGGCCGGGCGCCGCTGATGGCGTCGGCGGCCGCGACGATGACGGCTTCGATCGATTCCGGTTCGACTTCACCGTGATGGCTGGCGATGCAGTTGACGACTTTGGCATTGAGCCCGTAGCGCTTTGCGATTTCACCACCGACGATGGCGTGCGGGCCGTCGATCTCATGGCTGACGGCCTTGCCAAGGTCGTGCAGCAGACCCCCAAGACGGCTCGTCTTTACGTCTGCGTGTAGCTCTTCGGCGATCACTGCCGCCAGATGCGATGTTTCAATTGCGTGGTAATACTGATTCTGCCCGTAGCTGGTGCGGAACTTCAGACGGCCGAGCAGCCTCTGGATCTCTCTGTGCAGCCCCTGGGTATTGGTCTCGATCAGGGCCTGCTCTCCGGCCTCCTGAATGACCTGATTCACTTCCTGTTGGGCACGCTCCACCTCTTTCTCGATACGGGCCGGATGGATACGGCCGTCGGAGACCAGTTTGCTGAGAGAGATGCGCGCGACCTCGCGTCGCACAGGGTCGAAGCTGCTGATCAGTATCGCTTCCGGCGTATCGTCGACAACCAGATCGACGCCTGTCGCCTGTTCGATGGCGCGAATGTTTCGGCCCTGTCGTCCGATGATTCGGCCCTTCATCTCATCGGATGGCAGGTTGACGGCGCTGACTGAATATTCGGTGACGTGCTCGCTGGCGATCCGTTCCACGGAGAGGGTGATGATTTCCCTGGCGCGGCGTTCGGCGATCTCCTGGGTCTCCGCCTCAACCTCACGAATTGTGCGTGCAAGCTCCTGTCGCGAATTCCGTTCCGCCTCCTGGAGGAGGATCTCTTTGGCCTCTTCCTGGGTCATATGGGCCACGCGCTGTAGTTCCTCATTGCGCTGTTGTTCGGCGGCTTCCAGTTCTGTGGCACGTATGTCGAGGCCGCTTTCCCTCTGGTTCAGCTTGCGTTCGCGGTTTTCGATCTGATCGACCCGTTTATCGATCTGCTCCTGACGATTACGCAGCCGGCTTTCACTGCGATCCAGATCTCTGCGCTGGCGAGTGCGTATCGCATCCAGTTCGTTCCGTATTCCTACTTCCTCCTCCCTCAGGGCCAGTTGCTGGCGCTGAACCTCTGCCTCGGCTTCTTTAAGAATCTGGGCCGCCTGTGACTCCGCGCTCTGCACGGCGAGTTCCTGCCGTTCCTTCTCTAGTTGTGCGCCTGATGTCAACCCGCGTCGATAGGAAAAATAGATCAGATATCCGACGATGGCCGCGAGAATCAAGGCCGCGACAATTATGACAACTACGACTAGCAATTCCATATCCGAACCCCTTGGTTTGGATGCACACAGCCTGAAATGTCTGTGGCTGCGCCGGTTGGATGCAGGCGTACCTCTTTCTGCCCTCCAGTCATACGCCTGAATCCTTCTTATGTGGCCATTTCTTGTTCAGCGGCCAGACCATCCAGCTTATGCGTACCACCACTATTCCTGGACAGTATGGGACGGGACGCGCGCCTCTTCCAGCTCTTGCCAGATACGTTCGATCACGTCCCGGGCCACTTCCCAGTCAAATCCTCGGCGCTGCAGGAAGCTGCCCATGTTCCTGCGAAAGTGGGCAGGGTTGGTCTCCTCACGCCATCTGTACAGACGGCTGCGGGCAGCGGCTTCGCAGGCCGAAGTCGCGTCACTCAGTTCATCGATAATCGCTTGGGCAACGCTATCGTCGACACCTTTTTGGCGCAACTCGTATCGCAGCGCCCGCGGTGCAACGGGTCGGAATCGATTGCGTTGCTCTACCCAGAAGCGGGCGAATTCCCGGTCGTCGAGGTACTGTCTTTCCAGCAGTTTGGCGATGATCCATTCAGTCTGTGACGAGCTCAGGCGCCGCCCGTCCCTTGGCCGGAAGGCCTGGAGATTGCGCCGCACCTCGACCTGGCTGCGGGGGCGCACCGCCAGGAAACGCAGTGCCCTGTTGTAGCCGCGGCTGCGCAGGTCGACGGCTTTCAGTGCCTCGATCTCCTGTTCACTGAGCTGCTGGCCAATCCTCAGTTTGGCGGCTTCCACCGCCGGCAACGGGAAGGCATATTCGCCGTCCAGAAAGAGATTGACTCGTTCCTTGTCTCTCTTCTGGAAACGCAGCGCCGTAATCGTTCTGCCTGTCATAATCAGCCCGAAAAAAATCGCCATGGCCATAGACCACAGCGACTGGAAAGTTTCGGCATGGCATCGTCTGAACTCTCTTCTCAGATCAGGCCATGCCAGAAAGACGCATCAGTTCAGCGTTGCGTCTCAGTGAAGGCGATTTTATATGGACACCTGCTGTTGCATTACACAAACTACCGATTCGATATCGGCTTGCCCGCATCGCAAATGGGGGAGGGTTGCGGTGCGCGTTTGTTTGTGAGTCTATATTTCCGTATCAACGGCAGGCTTTACATCAACACTCGTAACAACATTCGATCCGCCACCGGCGATTAACGTTCAAAAGAACGTCTGCCAAAATATCTGTTCAGTTGTTTCAGCGACCCAGGGCATCCCCTGATAAGATGGAACAAATGAGTTTTGGGTGCTGTCCTGGTTTTGGCGGTAGTGTGTCAGCACAAAATCGCGTTCAACTTGAGAGCGCTGCGGTCAGCGGTTTCAATTATGGCAACACGTGCGACGTTTGAAATCTTTCGGTGTATAGTGAACTCCTGTGCATATCTGCACATTAAGGAACAAGAAAGATAAGTTCAGTGCATAGTGCCTGCACTGGGTGTGTCATTCTGATTCGGAACTGTGTCAGGCCTGGACCTCGTCTCCATTGGAGCGGGCCGGGAGTCCTGTTCTGTCCCTGATGATGCTGTCGATCTGTGAGGCTATCTCCGGATTGTCGCGCAGATGTTTTTTGGCAGCTTCACGCCCCTGTCCGATCAGGTCATCGCTGTAGCGGTAAAAGGCGCCGCGCTTTTCGATAATGTCGAACTCGACACCCAGGTCCAGCAGGTCACCCTGCGTGCTGACCCCTTCATTGTACATGATGTCGAACTCCGCCACCTTGAACGGCGCCGCCACCTTGTTCTTGCGCACCGTCACCCGCGTCCGGTTCCCGATCACGTCGCTCC
>WTGY01000170.1 GCA_011523365.1 Caldilineaceae bacterium
CCCCCATACGCGACGTCTCCTCCGCCCCAACCCCCAATCTCCGGTAGGGGCAGGCCTTGTGCCTGCCCGCGTACACCCTCAATCTCCGATAAGGCCAGCCCTGTGCCTGCCCGCGTACACCCTCACACACCGCCTTTACCCCCCTCAACCCCCGATCGGGACAGACCTCGCACCCATCCTCTCACCCCACGCCAACTCAAGATCCCCCACCCCCACTGGGATTCTCCCGATCCAACTCCCAATTCCTTGGATTATTCACAATATACTCCCTCACCGCCCTCATCTCAGACCCGTTCCTGACCACACGCTCATAATAATTCCGCTGCCACAACCGCTTCTCATACCGCACCCACCCCATCCCCCGCACACCCTTCCCATATTCCACCGTCGTCACAGACTTAAACACACGCACCACATCCCCCAACGTAGGCGCATCCCCTCCTGTTTCCCCCGTAAACGCATCCTTCGTTGCCGCCGTCTGGCCGAGAAAAACAACCCCATGCACATGGTTGGGCATCACCACATACGCATCCACCACAACATACGCAAACCTCTCCGCCATCCCCTCCCAAACCCGGCGCACCGTCTCCCCCGCGCCGCTCAGGCGCATCTCCCCATCCACCACCTCACCGAACACACACAGCCCGCCCTGCGCCACAATCGAAACAAAATACGCTCCGGCGCTCGCGTAATCATACCCGCTGAGCCGGATTGACCTCCGGCGAGGAATGTCTGAATCATGGGTCATGTCGTTTTCCAATCAAAAGGGGCACCCCATTGGGGTGCCCTGGTGGTTGCCAATTTATGGAGGATGGCAGAGACGCCGCCTACATCGTTCGTTCGAAACCTCCCACGCCCCCCATCCCCTACCCGGCGACCCCAAAAATCCGGACCGCGAGCCAAAGCACACAACTCATCAGCTAACCGGGCGCCGGCTTGCCCGGCCCTGCCCTCTAGACCGTTCCCAACGCCTCAACGCCTAACTACTTTCGGCCACTCTGCTACAAACCCCCAAAATAGTGGACGAAATACATCATGCCCACAAACAGCACATACAACACCGCGGCCGTATACGTGACGCAATCGTACAGAATCCATTTGCGGTCGCCAGGCTCTTTTTCGTTTGATGCAATCATGGGATTTATCTCCTTACTGTGCTGGACGCACACAAAGATTACCCTACCTTGACAACCGCATCAGTGAGCCTGGCCCCAATGACAACACCGCGAGCCTAGATACCCAGTCTAGCCGAAGACCGGCAGCCGGACACTAGGATCCCGGGTCGGGCGGCCCGCCGGCGCCCGCTTCTCCACCACGATTGCTCCGGCCCGATCCCCTGGGCCATCTTTCCTCCCCCGTAACCTCCTTCCTCCGGTAAAAGTAGGTGCGCTCCTTCGGACCTGAAGGAGCCCTCCACTTTCTGGCGGGGACGATTTGGTAGCGTATTATCCACCACAACACAAACGCAATGGGAACTGAGACGGAAATTATGGCTCCTGGGTCGCCCTCGAGGATAAGCTGAATGAGTTCATAGACACGATTAAATCGCACAGTTCCCTCCCGTGAACCGGCCGTCCTGGGCTAGGTCGCTGGCCACCTCAGCCCAAAAAGCCTCGACTACGCACCTTCAAACAGTTCCCGGCGAAGAATTACCCCGTGATATGAGCTTGACCCCAAGAAACTACGACCCGCCCACCTTCTCGCACAAAAAAAGCTGCGTCATTTACAGACGCAGCTCTATCTCTAACCTGCCCTGGAATGTAACCTTCGACCGCATACGGCCCTCTACAAGGAATCGGCCCGCATGGACGCCAGAATCTGGGAAAGCTTAACATAGAAGGATGCATATATGAACTTGCAGTCGAGCCAAAGCTGTTTCAACACAGCAACGTCACCTTTGCTGTACCTGTACCGTATCCTAATCATCTCCCCTTACCCAACAGCCTGGCAATGGGATCGACCAACCACTTCTTCATCGCTCTTCCCAATGACGCAAAAAACGCAACCGACGTCAACAGCAGAATCAGTTCCATAGGTATCAGGTCGAGCGCCAGGAACCAATTCGATTCCTCCGAGACAGGCCCCCACACAGCCAAAACTATGATCGCAAAAACTGCCGCAAGGCTCACCGCTCCCTGAACTAAGACCCGTTTCTCCTCCACAGGACTGTCCTCCCTCCCCCGGTCGAATCCTGTTTTCGTGGCACTTTCGTATGCATTCCCCTTGTCCGCCTCAACTGCGGATGCCGGAGAATTCAATAGCAGTGTCCGCTTGTATCCCCTGCACCTAAACCTGCAACATCGCCTTCTGTGCGTATCGATCCTCAATGGGCTGTACTGCCGCCGGATAGCTGCCTAACATCTTCACAAACGCCGCATGGTTGACCAGACCAAGAATGGCAGCGCCGCAGTCCGGCTCCCGCCAGTGGCCCTCGACGTCTATATAAAATACATACTGCCACGGATAATCGCGGCGCGGGCGGCTCACCAACCTCAGAAGCCTGATTTTGCGGTCGGCAAACTCCCGGATGCAGGCTGACAGTCCGTCCGGGTTGTGCGGCGTGGCAAAAACAATTGATGTCTTGGCATTATCTGTCTGCCCCGCTTCGCCCTTTCCGATGACCACGAAGCGTGTATAGTTGTAGCTCATGTCCTCAATGTTCCGCCGGACGATCTCCAGGCCATAAATCTCCGCGGCCAGAGAGCTGGCGATTACGCCCACATTCGGCTCCGGGCACTCCGCCAGATCTTTGGCGCTGCCCGCCGTATTGTACCAGGGAACTGCCTCGAAACAGTTGCGGTTGAGAAAACCTTCGCACTGCAACAAAGCCTGAGTATGGCTGCGTACCTGCTTGATCTTGTCGCCATTGCCAGGCAACGTCAGTAAGTTGAGTTCCACGCGCAAAATAATCTCACCCTGAATCCGGAAGTCATGATTCAACAAAAGATCACTGGCTTTGTTGATGCTGCCGGCGGCAGAGTTCTCCACCGGTATGATACCTACTGTGGCGCGATCGTCGTCCAGAGACGAAAAGAGTTCTTCAAACGTCTTACAGGACACGGTTTTGGCCCCGGCTCCGAACTCTTGATGGCTTGCTTCTTCGGCAAATGAGCCATGCTCCCCCTGAAATGCGATCACTGTCATCGGACTGCTCCTCCTATCACGAAACTGCAAGCAGATAAGGCCTCAATAACGAGAAACCGCCGTTCTCCGCCTGGCTGTGTCGGCGCGCCGTGTCAACGGTCTGCGCCGGAATCAGCAATGCGGACGCGCTGTGCAAATGTCCGGCATAGGCATATCTAAATCACGACCTCGGCCGGATACAAGCCCCGCCACGGCCCGGGCATCTCCCCCACCGGCACTTCGATCACAACCGGCACGTCCGCAGCATAAGCATCGGTCAGCGCGTCCCGCAGACTGTCGGCGGACCGTACCCGGACCCCTGACGCGCCAAAGGACTCTGCCAATGCAACAAAGTCCGGATTCACCAGGTCCGAGGATATTGTGCGCCCGGCGTAGAGCTCTTTCTGCATGCGGCGCACGTTGCCATATGCGCCATCGTTGAATACGACCGAAACCGTGTTAATGCCATGCTGCACTGCCGTCGCCAGTTCCCCTGGACAAAATAGGAAGCCGCCGTCGCCGCTGATCGAGAGGACCGCTCGGTCCGGAGCCGCTACCTTTGCGCCCAGCGCAGTCGGGAGTCCCCAGCCCAGCGTCGCCTGATAATTGGGGGTAATGAATGTACGCGGCTCGTAAACGGGCATCGCCAGAATGCTGGCATAGCCAACCTGCGTGATCTCATCCACAAAGATGCCGTCATCCGGCAGCGTGTCGCGGATAGCGCGCACAAAGTCCGTCTGCGGTTGGAACGAGTCAAAGAGCGCTTCCATCTCCTTGCGCAGCGCAACCATTTCAGCCACGCGCGAAGGCCGCGGCCGGTTGTAGCGTGCCAGCTCTGGCAGCAGGGCGCCCAAGGCTTCCTTGCTGTCGGCCGCCACCGTCACATCCGCCGGGGCTATCAGGTCCGACTCCTCGGCCGCGATGTCGACGCGAATCAGGACCATATCGTCCGCGCCCTTCCACTGAATCAACGGCTTGGTCATTCGTGTGCCGATGGCGATGACCACATCGGCCTCTTCCCACAGCCGCTCACCCACGCCGTACGTGTGACTGAAAGGATGACGGCTGGAGAGAATGCCGCGCCCGCGCGCGCTGGCGACGACAGGCGCCTGCAGCGCTTCAGCCAGCGCACGGACCTCTTCCCCCGCCTCCATTGCGCCGCTGCCCACAGTTATCACGGGGTTGCGTGCCTTTCCCATCAGCCGGGCAGCCTCTTCGATGGCGTCGCTATCCACCGCAGGTCGTCGCACGGTCACCGGAAATGGACTGTCGTCAAACTCCGCCTTGTCGGCAAGGACGTCCAGAGGCGCCTCCAGCCCGACCGGCCGCGGGCGGCCAGAACGCATTTCGCTCAGCGCTTCAGCCAGGAGCCGCGGGATCTCGCCGGGTGTTTCGACGCGCCGCGTCCACTTCGTCAACGACCGCATCACGGCCAGCTGGTCCGGTATCTCGTGCAACATGCCGTAACCGCGGCCGAGCTGGTTCTGATGGATCTGACCGGCCAGGCAGAGCACGGGCGCATTGGTGGCGTAGGCGGTGGCCAGCGCCGCCGTGGTGTTGAGGAAACCCGGCCCGGGCACGACAACATAGACGCCGGTCTTTCCCGAAGCGAGCGCGTAGCCGAGGGCCATATAGGCTGCCCCCTGCTCATGCCGCGAATGAATGGCGCGTATCTGCTCGCCGGCATCGTAAACCGCGTTGTAAAAATAGTCGACCTGCACGCCGGGCAGCCCGAAAATCGTGTCGATGCCGTGCGAGAGCAGGCCCTGCACGAGTGCTTCGCCGCCGGTACGTTCGGTCTTCATAAGCATTCATTCCCAATGTGTGTCCCAAGGCTCGCCGCCTTTTCCTTCGGGCCCGCTAAGGGAAACTCCAAGTGCAACCACTGACTACTGACTACTGCAGTTCTGGGCGGTCGGGCCTATTCGGCCCTCCCTTGTGCGGGGGCTCCGCCCCCGCAACGCCCCCGGTCCTGTCCGCGCCGTAGCAATGTGTGGCGAATTTGAAGTTGTCGTCTCGCGGCGGCCGGGCTTCACCCCCCCAACCCTCGTCTCGGCACATTCCGAATACGTGCCAGCGCAGGCAGGCCAGGCGAGGCAACTCCCATACATACCCAACATTCACCGCCACGACCATCGCGAGCCCCCCGACAGAGGTGAAATAACTCTCAAAGTCGCTACCAACCTGCGTAGCTCACCAGGAGGATCGCCCGAACGATAGCCCACTTTGACTACGTCCATCTATGCTACACAGAGTTGACCGATGATACCCCCTGCGTCTGGAAAAATCAACTCATCTATAAAAGACCGCTTTGCCCCGCTCACGAAATTGGCCCGATCTTGACAGCTTGCTTGACCTCGGTTCATGTTGAATATCCCCTTGGCCAAACAAAAAAGACGCAGATGCTGTCACCCATAAAAACACCTGCGCCTCCCGACAGTTCCGATCGTGAAGCTCGTCCACCTGTTCGGTAGTCTCCACCGTAGGGGCACCCCTCGTGGGTGCCCTCCCCCGCCCTCCCCAACCAAGATTGACAAAATGTGACCGAAACCGGTTAATATGACCCCCGCTGCCCTTCGCCAGGAACCAAAACACCCCAAATCGGCC
>WTGY01000148.1 GCA_011523365.1 Caldilineaceae bacterium
GTGGGGTGAGTTGCTGGGCGAGGGCACCCACAAGGGGTGCCCCTACGGGGTGGGGGCAAGGGGGCGCGATGCTAGTTTTGTTTCTTATTCAGGAGAATCGGAAAAACGACGTTAGGAGGCGGGTTCTACTACTTTTGTGACGAAGAGGAAGCAGGTGGGCCGTCAGAAGGAGGAGTCGGAGTTTGGGTTTGCACTAGTCTGAATCCGCTGCTCAACTGTTTAGGCGTATTTGTAGGTGGACTCTTGGGGGAATCTTTGCTCCCTTTTGGCTGATATCCCTTTCCGTTCCAGTGTCTGCGGTCATGCTTTTGCATGTTGTTTCTCCTCGGGGGAATAGTCCCAAAATTCTACTGTGCTGACTTCGTCAGCAGTAATCAGGACACCTTTTTCGCCGGGAACAGACCGTGCTCCTGATTCATTGATACCATAGATTGAAAAGACTTGCGAGTCTCTGTCTGCAGAATGTCGCTGTTCAAATGGGGGTGAGGTCGAGGGCACCCACAAGGGGTGCCCCTACGGATGGGGAGCTATGGCTGGCGTTGTCTTTTTTGGAGCCAGAGGTCGAGGCCGAAGGCGGCGAACATGCCGACGAGGAGGGGAAAGAAGTTGTAGGGGGAGTCGGCGGTGAAGAGGGTGAAGGACAGCCATACGGAGAGGCCGATGACGGGGATGAAGACGGTGAGCGAGGCCCGCACTTCGGCAGGGGTCTTGCGTTTGTAGATCAGTACGTGGATGAAGTAGACGGCGGAGACGGCGATACACATGAAGGCGTAGCGCAGGCGGAAGTCGGACTGGAAATAGGAGCCACCAATCCAGTCGCCGAGGAGAAGGATTGCGAGGGTCCAGATGAGGCTTGAGTGCAGGTAAGGCACTTTTCGCCATCTAGCCAGGATTTTGTCCATAGTCGGATGTGCCTCTCATTTGTCCCGCAATTGCGACAATGCGTTCGAGTTGATGGGGGTGAAAAGTTCGCTCTTTCTGTTCACCAGTTGCATGCGCCACGTCAGGGCGAGTCTCGACGCGTGGTACGACTGTTATGCTTTGCCAAACCATTTGCGGTATAGGGCGTAGATTCCATCGCCGACGAATGGCGCAATAATTATGGGAAAGACGCCCGAGAATGAATTGAGGTCGAGAAAGGTATAGGAGATCCACCACCCCGCACCCAAACCAGCTAATCTGAAACCTGTCTCCAAAAGGTAGTCGCTAAGACCCTTTCGTTCGCAGATCAGGAAGTGGGCAACCTGTCCTGGGATTATCACTACGATGATGAGAATCGCATACAGGTACGAGTCCAGATTGTTGTAGGCGGTAATGGCAGCAATCAAGGCGGCTAAGAATATCAGAGACCCAACAGAGACTCCCAATACTTTCGTCTCGCTGAGAAATTCTGAGGTGCTGCAGAAGGCTGTGGCGACGTTCTCGGCCAGCCCTTTTCGTTTTTGGGGAAAGCTCTGCATGGTTGGAAGTGCCTTCGAACAGGTGCTGTTATGCGTGCAGCACGACCCAGCCGTCTTCGACGGTAACTTCGAAGCTTTCGACGGAGGGGTCTTCTTCTTCGGGCTCGGGTTGCTCGACGGTGACATCGTAGGTGCGGACGCGCAGGCGGTGGGGGTTGAAGACGGAGCGGCCGGTGGCGATGTCGAATTCCCAGCCGTGCCAGGGGCAGCGGAGGATCCGGCCGTCGCGTTCCCAGATGATTTCGCCGGGCGCGGTGGAGCGGGCGGTGCCGGTGATGGTGCCGCGGCAGAGGGGGGCGCCCTGGTGGGGGCAGAGGCTGCGGAGGGCGTAGTACTCGCCGTGGACGTTAAAGACGCCGATTGAGCGGCTGCGCACTTCGACGATTTTGCGCTCGCCGGGGGGCAGGTCGCTGACGCGGCAGATGGGATTGGGTTTGGTGCCGGCGCGGCGGGGTGTTTTGCCGGCGGGCGGCTGTGGGCGTTGCTGCGGGCTGTGACTCGGCATGTTCTCTCCGGTGGCGGTCACCTCAGTAGGGCCAGGCGCGGGGCAGCGGTCTTTCTGCGGCCAGAAGTTTGCGGCCCAGTTCGTGACGGGACGCGGCGAGGTCGGAGGCGTAGGCGGGGTCGGCGGAGACGTCGCGGTAGTCGCCCCACTCGGCTGAAAGATCGTAGAGGTCTTCGGAGCCGTCGGCGTGGAGGAGGTAACGGAAACGCTCGGTGCGGAGTGATTTCCAGCCGGTGTGTTCGGTGAGGGCGGAGGCGCCGCCGGGCGCGTCGCCGTGCAGCCGGGGCAGGAGGGAGCTGCCCTGCAGGTGGGGGGGAACCTGGATGGCGGCGAGGTCGAGGATGGTGGGCAGGACGTCGAGGGCCTCGGTGAGGCCTGAATCTCTGCGGGCGGTGAAGGTGTCGCTGGGGGGGCGGATGAGGAGGGGGACACGGCTGCACTGGTCGTGGGCAGGGTAGCCTTTGCCGTAGCGAAGGTGCTCGCCGAGCCATTCGCCGTGGTCGGAGGTGAAGATAACGACGGTGTCGTCAGAGATGCCCAGCTCATCAAGCGAGCTGAGCATACGGCCGACGTGAAGGTCCACCTCGCTGATCTGGCCGTAGTAGCCCTGTCGGGCGAGCCGCAATTCGTCGTCGGGGAAGTTCTGCGGCCCGCGTTGCGACTCGGTCTCCTGTGGGAAGGTCGGAAGCTGGAGGGAGTCGGGATCGTAGAGGTCGAAGTAGTGCTGGGGCGCGACCCAGGGGGAGTGGGGGGAGTAGATGCCGGCGATGCAGAGGAAAGGCTGGCCGGTGCGGGCCTGGTGGCGCATAAACTCGATGGACTGCTCGGCGACGAAGGCGGTGTGGGTCATGTCGTCGCGGCAGCGGGAGGCGAGAGGTTTTATGGGAAAGCGTTCGGCTGGGTGTTCGATCCCGTCCTCTATTCCCATGGCCGCCTGCCAGATTTCAGACATGGGGGCCTGGCCGAGGCTGACATGGGGAAGCTGGTCGGGGGCAAGGCGGCGGACCCAGGCGCGGTAGGCATCTTCGTAGGAGCCGGGCTCGTCGGAGATTTCCAGGTGGTCGAAGCCGTAGAGGGGATGCCAGGTACGGTGATCGCGGTTGGCGTGGGGCTGGAAATGGAGTTTGCCGATGTTGGCAGAGCGGTAGCCGTAGGGGCCGAGGAGGCGGGGCAGAGTGACGGTATCTTCGGGCACGGGCACGCCCATGTGGGTGATGCCGAGGGTGGAGGGATATTGCCCGGTGAGAAAGCTGAGGCGGCTGGGCATGCATACGGGATTCTGCACGAAGCAGCGGTCGAAGTTTACGCTCTTGTTTGCCAGTCTGTCGAGGTGGGGCGTGTGGATGTCGGGATTGCCGTTGACGCCGAGGCCGTCCCAGCGCTGCTGGTCGGTGTAGATGATGAGGAAGTTGGGACGGCGCATGGGGCTGGTCTCCTGCGAGATCGGATCGGGTTTGCGTAGGGAGTACTCTACTATATTGGTTCTTCAGATTGCAATCTTTGTCAGCAGGGCGTGCGGTCCAGAATGGGATGCGGGAGAGGGCACCCACAAGGGGTGCCCCTACCGGGGGCGATGCGGCAGGTTGGCGCAGTTGAGGACGGCAGCCCTGGGCACCCACAAGGGGTGCCCCAACGGGGATTTGATGGGACTGGCGGGGCGTGGTTTGGCGAAACTCCTTCGACTGGGCACGTGTTACCAATATCGACACCAGGTCGACGAGGCATGTTGTTGGCCGGGGGCGTTGCGGGGGCGGAGCCCCCGCACAAGGGAGGGCCGAATAGGCCCGACCGCCCAAAGGCGAGGAGAGAGTGAAGCCATTTGATCCGGGTGAGCTTGCATCGTGACCTGACCGCGGCATGGTTGTTGCCGGAGGTGTGGGAGGGGTCGTTGCCGTTTTGGGATGGGCGGATGGAAAAAGGGGCGTTTACGCGAATGTACCTTTGGTGCTAGTATGAATTTTGCTTTGGAGAGCTGGGATGAACTCCATTCGAACAGCGTCGGATTCCGGGAAAGCGAGGAGCAGAGCATGATACGCGTAACCAAGCCCGAGGGATTTGGAAATATCGTTCTGGAGGAGGTTCCGATACCGCCGGTGGGGCCGAACGAGGTGCGGGTGCGGAGCAAGGTCAGTCTGATCAGCCGGGGGTCGGAGATTCTGCGGCGCTATATGCATGAGGAGGCGATGAATCCGGCGATCATGGGTTACTCGCTGGCGGGTGTGGTTGACGCGGTGGGTAGCGAGGCGGCGCAGAAGTTTGAGCCGGGGGACCGGGTGATGGCGGTGGCGCCGCATGCACAGTATGTGGTGCAGCCGGTGGACTCGAATATCGGGCCGCGTGTGTGGCCGATTCCGGACGACATTTCATTTGAGGAGGCTACTTTTCTTCCGCTGGCGAAGAGCGGGGTCACGTGGGCGGCGTCGCCGGGGATCCGGCCCAGTCATACGATCGTGATCATGGGGCAGGGGCTGGTGGGCAACCTGGTGCTGCAGGGGGTGCGGCAGCATCTGTGCGAGCAGATTATCGTTGTGGATGCGATCGCGAAGCGCTGTCAGATGGGCCTGGTTTTCGGCGCGGACCACGCCATCGACGTCAATGAGACGGACCCGGTGGAGCGGGTGATGGAACTGACGGACGGGCGGGGCGCGGACATCGTGTTTGAATGTGTGGGCGGAGCGCCGGGGCTGACATCGTTTGCGCAGGCCCAGGAGATGGTGTGCGACGGGGGAACGCTGCATTTGATCGGTCTTTATCACGGGCAACCTTTGCCGCTGGACGCGGGCAAGATCCAGCGGCGGCGTCTGATAGGCGGCTATTACGGTGAAGATCCGCCGGAGTACATGCTGGCGCGGACGGTGGAACTGATGCGGGAAGGGCGTATCCGTGTGGAGCCTCTGGTCAGCCACCGTTTTCCATATCAGGAGGCTAAAGAGGCCTTTGATCTGCTATATGGACGGCTGGCGGAGGCGATGGGCGTGCTGTTGGTGTGGGAGGAGTAGGGTCCACTGACATTTGGGAAGGCCGCTCATGATTCCGCAATATGGGCATGTCTGCAGGCCTGTCAGGGATGCTCCCCGCTTGAAGGTTGTTAGAGACAAGACCCTTCGATCCGCGAAGGAACGCGAAGAACACCAGGGGCGTAATGGGTCTTCTTGGTTCAGCTGCGCGGCCCTGCGGGGAAGAGCAATTTGCGCACGCAAATCGCTGATTTGAGAAACATCGACGAGTACTTAAGGGCGGGAACTGGTTTGCGAGAAACCGGTTCCAAATAGAGTTACTCCTCATCAAGAACGTATAATCAAGAAATAGAGAACCCAAAAACCAGTTGCAAGGAGAGAACCGATGTCCTTTTCTGCCAAGGGAATCGTTCATCGCTCGACGGTGACGGGCCGGCGAGGCATGATCGCATCGGCGCATCCGCTGGCTTCGCTGGCGGGGGTGCGCATCATGATGGAGGGCGGCAACGCGATTGACGCGGTGGTGGCGGTGGCGGCAGCGTTGAATGTGGTCGAGCCGTACATGTCGGGGCTGGGAGGCGACGGGTACATGCATATCTACTCGGCGCGGGAGCAGGAGCATACGATCCTGGACTATATGGGGCGCGCGCCGTACGGGGCGACGTTTGAAGAGGTGGGCGATGCGGAGAGCCGGGCACGGGGGCCGCGTTCGCCGCTGGTGCCGGGGTCGTGCGGGGGGTGGCTGGCGGCGCTGGAGCGGTACGGGACGATGGATGCGGCCACGGTCTTTGAGCCGGCGATCGAGTATGCGGAGCATGGTTTTCCGCTGACGGTGAAGAACGCCGAGTTCACGGATTTCAACGTGCCGGAGATGCTGAAGTATCCGGCGACGGCGGAGGCGTATTTGCCGCATGGGCGGGCGCCGGTGGCGGGGGAACTGATGATACAGCCTGACCTAGCGAAGAGCATGCGCGCCATCGCCGAGGGCGGCGCGGATGTCTTTTACCGGGGCGAGATTGCGGACAAGCTTGTTCGTTACATGGAGGCGAACGGGGGGCTGATCACGCACCGGGATTTGGAGGATTTTGCGGTTGAGTGGCAGGAGCCGGTTTCGGTCTCATACCGGGGCTTTCGTGTGTATGCGCCGCCGCCGCCGTGCCAGGCGGTCCAGTATCTGGAGACGCTGAACATCATGGAGGGGTTTGACGTGGCGGAGATGGGCCACAACCGTGCGGGGACGCTGCACCGGTTTATCGAGGCGGCGAAGCTGGCGCAGGCGGACAGGGCCGAGTATACGGGGCTTGAGGACGTGCCCACTACCGGTTTGCTGTCGAAGGAGTACGCGGCCAAGCGCCGGGCAGAGATCGGCTCGCAGGCGCGCCCTTCGGGCGGTGAACGGTATACGTCGGAGAAGATGGAGGACGAGGTGCTGGCAGGGGACCCGCGGCGGTGGATGCGCAGCGAGTGCACGACGCACTTCAGCGCGATCGACGCGGCGGGCAACGCGGTGGCGATTACGCAGAGCCTGGGGGCAGGTTTTGGGTCGGCGGTGGTTGTACCGGGAACGGGGATTGCGCTGAACAATTTCCTGAACTGGTTTGACGGGGATCCGCAGAGCCCGAATGTGATCGGGCCGGGGCGGAAGATCGAGATGTGCATGTCGCCGGCGCAGGTGTGGGACGAGCAGGGGCTGCGATTCCTGATCGGGACGCCGGGGAGCTACGGAATTTTGCAGACGACGCCGCAGATGATCATGAACGTGATCGATCACGACCTGAACATACAGGCCGCGATCGAGGCGCCGCGGGTCAAGGCGACGTCGCCGGGTACGCAGGTGGATGTCGAGACGCGAATTGGTGAAGATGTGCTGCTGGAGCTGACTCAGATGGGCCACCGGCTCAACCGGCTGGGGCCCTGGAACGCGGAGGTAGGGGGCGGCCAGGGTATCATGGTCGATCCTGAGAGCGGCGGGTTTATGGGGGGTGCGGACCCGCGGCGGGATGGGTATGCGCTTGGGTGGTGAACGGCAGTAGTCAGTTTTTAGTTTTCAGTTTCTAGTTTTTAGTGAACGGCAATGGGTGTACCGGGCTAAATGGGATCGAAGGTGCGATAGCCTCGGAGGCATTGGGTTATTCGGCGCGGTTGGTCAGGTGGATGAGGCCGTCGCCGGCGAGGACGCGGTGGACGCCGCGGCGCATGATGACGATGCCGTCTGTTTCGGCGTGGAGTTGGGCGAGGAGGGTGCCGAGGGGGTCGTGGATGGTGCCGACGAGCTGGCCTGACTGGACTTCCTGCAGGAGTTCGACATGGGGTCGGAAGTAGCCGGCCATGGGGGCGGACATGACTTCGTCCATGTTGCCGTCGCCGAGGAGGTGCTCGGCGGGATGTGCAGGGGCGGGGTCGCCTGCGAGCATGTCGAGGTGGTGCATGACGTTGAGGACGCCCTGTGTGAAACAGTCAACGTCTTCGGGGCGGGCGCGGCCGGCGCCGGCGGCCTCGGTGTAGAGGCAGGGCACGCCGAGGTCGAGGGCGGCGGTGATGCTGCGGCCCGGGGGGATGGGGGGCGGATGGCCCCACAGTACGGGTGCGCCGAAGACGCGGGATGCGGCGAGGGAGCGACGGCCGACTTCGTCGTCGCTGTGGACATAGCCGGCGAGGGTGGGGATGTCGCCGACGATGCCAGCGCTGTGGAGGTCGATGAAGAAGTCGGCGGCGCTCAGGAATTTGTGCGTCAGCCAGTAGGCGATCTGTTCGGTCAGGGTTCCGGTTTCGGAGCCGGGGAAGACGCGTGCCAGGTTGAGGCCGTCGATGGGGCTGTTGCGGGTGGCGGTGGCGTAGGCGGCCATGTTGCAGACGGGGACCATGAGGAGTGTGCCGCGCAGTTGGTGCGGGTTGACCTGTTCGGCGATGCGGGGGATGGCTTCGACGCCCTCGTATTCGTCGCCGTGGACGCCGGCGGACACGACCAGGGTGGGTCCCGATTCGGAGCCGGTGACGGTGAGCAGCGGTAGCTGCCACCAGCCGCCTTCGACGCGCTGGGAGATGTTGAGCCAGCTGGCGGATTTTGTTCCTCGTTCCAGGTTGGTCAAGTCCAGTTCAGAAATGTGCATATTGGTCTCCTGACAGATGGTCCGTATGTCTCCGGCAGGCCGCGAAGAAAACCTTTTTTATCCGCGAAGGGACGCGAAAGGTCGCGAAGAAAACCTACTTCTTTTCCACGAAGGGCCGCGAAGAGCAGTTGTTGTATTGGCCTTTGATGATGGTCATACAGCACGCGACTGGCGCGAGAGATTGGCGTTTCATTCACTGAACTGAATCGAGTAGAGGTCGGCGTCTTTGAGGGCGAAGCGGAGGCGGACGGGTCGGCCTGACAGTGCGCTGAGGTCGTTGCCGCCGGCCCAGTTGGCTGTGCGGTCGATGGCGTCGCCGAAGATTTCGTCGCTGTCGTCGAGGGAGAAGCCGGGGACCGGGATGCCCTCGTGGTCCTGGATCTCGACGCGCAGGCTGCCGGCGGCGGAGGTGGCGAAGTTGAGGACGAGATTGCGGCCTGAGAAGATCAGCGGCTTGGTGAGGCAGGTGCCGCCGGAGAGGGGTGCGTGGAGGGAGACGAAGCCGTCGATGCGGGTGGTATAGCGGCGCACGTTCATGCTGGGGCCGGTCCAATAGCCTTCGACGACGTAGAGGGAGAGCTCGGGAGGAGCGCCTGGCGAATCGGCCTCGGTCTCGATGAGGCCCCAGGCGATGCTGTTGTCGCTGTAGACCCAGCTGTCGACGACGTTAGGTCCGGGGCGGATGTATGCCTCTCCCCAGCGCTTGAAGTTTTCACCGTCGCGGCTGGACATGAAGAGCCCGTCCGTAACCACGGAGCCGTAGCGGGGATGGGCAGCGCTGCGCTCCCGGCGGTACTCGAGGCCGGGGAGGTTGTCGGTCTGAGGTACCCAGCCTCTGTCGATGTAGCGCGTGGGGAAGCCGAAGAATATGTGGGGCGCGCGCGGGTAGGGCCGGATCTGGTTGGTGTAGAGTGGCTGTTCGGGGCTGTCGCCGTAGTCGAGCCACTTAGGCTGGGACCAGTTGAGAAAATCGGGGGAGGTGGCGGTCTTGATGTCACGGACGCCGTGGGGCGCGCCACCGCGAAAGTCGCGGAAGTAGGCCCGGTACTGGCCGCGGTATTCGTCCCAGAAGGCAAGGTTCAGGGAGTCGAAGTAGCCCTCGGTGATGACGGGTTCCGGGATGTCTTCATTCTGTCGACGCATGAAGGAGAAGTTGAAGCCGTCTGGGGACTGGAGGGCATAGAGGACACGCGGCGTTTTGCCGGGGACGATGGCCTTGTACTCTGCCCCCTCCTTGCAAGCAGGGTTTGTGTCCGGGAATACGGCGGTATCGCCGGCGCTGATGTCGATGGCGGGGAAGCTGTCAGGAGCGAGAACAATGTTGTTGTTGCGGTTGCCCTCGAATTCGACGAGGCCGAGCGCGGGTTTGGTCCAGCGCTTGCCGTCGCTGCTCTCTGCATAGCAGACAAAGTAGGGGTGGGGATAGTTTATGCGGCCGCCGCCCATGACGTAGTGCCAGGCGCCGTAGTACATGCGGATGCGTCCATCTTTGTCCTGGAAGACGGTGCGGTAGAGGCAGGCGTTGCCCTCGCAGGGGGCGTCGGTCTGCATGACGACTTCGCGCTTGACGGGAGGATTGAGGCGCAGCTCAAGGCTGTCTGTCAGATCGGCGATGAGGAAGTCATCGATAAGGGGTTCAAGGCGGGTGCCGATATCGATGGGTTCGGAGTTTGTGGTGGTGGAACTGCTCATGAGGGTCACCTGTTGAACGGCAGTGGTTAGTGGTTAGTGGTCAGTGGTCAGTAACGGCTGGAGCGGTGGGTCAGAGGTTGGGGGCGCGGAGGACTGTGTTGGTTGCGGGGAGCGCCCAGACTTCGTGGTAGACGGTTGGGGATGGGCGGGGCGGGGGATAGTTGGGCGGCTTGTTCTCGGGATCGTGGAGTTCATTTCTGTCGCGGCCTTCTATTTGGTGGAGCCAGGTGAGCTCTTCTGGGGCGGCGGCGACTTCGCGGCGGAGGATAAATTCTGTGTAGTCGAAGGCGGTTAAGGCGACGTGGGCGAGGAAGACGCGGTCGACGACGCTGCCGTTCCAGGTTGCGAGGTCGGGGAGGAGCAGGGGGCCGGTGCAGATCTGGAAGGCAGCGTCGGCGCGGTTGACGTTGATGAGGTTGACGGGGAATTCGACGGTGACGTGCAGACCGGTCTGATCGTCGCGGTAGGTGCAGCGGGCGTTGAGGAGGGCGTTGGCGAGGGTGGCTTCGACCAGGGGCTCACCGGCAGTCAGCTCGATTGGGTGGGGGAACTGCTTGAGGCTGATGTCGTGATCCTGGAAGGCCTCGTCCAGCGCCTGTGCGGAGACGGGTTCTGTTTCGCTGCTGGGGCGACGGGCGATTGGGATCCGGTGCGTGCGGCTGAAGGCCATGCGAAACTCGCTGCTGGGGATCTGGAAGAAGCCATCGCGGGGGATGGTGTACTCGGTGCGGCAGGGGGCGCCGACGAAGAGATCGGCCAAGGCGCCGCTTTCCTCGTCTGAGATGGTACAACTGGCTTCGATGTTGAAGCGTACCTGGCGTACATCGCCCGCTTTGCCGATGAAACCGCCGGCGTATTTGTAGTAGGGATCATCCTTCCAGGGGAAGGTCTTCCAGGTGAAGAAGGAGCGGGGAAAGTCGATCATGCCGGCCTCCGAGTGCTGGTGACGCGTTAGGGATGGTCGATGCAGATGATGGTCCCCCGGAAATTCAGTCCCAGGTAAAGAAAACGCTCAGCCAGCCCTCGTGGCCGCTCATCATGCGATCGAAGAGATCGGGGGCCTCGGTGTAGGGCACAACATGGGTGACGAGCGGTTCGATCTGGAGCTGGTCGCGGCGGATCAGGTCGAGGATCACGTGCTGGTTGCGCACGCGTGTCCAGGGCCAGTAGGGATGGGTGTCGCTCATGCCGGTCTGGTAGGAGCCGGTCATAATGATTTCGCGGCGGAAGAGCTCGTCGGACTCAATGGGGATGGAGCCGCTGGTGGCGCCAACAAGGATGATGCGGCCGCGATCGGCTGCCGCTTTGATCATGGTGGGATAGTTGCCGATGTAGGAGGTGCAGTGGAGCTGGACCTCGGCGCCGCTGCCGGGCAACATGCAGGGCAGAGCGCCGCGCCAGCGCCAGGGCAGCTGGGTGTGGGCGCGGATTTCTTCGATCACGTCGTGGCTGCCGGCGTTGACGAGATGGGAAGCGCCGAGCTGGCGGGCGAGGTCCAGGCGCTCCTTGACCGGATCGACGCCGATGAGGGGTTGGGCGCCGACGAGGCGGCAGAGCTGGAGCGCCATCAGCCCGACGACGCCGAGCCCATGGACGGCGACCGATTCGCCGATCTGGATCTGGGCGCGGCGCACGCCGTGGAGGGCCACGTCACCGAGAACGCAGAATGCGATCTCGACGTCGGTGAGATCATCGGGCAGCTTTTGCACGCGATACTGTTGGGGGATGGCGACTTCGCTGGCTTCGAGCTCAGGTGTTACGAGCCAGTGGGTGGAATGGTTGCCGCTGCAGAGGACGCGGTCGCCGACGGCGACCTGGTCGATCTCGCTGCCGGCGGCCTCGACGACACCGATGGCGGTGTAGCCGAGTCCTGCGGGCTTGAATGCGGCCTGCTCGGCGGGGCTGGCGTTGCGGCGGGCGCGGATGCCGTTCATTTCGGAGCCGGCGCTGACCTGAGTGAGGCTAGTGCGTACGAGCAGTTGATTGGACGCGGGGACAGGCACCTCGAACTCTTCGATTTCAATCTGGCCCGCAGGGGTGAGGACCAAGCGATTTCCCTTTGTCACGTGGGTTTCCTTTGGGTGGTGACACTTTGTCGATAGACAGGAGTACAGGGTCAAGTGTACAATCAATCGCAATCTGAATCCAACAGGAAAACTACAGTGGCCAGTGGTGAGTGGTCAGTGGTCAGAGGAGGCGTACGATGACCAGCCAACGGACAGTTTACGTCAGCGGATCGTTTGTACCTGAGAGTGAGGCGGGGTTTTCGATTTTTGATTCTGCGCTAATGTACGGTGATGTGATTTTTGAGACGACGCGAACGTTCAACGGGCAGCCGTTCCGGCTGCGGGAGCATATTCAGCGGCTCTACGTAGGGCTGCGGACGCTGGAGATCGACTGCGGCTTGACGGCGGAGGAGATGGAGGCGGCGACGCTGGAGACGATTGAGAGGAACCGGTCCTGTTTCGAGGACGGCAGGGATTTTCAGATCGTGCACAACGTTTCGCGCGGGCCGATGGGGTTGTACAAGACGGTCTTCGGGGGAGAGGTGGGGCCGACGGTTACGATCAACTGCTGGCCGCTGACGTGGCATCTGGCGGCGTTTAAGGACGCGTATGAAACGGGCGTTCATGCGGTGGTTCCGGCGCAGCGTTCGGTGCCGTCGCGGTTGATCGATCCGAAGATCAAGAACCGCAGCCGCATTTACTACCAGATGGCCAACTTGCAGGCGCAGAAGGTGGACCCGGAGGCGTGGGCCTTGTTGACGGACGAGGACGGGTTCCTGACGGAGGGGACGGGTTCGAACTTTTTCGTGGTGAAGGACGGCGGTCTGTTGACGGCGGAGCCGCGCAATATCCTGCGGGGGGTGACGCGTCAGGCGGTGCTGGAGCTGGCGGGGAGCCTGGGACTTTCGTGCCGGGAGTGCAATCTGGAGCCGTATGACGTGATGACGGCGGATGAGGCGTTTTTTACATCGACACCGTTCACGATCATGCCGGCGACGCGCTTCAACGGACATGACGTGGGTACGGGTGAACCGGGGCCGGTTACGCGGCGGCTGATGTCGGCGTGGAACCAGATGGTAGAGGTGGATATGGTGGGGCAGGCGCGGGCGTTTGCGGAGGAGGTGGGGGACGGCAGTGGTCAGTAGTTTTTAGGATTCGTTGACGTTTTTGGGTTGTGAGAAACAAAACCAATCGATCCGCGAATTCACGCGAAGGGTCGCGAAGAACACCTTTTTGTCCACGAAGGGCCACTAAGGGCCGCGAAAAACACATTTTTGGCCGCGGAGGACGCGGAGAACACCTTTCCTTGGTCCGCGAAGTCACGCGAAGTGCCCGGAGGAGGGCACCCACAAGGGGTGCCCCTACGGTAGGGGTAGCTGGTGGGAATGTCGACGGGCCCTAGTAGATAATGGCGGTGCGGGAGTCAGTCTCGCGTCAGGGGCCAGTGGATTTTTTCGACGCCTTTGGCTTGGGAGCGCATGATGGCGATCATGATCTCGAGGCTGTGGAGGGCGCGGCGGCCGCTGGAGATGCTTTCGCCGCCATTTTCGATCAAGTGGATGAGTTCGTCGACGGCGTGGACCATGCCGCTGCCATAGTCGACGGTGCCGCCGAGCTGGCGGCTGGTTACTTCGTGGGGATGCTCCTGCGAAGTCAGGTAGACGACGGCTTCAGTGTTGCTGATGCGGATGCGGCCCTTGGAGCAGAGGAGGTCGAGCTCGAAGTTGACGAGTGTGCGCTGCGAGACTTCGATGTGGGCGCGGACGCCGTTAGTGAAATAGACGAAGGCGGAGGCGCCGGGATCGGTTTTGGGATCGTGGCCGCCGTCGCCAAGGTATTCGGTGCGGTCCTCGTAGCCTTCTTCCATGCCGCCGATGAGCCAGTCGGGGGCGGCGTCGGCATACATGCAGACGGTGTCGACGAGGTGGGTACCGTTGCGGAAGAGCATGGCGCGCTGGCCGCCGAGATGGGCGTTTATGCGAGTGAGGGAGCCGATGCGGCCTTCTTCGATGATGGAGAGGGCCTGGCGCCAGAAGGGATCCCAGCGGCGGCCATGGTTTACGCACATTTTAGTGCCGTTCTTCTCGATGGCGGCCAGCGTGCGGTCGGCGTCGGAGAGGGACGTGGCTAAGGGTTTTTCGCAGTAGACTGCGGGGACGCCGGCCTCGGCTGCGTCGACTACCATCTGAGTGTGGAGGTGGTCTGAGGTGACGACGCTGAGAATGTCGAGGTTTTCCTTTTCCAGCATGGCGCGGTAGTCGGTGTAGTGCGCGGCTGGGCCCCAGTTTTTGTCGTACAGGGTCAGTAACTCAGGGACCAGTTCGCAGACGGCAACCACTTCTGCGCGGGGGTGTGCGGCATAGGCGGAGGCGTGTGAGTGGGGCTGTGGGTGGCGCGTGGACCAGAGGTCGTAACGCGGCGGCGACTGGCCGATGCCGGTGAGACCGATGATACCGGCCCGGTAGACCTTGTCATTGGATTGATTGTTAGCGGTCATGATAGCCCCTTGTATACTCTTGTTTGCCACCTCTGACAGTGCTGGCAGCTGTTTACTTGGTGCCGGTTAACGTCTTTCCTTCTCCGCTTCACTTCTCCAGACATCGTAGGGATTCTCGCGATTTTGAAGCGGGAACTCGACGCGGCTGCGCAGCCGCTGCGATTCGTGGATCGCCATGATCATTTCAAGGACGGCGCGGGCGTCATGGCCGTTGGTTACGGCGGTTACCGGGCGGTCTTCCTCGATGGCGCGGATCAGCTCTTCGACAAATACCCGGTTGTTCAGTTGGAATTTCTCGGAAACGGAACGGGGCCGGCCGTCGGGATTCAGGTCCCAGTCGGGCAGGGTGATACGTTCCCAGGCGCCGTCGCGGTTGCCGGGGAGCCAGAGGCGATAGGGGTAGTGGTAGAGTTCACCGAGCGGCGCGAGGCGGAGGGAGAGGATGCCGGCGGAGCCGTGGATTTCGAGGCCGAGCCAGTTGACCTGCTCGCGGGCATCGGTGTCGTCGCTGCGGCAGGAGTCGAGATGGGCGGTGACGCCGTTGTGGAAGACGAAGTAGGCGGCCAGGCCGTTGCCGGCGATGGGGCCGACGCCTTCGTCGCCTTCATGGATGTCGGCGAGGGTGAGCTCGCGACCGTCCTGGGTGACGTGGGCGTGGGCCCAGGCGACTTCTGAAGCGGCGAAGAAACGGATATTGTCGAGGAGATGGGGTCCGAGGACGACGAGGTCCATAGCGCCGGCGCGGTGGTCGGCTTTGCCGTGACGGCGGATCATCCGGACGTCGCCGATGAGGCCGTCTTCGATGAGCTTTTTGGCGTGCAGCTCGTAGGGGTTGGCGCGGCGGTGGGCGACGGCGATGCGGGAGTTGTGCTTTTTGCAGGCGGCGAGCATGGCGTCGGCTTCGGCGAGGGTGCGGGAGAAGGGCTTTTCGCTGAAGATGCCCTTTACGCCGGCTTCGGCGCAGGCGATAACCATGTCGGCGTGCTGGTCGACCCAGCGGGGGCAGACGGCGACCAGGTCCAATTCCATCTGCGTCAGCATGTCGCGATAGTCGGCGAAGGTGTGGGGGGCGCCGGTGCGCTGGGCGGCGGCGGTGCGTCCCTCTTCGTCCGGATCGGCGACTGCGACGACTTCAACGTTGGGCAGGCCCTGGAAGGCGGTGTCGAGATGGTGACCGTAGTTGCCACGGCCGGTGTGGCCGATGATTGCGGCGCGGTAGTTTGGCATCAAGAACTCCGAAGGTCAGTAGTCAGTGGTCGGTTATTCGCCGGTGGAACGGATTTCGAGTTCGTCGAGGCCGGGGGCGAGGGGCAGGCTCACCTGCGTGCCGGTCTTGTGGGAGACGTGGATGGCGGTGATGACTTCGAGCGCTTTGAGGCCATCGCGGCCTGTGGATACGCTTTCGCGGTCTTCGAGCAGGCAGTCGATGCTCTCGCGGGTGGCGGAGTAGAAGTAGTCGTCAAGCTTGAATTCGGCGGGCATGTCGGGAATGGGTTCGAAATCGTAGCGGGTGCCGTAACCTTCGTCGGCTTCGACGAGGGGACCGTATTCCCAGAGGCCGCGGCGTTCGCCGAAATGGATGCGGCCTTCGGTGCCGGCGATCTTGGTGTAGCCGAGGGACTCCTTGCGCTCGGCGATGCAGTCGATGAAGACGACGACGCCGTCTGAGCAGGCGACCATGCCGGCGCCGCCCGGGTCGGCGACGGTTTCCTGGTTGAGGTAGCCGGAAACGAGCTGGGGCTGAGCGTCGGTGAAGAAGAAGGCGTAGTCGACGGTGTGGGTGCCGTTGGTGAGTAGGGGGCGGCAGCCCTCGTAGGTGATGGTTTTGACGCGGCCGACGGCGCCGTCGTCGATCATGCGCTTGATGCGCTGGTAGTGGGGGAGGAAGCGGCGGGTGTGCTCGGTGATGAGGCGGGTGCCGCTGCGGTCGCAGGCTTCTACCATCTTGCGGCCCCAGGCGACGCTGGTGGCGAGGGGCTTTTCGACCATGACGACCTTGATGCCGGCTTCGGCCGCTTCGATGACGGGATGGTGATGGTAGAGGGTGTTGGTGGTGACGTCTACGATATCCAGGCGGGCTTTTTCGTACATGTCGACGGCGGTGGGATAGCGGTGCTCGGGCTCGATCTCCCATTCGTCGCCGAACTGTTGGAGCCGCTGGGGGTCGATGTCGGCGATGGCGACGAGTTCGGCGTCATCGCAGCGCCGGTAGCCGGCTGCGTGGGAGAAGGGCCTGCCTCCCAGACCGCCGATTGGTCCGGCGCCGACGATACCGACTCTGACTTTGGCTTGTGACATGGGTTTGCTCCTGGGGCTGCAGTGCTCTTCGCAGAGGGAGGCGTTTATTCCTTGTCTGCGGAGATTGGCATGATGTAGTGGATCTGGCGGGCTACTTCCCGGAAGCCGAAGTCGGGGTAGAAGTGGGCGCCGACGTCATTCTGGTCGAGGGTCTCGATGCGGGCGTAGGTCAGGCCTTGGGCGGCGAAGTAGGCGACGGCCTCTTCGAGCAGGCGGCGGCCGATGCCCTTTTGCTGGAATTCGGGCAGGACGGCGAAGTTGGGGATGCCGCCGATGCCGGCGGCTTTGTCGACGCGTGTGGTGACGTAGCCGACAGTTTGGCCGTCGACTTCGGCGACGAAAATGCCGTCTGCATTGGCTGCGGCGTCGTCGTCGATGTGGCGTATTTTGCGCCAGCGCCAGTCCTTGCCGCGAATAATCCCGTACAACTGCTCGATATTCTGGTCGATGGAGACGCCGTCGAAGCAGATGGCTGTTATGGTCTTAAGCGTCTCCAGATCGGACGGCCGATAGCGTCGGATTTCCATCGGTAGCTCCTGCTTGATGCTGCGGATCGGATAGCAGGCATCAGCCGGCGAAGTCACTATTCCACGAAGCGGAAAGAGTAAATGTCGGCATCCTGGAGCGAGAAGCGCAGGCGGACCAGTTCACCGCTGAGTGCGCTGACATCGGCTCCTTGTGACCAGCGCACGGTACGATCGAGGTCGTCGCCCAGAATTTGGATGCAGTCGGCCATGCTGTAGCCCTCGACGGCCAGATCGACCTGTCCGTGGAGAATCTCGACGCGTACGCTGCCGGCGGCGGAGGCGGAGAAGTTCAACTCCAGGTTACGGCCTGTGAACCTGATGGGCTTGGTGATCATCTCGCCGCCGCTAGGGGGTGCGTGAAGGGAGACGAAGCCGTCCATGCGGAGGGTATAACGGCGCTGGCTTACACTCTGACCGCGCCAGTAGCCTTCGCTGACGTACATTGACAACTCATCGGGGGCGCCGGCGAATTGGGAACGGGTGGGGACGAGGCCCCAGTTCTGGTAGTTGTCGCCGTAGGTCCAATTGCCCTCGGGCCGCAGTCCGGGGCGGATGAAGGCTTCGGGCCAGATGTTGAATTCGATGCCGTCGCGGCTGCTCATGAAGAGGCCGTCGGTGAGGGCGGCGCCGTAGCGCTCGCGGTCGTCGGCGCGCATTCGGCGATGTTCCGGTTCGGGCAGGTCCTCGATGGCGGGGGACCAGGGGCGCTCGACGTAGCGGGCTGGGAAACCGACGAAGAGGTGGGGGGCGCGGAAGTAGGGCGTGATCTGGTTGGTGTAGAGCTCGGCGACGCGGGTGGGGTTGTAGTCGATGAAGACGGGCTCGGTCCAGTTGACGAAGTCGGGCGAGACGCAGGTCATGATGTCGCGACCGTGGCGGAAATCGCGGTGGTAGTCACGGTATTCGCCGCGCTCGGCGTCCCAGAAGGCAAGATTCTGGGAGTCGAAGTAGCCCTTGGTGATGACGGGTTGGTCGCTCATCCTGGTCCAGTGGAGGCCGTCGGGTGAGCTGAGGGCGAAGAGGCCCTTGTAGCCCCGGTTGTTGGCGAGCGCCTTGTATCGTTCGGAGGCGGGCGCGTCCGGGTTGGGATCCTTGAAGGGCACGAAGTTGATAGCGGGACTGTCGTCGTCGCGTGCGTCGAGGATGATGTTGTTGTTGCGCGAGCCGTCGAACTCGACGAGGCCGAGGTTTGGCTTGGTCCAGTTGATGCCGTCGCTGCTTTCGGCTACGCAGACGAATTCGGGGTGGGCGAATTCGAGGGAGCCGGAGTCGTGGGTGAAGTGCCAGCCGCGGTAGTACATGAGGTAGCGGTCGCCGTCCTGGAAAACGGTGACGTATCCGGAGGCGTTTCCCTCCCAGGGCGCGTCGGTTTCGAGGGCGACTTCCTGGGGCACGGGGCGGTGGAGGCGAAGCTCGGCGTCGCGGGACAGGGCGGCGATGAGAAAGTCGTCGACGAGCAGTTCGCGACGGGAGCCCATGTGGATTCCGGCGCCGGGCTCGATGGTTCTGCGTGGACTGGTCATAGTGAACCCCCTTTGCTGCCGATGCCAGCTGGCTCGGTTAACGGTTGCTTTCCATGGAGGCAGAGACCCCCGGAATTGCACTCAGGCCGGTGACACGCCGATGCGATCAAGCCGTTTCCTGGCTTCGGCGTACACGTCCTGGGAAAGTGGGCCGGCGAGCGTTGCCTGTGCGTTTTCGGCGAGGTGGGCTGGATTTGTTGTGCCAACGATATTGGTGTGGACGTCAGGATGCGTGAGTGTATAGCGCAGTACGAACGACGTGTCGCTTTCCCCCGACTGCTTGAGTTCGTCGAGGCCCGCTTCGTTGAAGGCCTGCCATCGATCAGACTGGCCGAGGCCGACTCCCGGTTTGCCGAGGGCGACGCCGCCGCGGATGATGGTGCCGGCGCCGGCCTGCGCGGTCTTGGTGAGCCAGTCTTCGTGGTCGCGCTCGAGGGCGGAGTAGGGGATCTGGTAGACGTCGAAAACGTCCCATTCGAGATAGGTAGGCAGGTGGGGCAGGGTGGTGGACATGCCGATCCAGCGTACTTTGCCCTGGGCGCGCATGTCTTGCAGAGCCTGCACGAGTTCTCCCTGTTCACATTGGGCTACGGTCGGGTTGTGCAGCTGCATTATGTCGACGGCGTCGACGCGCAGACGGTCGAGGCTTTCGTGGAGGCCGCGGAAGGCGTTCTTCCTGGTCCAGATGTGGCCATCGGGGTGGCAGCCGCACTTGGTGGCGAGGACAAATTCATGGCGGCGGTGATGAAGATAGCGGCCGATCATTTCCTCGCTGTTGCCGTAGTCGTTGGCGGTGTCGATGAAGTTGATGCCGGCATCGAGAACGGCGTTGAGCTGGGCGTCCATCTCTTTGTCGGTCATGGCGCGGCGATGGCCGGCGCCGAATCCGAGCCGGGTGACTTCCAGTCCGGTACGACCGAGCGTTGCTGTAGGGAGGATATTAGACATTGGGCGCCTTTCCTCAATATGATGCCGGTACGGAGGTCAGTGTCATGGCAGCCTATAACAGAGGGCCGCTGCAATTATACGCGCCCTGGGAACTCCTTGCCGCGGATGTGCATGAAGGGTGTGCTGCCCTTACGGGGGGTGCCTTCGACCTGGTTGCGATGGTCCTCGTCGACGATACGGAGATAGCTTGTCTCGGCGTCAAGATAGTGGAGCGCCAGGCCGCGGCGGCGGTTGGGGGTGGTATTGGCTTCGGTGCGGTGGAAGTTGAGGCCATGGTGGAACATGCAGTGGCCGGCTTTGAGCTCGACGGGGACGGGGTCGGCCAGGTGCGGCAGGGCCAGGAATCGATCTTTGTATTCGCGGGTAATCGGCCCCCATTTGTGGCTGCCGGGGATGACGGTCATGCAGCCGTTCTCGACGGTAGCGTCGTCGAGGGCGACCCAGCAGCTGACGTGGTTCTGGGGGGCGAACATGGGCCAGGCGACGGAGTCCTGGTGCCAGTCGGTGACGGTGCCGTTGAAGCGGGGCTTCATCATGAGCTGGTCGGTGTAGAGCTTGATATTGGGGCTGAGGAGTTCCTCGATTACGTCGACGATTTCGGACTTTTTGGCGACGGCCTCGAAGAGGTCGTCATGGTAGCAGAGGTAGACCATTTTGCGGATCATGTCGATACGGGGTTCGACGGTCTTATTGCCGTCACGGAATTGCGCTTCAAACTGAATATAGTTGGATGGCACGTGGGTGAGGCGTCCGGCGGCGATGTCTTCGCTGCGCTGGCGGAGGGCCTGGATATCTTCGTCGGAGAGGACACGGCCGTAGGGCAGGTAGCCGTTGTCGTCAAAGAATTGTTTCTGTTCGGCAGTCAGGCTCATGGTTGGTCTCCTCGAAGTCGAGAGTGGCAGGCCACGTTGTCTGGAATACCTGCAGTTCAGCGCCGCAGGAGTTTGGGTAGGAGTAACTGTACGCTGAATACGCCTAACAGTCCAAACACGATACTGGGTGCAACCAGAATGAAGCCGCGTTGAACGGTATAGAGAAAGATGAAGTCGGAAAACAGGAGGTCAAGGGCTGGGAGCTGGCCGCGCAAGAGCGCCCAGGAGGCGTAGGCCCAGAAGCCGCCAAAAAGGAGAACGCTCAAGATCGCGGCCAAGGTGAACAGCAGAATCGCTCTGCTTTCTGCCGCGGCCAGCAGCGCTCCGCAAAGGGCGGCGACCAGGCTGAGGGCGAGCATATCGGCCGGCCAAGGGACATAGTCCTGAATGTGAGAAAGAGAGATCAGCCCGACGTAGGCCAAGATTGAGGCGACCGCCAAGACGGCTGCGCTCTGTCGAATGAGCGAACTCACGGTACGGGCTCCTGCAGGGTAGCCTGAAGGCGCAGGAGACGCTCGTCCTGCGAGTGGGGATGGATGAGGCGAAAGCCGGCCCTGACGGACCAGTTCAGAGGCTCGGAATTCTCCTGGGACGCGCGGAGGAAGTTTGCCAAGTCAAAGACGTGCAGAAGGAATTCCATATCCAGACGTTCGTAAGGGGCCAGGGTCTGTTCGATAGTAGAAGCGCGGGTGTATAGGGAGCGGTCGACATCGGGAATATCGTCGCGCCAAGTGCTACTGCTGCCACCGATGCGGTTTCCGTCCAAGTACAGGTCAAAGAAGTAGCTATTCAGTTGGACAGGGAGCTCCGACTGGTTGTGGAGCCTGAGTCGCACAACGAGTTGCGCAGTATCGGAATCGACTCTGCGTACCTCTGTAAGCTCCAGTTCGAGGCCGCGCACGGATTCGAGTGATCCAACATAGTTGGACACGGCCTGCCAAGTGGCCGCCAGGGCTGTGAGACCGAGGACATAGAGGAGGGTACGGGCAACACGCGGCAAGGCTGTAGGTTTAATCAGACAAACCCTGCATGGGATTTGCCCCGCACCGAGATATAGTCAACATGGACCTCTTCATCTGTACTCAGGTCTTTTGTTTTTGCCATCATATAGTGCAGGGCCCAAGCCCGGCGCCTGTTGGCGGAGGTGTTAGGGCTGGAATAGTGCAGGTTGAGGCTGTGGAAGAGGAGGCAGCCGCCAGCGGGGATGGGGACCGGGACTTCGCGGGCCTTCATTTCCTCGGTCAGCAGTTGCGGGAGGTGCCTGAGATGGAGCAAGCCATAATGATGGCTGCCGGGAAGGCAGCGGATGCAGCCGTTTTCGAGGGTGGCGTCATCGAGCGCGATCCAGCAGGTGATCTGATTCTGGGGAATGAGGAATGGCCAGGAGGCTGAGTCCTGGTGATATTCTTTGACTGATCCATGTCCGGGCGGCTTCATGAATATCTGATCGCCCAGCAGTTTTACGTCGGGTTCATCGAAGAGTTCAGAAATCAGGTCGACGAGCTTTGGTTTTCTGGCGACGGCGAGAAAAGTCTCATGGATGGAGGCGGGGAAGTTGATTTTGCGCAGTTCATCGAGCGCGCTATCGGCCTGGACTTCGCCGCGCGCTACGACCATTTCCTGTTCGAGGACGGGGATACCCTTGATGTCGGCCGGCACCTGGACGCGTCCGTAGGCGATGTCCTCGGTCAACTGTTGGAGTTGTGCCAGTTCTTCCGGATCGAGAAGGGTGGGGAATGGCAGAAAGCCTTCCCGCCAGAATGCCGCCTTTTGCTCCGGCGTCAGTATCATCTTTTCCTCCATCAGACCTGGTTTAGAGAGTTGTAGGTCAGTTAGCAATCTTAGTCGAGGCTCATGCGGGGGTCAAGGGCGTCGCGGAGGCCGTCGCCGATGAAGTTGATGGCGAGGACGCAGATGGTGATCATGAGGCCGGGCGGGACCCAGTACCAGGGCATGTTTTCGATGATCTGAATGTTCTGGGCCTCGTTGAGCATGTTGCCCCAGCTAGGGGTCGGGACCTGAACGCCGAGGCCGAGGAAGCTGAGACCGGCCTCGGTGAGAATAGCGCCGGCAATACCGAAGCTGGCGGCGACGGTGATGGGCGCGACCACATTGGGCAGGATGTGACGCATGATGATCCATCTCTCTTCGACGCCAACGGCATGCGCGGCCATGATATAGTCGGTCTCACGAATCGAGAGAATGAGGCTGCGGACGAGGCGGGTTACGCCTGTCCAGCCGATAAGACCGATCGCCAGCATGGAATTGAATATACCCGGGCCGAGGATGGATACGAGCGCGATGAGAATGATCAGGATCGGGAAGGCCATGACGGTGTCGGTTATGCGCATAATCACGGCATCAACAGTGCCACCGTAGTAGCCGGAAACGCTGCCCAGGATAGTGCCAATGGTGATGTACAAGGAGACGGCGACGATGCCCACGGACATGGAGACGCGACCTCCGTAGACCACGCGGCTCCAGATGTCGCGACCGGTAAGATCGGTACCCAGCAGATGGCCTTCCTCGCCTGGAGAGAGGCCAATCTCTCTAATTTCGATCTTGTGGGGATGAATGGGTGCGACGACGGGGGCAAGAGGGAAAGCGACGACAATGAGGAGGAACATCAGGATGGCGCTGGCGAGGGCAAGTTTGTGACGGCGGAAACGGCGCCAGGCGCGGCGGCGCTGGGCGGCTGCACCGCCCTCGTCGGCCTGGAGAGCGTCGGATATGTCCTGGAGTCCTTCGGGTTTTGATTCAGCAGTCATGGCACAGTCTGGGCTCGCGCTAGCGGAATGGGGGCGGTAGCAGGCGTCTGGCAGTTGGAGCCGGCCCCGGCCAAGTGATTGGAAATGCTACTCGTAGCGAATTCGGGGGTCAATGGCCCCATAGGTCAAGTCTGTAATGAGGTTGCTAAAGACGATAGTCAGGGCCGAGACCAGGACCATGCCCATGATCAGTGGGTAGTCGCGCGTGGCAACCCCATCCAGATAAAGGATGCCCATTCCAGGCCAGTTGAAGATGGTCTCGATGATGATGGAGCCGCCGAAAAGGCTGGGGAGGCGCAGACCGATGATGGTGATCACGGGAAGCAGGGCATTGCGTAGAATGTGGCGGAAGATGACAACGGCATCGTTCAGCCCTTTGCTGCGGGCGACAGTGATATAGTCGAGCCGCACAACCTCAAGGACACTGGAACGTGTATAGCGCATGATGCCGGCGGTCGAGTCCAGCCCCAGCACGATGGCAGGGAGCACCAGGTAGCGCGCCCGGTCGAGCATGGTGTCCCACAAGCCGAGATCTCGGCCGATGGTGGAGTAGCCGCTGGTGGGCACCCACCCCAATTTGAGCGAAAAGAGATAGATCGCGCCAATTGCAGCAAAGAAGCCCGGAATGGAGATACCTATAAAAGCAAGGAATGTGAGCACATAGTCCGGGGGCGTGTACTGATTGAGAGCGGAGAAGATGCCCAGGGGAATGCCCAAGAGAATGGAAATGACGATGGCGGCGGCCATGAGGCGAAGGGTAGCGGGCAGACGGCGTGCGATTTCTTCGCCGACGGGGATTTTGCTACGGATGCGGACGCCCAGATTGCCTTGGAGGAGGCCTCCCATCCACTGGAGGTAGCGAACGGGAGGGGACTTGTCGAGGCCGTACTTTTCGCGCAGTTTGTCGGCGTTGGATCCTTCGTCACCGCCGGCACCGGACTCAAAGTCCATGAGGATCATAGCGGAAACGGCGTCGCCCGGCGCCAGTTCGGTGAAGGTGAAAGTAAGGATTGTGATCCCGAACAGCACGGGCAGCATCTGGACGATGCGACGAAGGATGTAGCGATTCATAGTAAGACCCAGGAGAGAGAGGGGAGGAGTGAGGAGAGAGAAACCGCTCTCGCTCTCCACTCCTCATATCTCAAGCTTCGCAGTTGGTTACTCTCCGGCCAGATACCAGTTCGAGGGGTAGCGTTCGGCGAACGGTTCGTCGAGCTGGCGGTTGATGTTGTTGCAGACGCTGGCGCTGAAGGCCGAGAAGCGTGTCGGTCTGAAGACAGGGATTTCACCCGCTTCGCCGGTGATGATCTCGGTGGCCTGATAGAGCATCTCTTTGCGCTTGGCCGGGTCCGGTTCGGACATAGCGGCTTCGGCCAAGGAGTCAAACTCTTCGTTGCAGTAGTGGCCTACATTGCGGCCGGCAGGCCAACTGCGGTCGCAGCCGAGGGAGAGGCGCAACTGGTCGGGATTGAACCAGCCGCAGCAGCCGTAGGAGAGATCGAAGTCGTTGTTGTCATAGACGCGGGCGACCCAGGCGGGGCCGTCCAGGTAGACGAGCTCGACATCGATGCCTACATCAGCCCAGAACTGCTGCATGGCGGCATGGATGCGCTTGTTCTGGTCATCCTGGTAGTAGGTGACGAAGCTGATTTCATGCTCTGAATCCCAGCCGGCCTCGGCCAGCAGTTCGCGAGCCTTGTCGGGGTTGTATTCGTACTTGGTGATATTGGGGCTTACGAACTCGGGATTGGTCAACCGGAGGTGGAGGACGTCGGCCAGCTCGCCGTAGTAAGCCTCGGCCATGGCCTCACGGTCAAGGGCGTGGAGCATGGCCTGCCGCACGCGTGCGTCCTGAAACTCGGGCCGGGTGTGGTTGGGCCAGACGGTCATGCCGCCGCCAAGCTGACCGCCAAGGAGGACGATATTGGGGTCATCCTTGTAGCGCTCATACTCGACTGCGGTGACGCGGCCGGCCATGTGAATCTCGCCGTTTTCAAGGGCGGCGAAGGCGGTTGCGCCACGCAGACCGAGGCGGAAGATGATGCGGTCAAGGTAGGGGCGTCCGGCGTAGTAGTCCTCGTTGGCTTCGAGGATGTAGAACTGGTCGGGCTCGAAGTCGCCCATGGTGAAGGGGCCGGAGCCGACGGGATTGCGGACGGCGTATTCGGTGTCGCCGAGGTCGGCGAAGGCGATGCCTTCGAGCAGGTGCTTGGGCCAGATGTTGAAGGCGGCCATATTGCTAAGCACACTACTGCGAGGCGCCACCAGGTTCAGCTCGAGCGTGAAGTCGTCGAGGACCTTGATACCGGAGATTTCATCGGCATCGCCGGCTTCGAATTCAGCGGCACCGGCCAGCTGATCGAGGCCGGAGGTGCGGCCGTGGGAGGCGCCGGTATCGGGATGGAAGAACATTTCGAGCGAGTACTTGACGTCTTCAGCGGTCAGCTGTTCGCCGTCGTGGAAGCGGACGTCATCGCGCAGGTTGAAGGTGTAGGTCAGACCGTCTGCGGAGACTTCCCAGCTTGTGGCCACGTCGGGATGGATGGAGACCGCGTCGGTATCGCGGTCGATCAGCTGGCTGAAGAGATAGTCGTCGCGGGCGCTGAAGATGAACCAGTTGCTTCCGGTCATGGCGCCGGCGCCGCCGGCTACGACAACCTCGCCACCGTATTTGGGCGGTGAGTCGGTACAGACATGAATATGGTCGCTGGCCACGTCGGCTTCATCGTACCAGGGTTCGACCGGTTCGGCCGCCATTTCTTCTTCCGGTTCATCCTCTGTCATCGCGCCCGTTTCGGTTGCGGCGGGTGCGGCGCAGGCTGCGAGCAGCCCAAGCAGCAGGATGAGGAAGACGGTGAGTCCTACGGACTTCCTTGTGATCGTCATGGTTTCAACTCTCCTTGGTTGTGGATGAATGCAAACACATCGTCAACGGCCGCGTTGGCGGGGAATGCCAAGTGGGCGAATTGGGATGGCGACTTGACTTCAGGACTTGAGAAACTAGGACAAAGATGCGTGGAACGGGTCCGACAGCCGTATCATTTGGGCAACGTTTTCGCGAGTGAAAAACGCGGACGCGAGTTGGTCGGCAGGACGGCCGTTTGGGACTGCTCAACGTTTGGGATACGCAACCTAAACGATTTGACTACGGATTGTATACCACAGACATTGGAGCGGCGTCAAGTGCAGTTCACGGGTAGCTTGCGTCCCAGTTTTTGGGGCGAGAGAGGGCAGGCACAAGGCCTGCCCCTACAGGACCCTTGTGGGGGATGGAGAAGGTGACGTGTGAAGGGATGCGCGGGCAGGCACAAGGCCGGCACCTACCGTGGTGTGCGGGAGGGGGTTGGTCTACATAGTCAGTCGGGGTCGGTATTGTAGGGCCTCGGCGAGGTGGGGGGTGTCGATTTCCTCTTGGCCGGCGAGGTCGGCGATGGTGCGGGCGAGTTTGAGGATGCGGTGGTAGGCGCGGGCGCTGAGGTCCATCTGGCGGACGGCGGCCTGCATCAGATTTTTGCCGTTCTCATTGAGCTGGCAGTAGCGCTGGACTTCGGCTGGACCCATGTCGCCATTGACGACGATATGGGCTTTGTCCTGGCGGGAGAAGCGGGACTGTTGGCGGGCGCGTGCCTGTTCGACGCGGCGGCGGACGTGGGCGGAGGGCTCACCGGTGTCGAGGCCGGAGAGTTTTTGGAAGGGGACGCGGGCTACGTCTACGTGAAGGTCGATGCGGTCGAGGAGCGGGCCGCTGATGCGGTTCTGGTAGCGCTGGACGGTTGACATGGAGCAGGAGCAGGGCTTACGGTCGTCGCCGTAGAAGCCGCAGGGGCAGGGGTTCATGGCGGCAACGAACATGAAGTTGGCGGGGAAGGAGAGGG
>WTGY01000058.1 GCA_011523365.1 Caldilineaceae bacterium
GGGAGGGCCGAATAGGCCCGACCGCCCAGAACTGCAGTAGTTAGTAGTCAGTAGTTAGTAGTCAGTGGCGGGGCTCATTCTGGTGAAAACTGGAGTGGGAACTGACCATGGCTTGGGTGCCTCCAGAGGTAAGCGACTGTTCGCCCCCATTTAGGGATGCACCGCTTGTGGCTATTGGTCTTGACCTAGGCGTTGGAATCGGTTAGGATATGCGCGCTTTGCGAACTGCCGGTTTCCCACTTGAGTACTCGTGGCAGAAATACCAGCACACGGGCTCCGGACCTACTTTGAAGGTAAGGTCCAGGAGTTCATTTCCTCGTCGGTTGGGGTCGAATGCGTGCAGCTGAGTGAGCGATAGCGCCAGCCACTCGGTGAGCGGATAGACCGGCTTTGACCCGACACCTACTCATTTCCCTGCCCAAAACCGCACCCGCGCAGATATAGGGTGCGATTTCGATATAGCCTTAAATTTCACAGAGAGAGAAGAGAGATGAAAACTGAACCTTCGGCATGGGACGCCCTAAAGTTTCGTTGCATCGGTCCGCCGCGGGGCGGACGCGTTGTCGCGGTTGCAGGACATCCGACTCAGAGCAACGTCTTCTATTTCGGCGCGGTTGCGGGCGGGGTGTGGAAGACTGTGGACGGCGGCACCTATTGGGAAAACATTACGGACGGGCAGTTTAGCGTTTCCTCGGTCGGGGCAATTGCCGTATCTGAAGCGGACCCGAATGTCATTTACGCGGGGACCGGCGAATCGACGATCCGGCTGGACGTAAGCTGGGGGGACGGCGTTTACAAGTCGACCGACGGCGGGGAGACGTGGAAGAACGTAGGGCTGCGCGACAGCCATCATATCGGCGAGATTCGGATTCACCCGCGGGACCCCGATACCGTCTACGTTGCTGCGCTGGGCCATGCGTTCGGGCCGAATGAAGAGCGCGGCGTCTATCGGACCACCGACGGCGGCGAGACCTGGGAGCGGGTGCTGCACGTGAGCGATAGGGCGGGCGGGGTGGACCTGACACTGGACGTCACCAACCCCCGGATCATCTACGCCACGATCTGGCAGGTGCATCGCCACTTCTGGGAGCTGGTCAGCGGCGGGCCGGACAGCGGGCTGTGGAAGTCGACGGACGGCGGTGACAGCTGGACTGATATAAGCCGCAATCCCGGGCTGCCGCAGGAAGGGATATTGGGGAAGATTGGCATCTCGGTATCACCTGCCAAGCCCAGCCGAGTTTGGGCAATTGTCGAAGCGGAAGGTGAGAAGTCGGGTGTATACCGTTCGGATGATCGCGGGAGCACCTGGGAGCATCTGACGAACAACCAGGACCTGTTGAACCGGCCGTGGTACTATCTGCACATTTTCGCCGACCCGCAGGACCCCGACACCGTCTACGTCAACAACCTGAAGATGTGGAAGAGCATTGACGGGGGCAAGGAGTGGAGCGAGATTACGACGCCACACGGGGATAACCACGACCTGTGGATCGACCCGGCCGACCCGCAAAGGATGATCAACGGTAACGACGGCGGGGCCTGTGTCAGCTTCAACGGCGGCGAGACGTGGAGCACGATTTACAACCAGCTCACGGGCCAGTACTACCATCTGGACGTGGACAACCAGCAGCCATATCATGTTTACGGTACGCAGCAGGACAATTCCAGCATCGCGGTGCCGAGCGCAACGGAGAAGGGTGCGATTCCCTGGGGTGACTGTTACCCGGCGGGCACGGGGGAGAGCGGTTATATCGCTGTGAAGCCGGACGATTCCAACATCGTATACGTGGGCGCGGTCGGCTCGTCACCCGGCGGCGGCGGTGCGTTGCAACGGTACGACCACCGCACGAAGCAGATTCGCCTGGTGACGGTGTGGCCGGAGCCGTTCAGTGGATTCGGGCCTAAGGAGATGAAGTACCGCTTCCCGTGGACATTCCCGATCCTTTTCAGTCCGCACGACACCAATGTGCTGTATACGTGCGGGAATCACGTGTTTCGGACGACGGACGAGGGCAGCTCGTGGGAGATTCTCAGCCCGGATCTGACGCGCAACGATGAGAGCAAACTGGAGGCGTCCGGGGGCCCTCTCACCCTGGATACGAGCGGGGCGGAGCATTACTGTACGATTTCAACGTTTATTGAATCGGCCCATCAGAAGGGTCTTTTCTGGGCGGGCAGTGACGACGGTCTGATTCATATCAGCGAGGACGGCGGGGACAGCTGGCGGAATGTTACGCCGCCGGAGCTGCCGGAGTGGAGTTTTGTGACGGTCATCGAACCGAGCGTGCATGACGCTTCAACGGTCTATGTGGCGGCGACGCGCTATAAGCTGGACGATTACAGCCCGTATCTGTTCAAGACGACCGACCTGGGGCAGAGCTGGCAGCGGCTCGACGGCAGCTTCCCGCAGAATGAGATCACGCGCATGTTGCGGGCGGACCCGGAGCGGGAAGGGCTGCTGTACGTGGGTACCGAGTCGGGCGTGTTCGTCTCGTTCGATGACGGCGGGTCGTGGCAGAGAATTCCGGGCAACCTGCCGGTGGCGCCGGTCTACGATATGATTGTCAAGGATGGGGATCTGGTGGTGGCCACGCATGGCCGCTCTTTCTGGATCCTGGACGATCTTACACCGCTAAGGCAGGTCAGCTCCCTGGAGGGCTCCGACGAAGGCGCGGCGCGGCTGTTCACGCCGCGGGGAACGCTGCGACGTTGGCTGCCGTGGACGGTCAGCGGAGCGCGTGGTGACGCACGCAATTATGCGCTTGCCTTTGGGCAGCTGATTACCTTCCGGGACGAAGAAGACGACACCGGCGGGAGTACGCGTCGCGTCCTCGACGGGGGCGAGAATCCACCCCACGGCGCGATCGTCTACTACACGCTTCCGGGCGACGCGGAGGACGTGAGCCTGACATTTCTGGATGCGGCTGGCAATGAGATCCGGTCATACGGGCCTAAACCAACGAAAGAGGAGATGGAAAAGGAGAAGGAGGAAGCTCCCTCCATTCAGTACATACCCACCAATGCAGGGCTCAACCGCTTTGTGTGGAACATGCACTATGCTGACGCCGAACAGCTGCCGGGCGACCCGTTTACGGAGAAGAGTGTCACAGGGGCGATGGCGCCACCAGGGACCTACCAGGTGCGCCTGAGCGTAGACGGGGAGAGCCAGACGGCATCGTTTGATATCTACATTGATCCCAAGTTGGATCGAAGCGAGGCGTCGATGCAGGCCCAGTTCGATCTGTGGCAGGAGGTGAACGCGAAGCTTACCGAGACACACCAGGCGGTAAAGCGGCTGCGCAAGGCGCGAGAACGCGTGACGGCCATGGCCGAAATGGTTGGGGAGAGCGAGGCCGACGAACAGACGAAGTCGGCGGTCAAGGAGAGGGCAGAGCAGATTGGAGAACAGTTGGGAGAGGTGGAAGCTCAGCTGGTTCAGCCCGAAGCCAAGGTGGCGTTCGACCGGCTGCGACTGCAGACGATGCTCAACGCCAGGCTGCACAATCTCATCAGCGTAATTTCGGCAGCTGACGATGCCCCGACAAAGCAGACCTATGACGTATTTGGTGAACTGAGCACGAAGGTCGACGCAGAGTTTGACAAACTTGAGTCGATCCTAGGTGAGAGTGTGGCCGACTTCAACGCGGCGGTGCAGGCGGCGGATGTGCCTCCGGTAGTAGTCTAGCGTCGTCGATATGCGGGTACCACTGGCAGTAACAAAGAGCGCAGGGTCTCCTGCGCTCTTGAAGATCTCGTTTGCAGATTTTATCGTACGCAGCGCCTACCAGATGGGCAAGACGCCGCTGTTGCCGATCTTTGCGGCGTCGCTGGGGGCGTCTGACGCGCTGTTGGGGCTGATCGTTTCGGTCTCGACGCTGACGGGGATGGCGACAAAGCCGTTGTTCGGCCTGCTCTCGGACCGTATGGGCAGGAGACTGTGGCTTCTGATCGGCACGCTGATCTTCGCAGGTGTGCCCTTTCTCTACTCCGTGATCGAGACGCCCGGGCAGCTTATTGCCATCCGGTTGCTGCACGGCACGGCGACGGCGATCTACGGTCCGGTGACCGTGGCGTATGTGGCGGAGCGCGGGGGCAAACGCAAGGCGGAGCAGCTTGGGTGGTTCGGCATGGCGCGCAGCGGGGGCTACCTGGTCGGGCCGGCGGTGGCGGGCTGGCTGTTGCTTTCACTGGAGCCGGTCGCGGTCTTCACGCTCATCGGCGTGCTGAGCATGGCTGCGTTTGTTCCAGTGCTGTGGATGGGCAAGGACGAGCCACGCCCTCCAGAGACGGCAGTGGCCAAATCCAAAGCAGACATGGAAAGGGCAGGGGGAAAGGCTACAGGGGTAGGCGCCGTAAGAGGGCTCCTGAAGCGGGAGGCGGGGCTGTTGGGTACGCCTGCGGTCTGGCTTTCAGGCGCTCTGGAGGCGGGCGTTTTTGTCGTGACCTACGTCATCAAAGCCTTCCTGCCGATCTACGCGCTGACAGCCGGATATTCTACGGTCGAGATAGGTCTGTTCTTCAGCGTGCAAGAGGGCGCGCTGATTGTGTTGAAGCCCTGGGGCGGCAGGCTGGGAGACCGGATCGGCCATCTCAGGGCGGTTTCGCTGGGGATGTTCTGCCTGGCGGTCACCCTTCCGTTCCTACTGGCGGCAGGAGGTACTGCGGGGCTGCTGGCCGTGGCTGCGGCGATGGGTGCAGCGCAGGCTCTGATTTTCCCGGCGACGGTTGCCCTGATCGCGGAGCAGGTACCGACTGGAAAGGTTGGGGCGGGGATGGGTCTGGCCGGTTCGCTGAAGAATGGCGGCAAGGTGGCGGGACCGGTGCTGGGGGGACTGCTGATCGCCGGATTGGGGTATAGCGGTCTGTTCTGGCTACTTGCGGGCATGTTGATTGCAGGCGCGGTGGCGCTGCTCATTCGTGTGCAAGGGACAGACTACTCGCTTCTGCCGAGGACGCAGAAGGCGAAGAGTTGACGGTGCGATCATTCGATTCTGGCCTGCCGGATCGTTGGGAGCAGAAGCAGGACCAGCTCCATTGCCAGGGCTGCGGATCCGACAAGAAGGGTGGCCCTCAGCCCGATTGACTCTCCCAGAGCTCCGCCGATAAAGGCACCGACGGTTGCCACGCCGAAGAGGACGAAGCGGCGGGCAGCTGTAACACGCCCAAGCAGTCGAACAGAAGTAATCGCCTGGCGCAGGCTGAGCTGATTTACGAAGTAGAGCGTGCTGCCCAGACCGACCAGGGCCTGTGCGACGCCCGCTGCAGCTATTTCGCGGCCAATCAGGTCGGCGGTCGCCAGCAGCAGCGCACCCGAGATCCACAACAGTTTGCCTAAGAGGAGTGTCCTTCCAGCTTGCAGATGCCGCGCGGCTCTTCCGGCAAGCATTGCGCCCGCCAGGGAGCCGATGCCAGAGCAGGCGGCGACGATGCCGATTATGGTCGGCGTGAAGTGCAGCTGATTGACAAGAAAGAGCATCTGCACCGCCGCTGAGATGGAGCCGGCCAGCATTCCCAGGCTGGAGGTGAACGTCAACGCCCTCAGCAGCGGTGTTCGGAGGAGTTCGAACACTCCCTCTCCCACTTCGCGACCAATCGATACTGCGGCAGCCCGGATCCCATGGACGGCCTCCGGTGCGTCGTCGCGGTCTGGCTGTGAGGCAGGCTGCGGCTCCTCTTCGGCGACGCCGCCGAGGGCGAGGGCGGAGAACAGGTAGGAAACTGCATCGACCAGAATTGCTCTGGGGGCGCTGAAGAGCTGTACGAGTCCGCCGGCGGCGGCCGGTCCGGCGATTGCGATGACGGCGTCGCTGGTGGAGAGTCTGCTGTTGGCCTCAACCAGTTGTCGTTTCTCCACGAGGGCTGGCAGCACTGAAATGGCGGCGATTTGAAAGAAGACGGTGAGCGTGCCGGCGGTAAAGGTCACGAGCCAGATCTGGAGAAAGGAGAGCTGGCCCAGCCAGGCGGCGACGGGTATGGTGACAAGGAGCAGGGCGCGGCCGATATCAGCACAGATCAGAATCGGCTTACGCCGGACGCGATCAATCCAGACGCCGGCAAGGAGACCGAAGAGAAGGTTGGGTAGAGAGCCGGCGGCGGCAAGCAGGCCCATTTGCGTCGGTGTAGCGCCCAGAACGAGGACGGCGGCGAGCGGCAGAGCGACATTTGTGATGGCTGTCCCGGCGCCGGAGGTGACGTGGGCGACCCAGAGCCGGGCAAACGACCGGTTCCGCCAGAGACTGTCGGGGTGGGTCATTGGTCAGGTCGTGCCGGGCATTGCCGACGCCAGGGCGCGTTTCATCCACTCTTTGACGGCTGTTGCCGAGTCCCGGACAGATGTGCCGGTTGTATCCAGTAGGGTAACAGGCGGCGTCCGATGCGGTCCGTTAGTCTGCAGCCAGCGGTTGAAATCCAGTTGTGCGGCCAGCTGTTCGGCCTGGCCGCTTTTGCGCCAGGCGGGGCGGGCCAGGAGGCGCTGGCGAAGCAGGTCTTCTTCACAGACAAGGGCCAGGTAGTGGACCTGGCCAAAATAGCGGCGCTCCAGGCACTGTTCGATGTTTTCGGGGACGGCCAGGCCGGCGCCAAAGAGGGCCGCGGGACGGCCGCTTTGGCCGATATTTTTCGCCATGCGCAGCCATGTCTCGAAGAAGCAACGATGGCCGTCTGAGGGTTCTTCAAACTCCTTCAGCCAAAGAAGGTCGGCTTCGAGGAGCACGGCGGCGGTGAAGCGGCCCGAGAGCTTGTGCAGGATTGCGGTTTTGCCGGCGGCGCTGGCTCCACCGACGAGGAGGAGCGGCAGCTGTAGAAACGGGTGAGCACGGCCGCACCGGGGACAGGTGGCGATAGCCCGCCACGCGTCCTGTTGCCAGTAGTCCGGGCTGCGGGGATGGGAGAACTTAACAGAGTTAGCCGGATCGGTTACCTCTTTGTCGACGTGGTAGTGTCCGCAGTTGGCGCAGACATTAAACATTTGGAGATCCTTCCCTCTGCGTTGCGCCGTCTGCCAGTTCTGTGAAAGGATATGAGACAGCCTCTGTGAAGGCGCTCAAGTTGCCAGTTCCTCCGTTGCATATTATCATGGCCGAAGTAGAGGGAAGAAGAGGTTGATCTTCGTTCCCTCTTTATTTTTGGGCGCGAATGCTCGAGGAGGAGTCGTGTAGGCCGACGGGGCGACCGGTTTATGTTAAACGGCATGCAAGCATTGAGCGTAGTTCAGTTCGACAGTTCCGATAAGAAAAGACGGGCACAATGATAAGCGACAGGCAGGCAGATACAATACCGCGTCCCAGGCTCAGGCACGAACTGTTGACGAATACGGTCTTGCTGGTGGCTGGCGGGCACTTTCTGTTGGAGCTATTTCACCAGTATTTGCCGGTCTTTTTCCCACTGTATCGCGCCGAGTTCGGGTTGACCTACGGGCAGATCGGCATGATTACCCTGGTTGGCACGACGACGATGTCCCTGGCGCAGCCGTTGTTCGGATTCTTCATCGACCGTTTTGATGCGCGGCGCATTGCGGCTTTGAGCGTTATGTGGGTGGGGCTGATCATGGCTGTGCTCGGCTTCAGCGGCAATTATTGGGTCCTGCTGATCGGCGTGGCACTGGCAGGGTTTGGGTCGGCAGCATTTCATCCTGCGGGCGCTTCGGTTGTCACAAAGGCGACCGACGAAGGGAAGCGGGGGCGCGCGGTCTCTTTCTTTGCGGTCGGCGGGAATATCGGGTCGGCGGGCAGTCCGCTTCTGCTGGCGATTGGATTGGGATTACTGGGGTTGAAGGGGACAATCGTCCTGCTTCCAGTGGTGGTCCTGGCCGCCGTCTGGCTGGTCAACGGGCTGGGTCAGGAGAGCAGAGTTGATCGCGAAGCGCATCGGGAGCGCCAGTCGCGGGCGGGGGAGGGTTTTCTACTGGGCCTGGTCCTCATCACGGTGGTGGCAATGACACGCGCCTGGTTTCAACTCAGCCTGACGACCTATCTGCCGACGTTGTTGGAGGACAGGGGTTATTCGGTCGTTTACGGTGGGCAGATGCTATTCGTACTTTCGCTACTGATCGGTATTGGCAGCCTGTTTGGCGGGATCTTGTCAGACCGGTTCGGTCGGTGGCAGGTATTGCTGAGCAGTTTCGCCATGCTCGGGCCGGCATACTGGTTCTTCATCAGCTCAGGCGGCGGCGTGCAGTTCATTTATGCCGGCGCGATTGGCTTCCTGTTGGGATGCACGTACCCGACGACGGTTGTGGTTGCGCAGGAGGTGTGGCCGCGGGGCATGGCGATGGCGTCTGGCCTGGTGATGGGTTTGGGGTGGTGGCCGGGGGGACTGGGCGCGACATTTACAGGTTGGGTAGCAGACCAGATGGCGCTGGAGACTGCGCTGGAGGGCCTTGTGGTGGCTCCTGTTCTGGGCGCGCTGCTCATGGCGGTCTTTGCAGTAGCGCTGCAGCGACGCAGGAGATCTTCGATGGCGTCAATGGACAGGTCGTCCGCAGTTTAGGAGTTCTGAAATGGCGAAACCGCACCCCGTATTGCTTGATGTTGACACTGGAGGCGACGATGCGCTGGCGCTGCTGCTGGCTATGGCGTCTCCGACGCTGGATGTGCGCGGGATCACCTGTGTCGCCGGTAACTGCGCCTTGGAGCAGGTCGTTACCAATACACTCACGCTATTGGACGCGATCGAGGCGCCGCCGGTACCGGTGGCGGCGGGGATGGACCGACCAGTTCTTGAGCCCGGGCTGCCGGCCCCGCCTTTGCACGGGGGTGACGGGATGGGTGATCTCGGCCTGGGGGCGCCGCGGCGTTCAAGGGTCGACGACCATGCGGTCGAGTTTCTGCGGCGCACATTGAGCGACGCAGAGGAGCCGATGACTATGATCTGCCTGGCTCCGTTGTCTAATATTGCCATGCTATTGCGCATGTATCCGAGCGTCGGGGAGAAGATCGAGCGGTTGTACGTGATGGGCGGGACGTATGCCGCACCGGGCAATACGACACCGGCGGCGGAGTTCAATGTTCGTTACGATCCGGAGGCTGCGTCAATCGTGCTTAACAGTGGGCTGCCTGTCACGCTGTACCCATTGGACCCGTTTATGCAGGTCAGGTTTACGAAGGAGGAAGCAGAGGCCATGACCGAGGCCAAGGGGGCAGGCGCGCGCATCGCCGGCGGAATCGCGCTGCACTATTGCCGCTTCTTCGGGATGGACTTTTCTTTGATCGGTGACGCAGGGACGGTCGCGACCGTGATCGACCCGGAAGGCGCCACTACGGTTAGCAGGCCCGTCCACGTGGATCTTTCAACCGGCACATCTAGGGGCGCTACAGTCTTTGACCGGCGCATCTTGACGGATGGTTTCGTCAGGGAAGGCGAATGGACAGAGGTGGACGTTGTGACAAGAGTGGACGCGTCCCGCTACAGGAAGCTGATGGCGTCCGCCCTGGGCGCTGATGAGGCGTTGGACGACTAAGAGAAAGACGAAAGTTCCGTCCCCGTTTCCGAATCCTCACATTGTACCCGGACAGATCCCCTGAGAAGCAAATGGCAGGAATGTAGCTGAGGGCGGGAAGCCTTCGCTACGCCAGAAGCGCCTCGGCATTGGCGCAGAATATCTTGTGTCGAACCTCTGTGGGCAGGTCTAGGCTGTTGAGCAGGTTCTGCATGCGGTCGTCGAAGAAGTCGCGCCCGAAGAGCAGCCGATCCTGGAATTCGATGAGGAAAGGCTCGGAGGTCGGACCGCTCTCAGGTGAGAACGGGTGGTCTTCGAGTTGGCTGAAATCGCGCGTGAGCGCGGTATAGGCTGAGCCGGCAGAGAGGTCGGCGTAGAGGTTGGGATAGGTGCGGAAGAGGTGGAAAAGGCGGCCGCCGGGGAGAACCGGGCCCTTGGGGTAACCGACTTTGTCGTACTGGTCGTCGCCGGAGATGTGGGCCCAGAAACCGGGCGCGTGGCCGATGAAGACGGTATCGGGACAGGCCTGCAAAGCACGTTCGAAGGAATCAATGCTGCCTCCGTACCACCAGTCGGTGCGGGGATAGCTGCTGCCGGTCGGAATGGGGTAGTCAATGTGGAATGTGATTGGCAGTCCCCTTTCACCGCAGAAACGGAACAGCCTCAGGGCGTCGGGGTTGTCGTAGAGCATGCGGAGTTTGATTTCGCCGCAGACCTGCACGCCGTGGATCTCGATGGCGGCCTGGAGCTGGTCGATGGCTTCGGGGCGACGGGGGTCGGGTGCGTAGCCGAGGACGAAGCGTTCGGGGGCGGCCTGTTTGTAGCGCAGACAGGCTTCGAATGGGACCGGATAGGCGCTGCCGTCGCCAAAGTGCATGGCCTTGAAGTAGCTGGCCGGATTGTATTCGTCGGGTGGGCACTCCCAGGTCAGCAGCCAGGTCTTGTCGATGCCGAAGCGGTCCATATTGGCGAGGAACCTGGGCAGGTCATGGCCGTGCCAGTCGGGGTGGTTGTGGGCGTCGATGATGGTCATGGTTTACTGTTGGATAACGGCGACCAAGGCGCCGATGAAAACTGTCACCAGGCAAACTGCCAGGATGAGTCCGGCCAAGAGCGGGATAACTACGACAACGATTGCTCTTCCTTGCGAGAGCCCGTATTCCACTTTGATGGCGAAGTAGGTGAGCACAAACTGGTAGATTGCCAGGAGCAGGCTCAGACAGCCTCCAACTACTGGAATAAAGCCGAGAATGGAGGTGACGATCATGAGAGGTGCGGAGTAAGAGGCGGTGAGGTAGGCATAGCGACCATACTGTCCACGACCACCAAGAACAGTAGCGATTATGTGGTAGATGCCCACACCCAAGAGGAAGGAGAGCGGAATCAGGATAATCGACAATAGATTGAACGCCGCCCCGCCGGCCGCGCCTGACTCAGCGATTGTCCCAAACTCCCCCTGAAGTTCAGAAGGAAGCAAGTCCACGATCTGTCCCATTCCCCCCAGTGCCGTGTCAAAAAACTGCGCTTGCAGCAGGCTGAGGAGGGCCGTGATTACGGCGGCCAAGATGATCCACACAAGCGCAGTAGACAGTGTCGCCGAAGCTCTTTCTCGTTCGGCGAAGAAGACCTCTTCGCCTGGCCTGGTCAATACATTTACCCATGTCTGGAAGATCGACTGGAAATCCATAGGTTCCTCCTCTGGATACGGGAATCCGATTGGCCGCCACAGGCCTCGGGGGCTCCGGCCAAAACCTGGACAATAGTACTTGGTAATCTCTTGCGGATTATAGGAGGTTACCCATGCAGGAGCAAGGAAGGGAAGTGACAGGACATTACTTCGCGGCGGAAGTTCAGCCAATGATACCTAGATCGTAGGAGAATCCGCTCAGTAGACCCGTTCCTCCACCGACAAGCAACGGTCCCAAGAGTATAACAAGGATTACCCGACCGATAGGAAGTCGGTAGTCCGCTTTCGTAGCACAGTAGGCAAGCACGAGTTGGATGGGCGACAGGCGGCACGAAGGCGGCTCAGGCGGGTGTAGAGGGGGGCGTTGCGGGGGGTCCCCCCCGCACAAGGGGGGGCCGAAGGCCCGACCGCCCCGAAAAGCAGTGGTCAGAGACGGCGCTTTCTCTGCCGGGAATGGGAACGGCAACTGACCTTGGGCTGGTTGCTTTCAGAGGTATGCGAGAGTTCGCTTCCATTTTGAGATGCACCGTTACGGAGACTCTGCTTGCAGAAGAGCCGTAACTGCGGGATGATGGATACACTGTCGCACACTATGTCGAACGCAGATTGGAGAAATCATGAGCATAAAGGTAGATCCGTCGGGGCGCAGGTGGGTACGGGGAGAAGTTGAAGTGCCGGGCTCGATCGAGGAGGTTTGGCGGGCGATAAGCACTGAGGGCGGACTTTCGGCATGGTTTACGCGGTCCGAGTTTCCAAAGGGGGCGGACGGCAAGCCCACACACCTGATCTGCTATTTTGGACCGGGTATTTCTTCGGCGGCGAAGATAACTCAGTGGGACCCGCCGCGGGGGTTTTCGGTCATAAGCGATGAGTTTATCCCGGGCGGTCCGGAGGTATCAACGGACTGGAAGATTTCGGAGGGAGCGGACGGGACGTGCCGGTTGAGCGTAGAGCATAGTCTATTTGTCGACACCGACGAGTATGACAATTATGTTGAGGGCACGGAGGCGGGCTGGCCGGCCTTTTTCCGCATACTGCAGATTTACATGGCGCATCACCGGGGAGAGCCGTGCGCGCTGATTGAGGTGATGGGCGCGGCCTCGGATGGGGCACAGGCGTGGAGTGAGCTGGCAACTGCACTTGGATTCGCGGCTGTGGAAAAGGGGGAGCGCTTCGCTGCGCCGCCGGGCAAACTGAGAATTTCAGGCGTGGTCGATACAGTACCTGACGCGACCGAGGTAATCCTGCATGTTGAGGAGCCGACAGCGGGCGTGGCGCATCTTTTTGTGTGGCCTCTGAACGATCAGATTCTGCTGTCGGTCCGGTTCTATCTGTACGGCGAGGATGCGGCTGAGGTTGTTTCGCGTGAGGACCCGGTCTGGCGTTCGTGGATGGAGGAGCGGTTCCCGTCATCCCAGGGTTGAAATTGCTGGCACAGCAGGTTTCGCGAGGCGCTCTCGGCTTTCTGGCAAGCCAAGACGGTGCGGCTGCCGGCCCTGAAGGCCCTCACTAGCCGCCAGGGCGCACTTCCTTTTTGGGTGGGGTAAGGAACAGTTCATTCAGGAATCCCCCAGATTCCCGGGGAGGCGATTTCCAGGCAGTTCTGCGAAGGGTCGCGAAAGTAGATGGACCGACCGCCTCGTGGGCGAAGCTCCTTTTCGATTTCGACGCCATTTTCGACAAGGTGTCGCTTCCACTGATCGATTTCACGATCCTTGACGGCGAATGCCAGGTGTCCCTCGCCTCTGGCCCCGTGTGTTGGCGGGTCACCTGGCCCGCCTGCGGAGACGGCGGTCGCTTCGGCGTCGAAGAGCAGCACCATGCGGTCGCCGCAGCGCAGGAACACATGGCGACCTTCCATTCGGGAATAGAATGTAAGTCCCAGGATCTTGGTGTAGAACTTCTCGGCGGCTTGCAGGTCCGAGACATATAGGGCAGACTCCAGAACCTCTGAAACGCTCATCCGGCCATTCATGAGTGCACCTCTCCAAATTGGTTGGGACCGCGGGCCGGCGAATGCGTCTTCTGCGCTTGACCGTTGGAGGGTCACTGATCACGCGGAAGGGCAACGGCGGTCAGCCTGACTGATGGTTTCGTAGCTTCTCTTGCAGGAAGCGGACACAGGCCGGCACCTGCTCAGGGGTCAGACTGTGGAGGACGAGGGCGCCGCGGTAGCCGCTTTGATGGAGCAGCTGCAGGTAGTAGTCATAGTCCAGCAGTCCGGTGCCGGCGGCTTCGTGGCCGGCTTCGCCGTCGCGGCTGAGGTCTTTGGCATGGGCCAGGGCTATGTGATCTCCCAGCAGATCGAAGGCCTCGTCCAGGATTTCGCGCTGGCGGTGGATCGTTCCCCTGGGAAAGACATTGGCGCCGTCCATGACGATGGTGATCCTGTCAGAGCGCATCGTGTCCAGAAGTTGGCGCGCCTTGGTGGGTGAACTTACCACATTGGAGACCTCCGGCTCAATGCCCAAACGAACGTTGTGCCGTTCTGCCAGGGAGAGGGCCTGTTCCATGGCAGCCAACAGGTCCGACCAAGCCTCGGGTGAGCTGTTAAGCGGATGATCGGCCCACATGTTGTCCGGGTTGCGAGTGCCGGTGCAGAGGGTCAGAAGGTTTGTGCCCAGTTCGGCGGCGTGGGAAGCCAGAACTTCCAGGCGGCGCATGCCCTGGGTACGTGCGGCCGGGTCGGGATGGATCATGTTGTATGTGGCGGAAAGGGAAACCACCTCGATGCCGCGGGCGCTGATCTCGCGGCGCGCCCGTTCACAGGCTGCGGAGTCCAGCCCGTCGGGCATGTCTGAAAGCCCCATACAACTGGTGTTGAGTTGGATGCGGCGGATTCCGTGAGCAGCGACCGCGTCAAGAACGCCTGCGAGAGTCGGCGCCTCAAAGGTGCGGGCGAAGATTCCAACTTCCATTCAAACGCCTCCTGTTATTGAATCGAGCTCAACCCAATCGCCGCCTGCGGCCGCGGAGTGTGCGATCGCGGCCATCGCGCGCATGGTGGCGAGGCCGTCATGGACATTGGCGCCCCACTGGGGCTTGCCGTGAAGGATGGTGTCGGCCCAGCCTTCGAGTTGCTGCCGGTAGCCGTGGCCGTCCTGGCCCAGAGGCCGGGTGTAGAGGTCGTCGCGGGTAGAGAAGCACTCAACGCTGCCAGACTTGTGGTACCAGGAGAGGGGAAGACGGCCGCGGACGCTGCCGTGTTCGCCCTGGATGCGGAAGCCCTCTTCGAAGTCTCCGGCGACGGTGATGGTCAGCTCCAGGTTTCCCAGGCTGCCGTCGGCGAAGGCCAGGTCCACAAACCAGCAGTGGCGACTGAAACGGTCCAAGTAACGAGAGCGCAGCTTCACGATTTCGCTTTGGGAGAGGAAACGGGTTGTATCGGTGAGGTGGCTGCCGTGGGCCAGCATGAGGTAGCGGCGACGGTCGGCTTTGGGGTTGCCGGGAGGACGACGGACGCTCGAACTGGTCTCGATGATGGGCTGGAGGGCGTCGGTCATGGTATAGCGATGGACGGAGTCATAGTACCAGAACTGGCCTGACATCAGGCCGCCGATCTCCTCCTGAATGAAGCGGCGGGCGTGGATGACGCCGGGGTCGAAGCGGCGGTTGTGCCCGACCTGCAGGGTGAGGCCGGAGGCGACCACTTCGTTGCGGAGCGCCTCACACTCTTCCACGGTGACGCCCATGGGTTTTTCTACGAGGACGTGCTTGCCGGCCCGGAGCGCCTGCAGAGCGAGCTCGACATGATATTGATCTGCAACGGCTACGATGACGGCATCTACCTGGGCGTCGGCCAGCATATCGGGGTAGCGGGTGAAGCTGCGTTGAGGGCGGTGGATGCCTGCAACGCGCGCCAAGAGGTCGGGGGCTGCCTCGCAGAGGGCGTAGAGCTGCGTATTGCGTCCCTTGCGACAGGCGTCCAGGTGTGCGATCTGTGCGATTGGCCCGGCACCGACTATACCGACGCGGAGCTGGCGGGAATCCTTCCGGATGGGCATGGGTTACTCCAGAGAGCATTCCGTGGTCAGTCGATGAGGGCCTGGTAGGCTGCTACACGGAACTGGCGTGCAACCGGGTAGTGGCCGAAGGGCATGAACTGTGACATGAATATGCCGAGCATCTCCTCTACAGGATCGATCCAGAATTGGGTCGATGCGGCGCCGCTCCAACTGTAGTTTCCGATACTGCCGGGAGTGCTGGTGGCCGGAAGGTCGACGAGTACGCTCACCCCCAGACCAAATCCATAGCCTGAGTCGACATCGTCGCCGATCGCGATGGGAACCAGTTCCGGCGGCAGATGATTGGCGCGCATAAATTCGACCGTCTTGGGTCCCAGGAGACGGTTGCCGTCGAGGGCGCCGCCGTTGAGAAGCATTTGGCAGAAGCGCAGATAGTCGCCCAGGGTTGAGACGAGGCCACCGCCGCCGGAGAGAAAGGCGGGAGGTTGGTTGAAACGGCTGTTGCGGGACGCGTCAAAGAGCTCAATGGTCGGTTCTGCGTCCTGATCGCCATTTTCTGATTGGGCTGTTTTGTCGTCGGCGTGGCTGTCGGCATCACTGCCAAAGCTGAAGCCGCCCGGGGAACAGTAGCAGGCGGAAAAGCGATCGAGCCAGTCGGCATGGACATGGAAATCGGTGTCTGCCATGGCGAGAGGCTTAAAGATCTCCTGGCAGAAAAACTCGTCCAGAGGCTTGCCGGATACCACCTCGACGAGGCGGCCGAGAACGTCGGTGGCGTAGCTGTAGCGCCAGCGGGAACCCGGGTGGTAGAGGAGGGGGAGAGCCGCCAGTTTGCGGACAAACTGTTCCAGATTCAGTTCCTCACGGTTCCCGAAGGTCTGGCGATACAGGTCTTCTACGGGGGAGTCCTGGTACCAGCCATAGCTCAGGCCAGCAGTGTGCGTGAAGAGATCTTTGATGGACGGGGGCCGTTCAGGCGGGACAAGGTTCTGGAGGTCGCCTGTACAGACCCGGGCATCGGTGAATTCGGGCAGATAGGAGGCTACGGGGTCATCGAGGAGGAAGTGGCCGTCCTCGAACAGCATGAGGGCGGCGACGGCGGTGATCGGTTTTGTCATGGAGTAGATGCGAAAGATCGTGTCTTCGGTCATGGGCTGGCCTGTCTCGAGTTCACGATGGCCGAAGACGTTGCAGTAGGCGGTTTCGCCTTTGCGGTAGATCAGACCGCTGGCGCCGGCAAGTTGACCGTTGTCGACGTATCGTTGCAGTAAATTGTCGACGCGGGCGAGGCGCTGGTCGCAGAATCCGGCTCGTTGAGGCTGAGGGGTTGTCATGGGGATTCCTTGTTTCGGTGTGGGATCAGTTTGGAAAGCGCGCCGCCTTCTAAGTGCGGTCTGCGCGGTTGGTCAATTGCCGTGTTCAGTCGACGAGCGCCTGGTAGACGGCGAGGCTAAACTCACGTTCGATGGTGTAGTAGTCGGAGGGTATGAACTGAGTCATAAGCAGGCCCACCAGATCCTCCACCGGGTCGATCCAGAAGCGGGTCGTGGCCAGGCCGCCCCACGCGTAGGTGCCTACGCTGCCTGGCTGGCTGTAGGCCGGGGGATCGACAAGAGCGCTCATTCCCAGGCCGAAGCCATGTCCGGCGCGGTGGCCGTCGCCTATTTCGATTGGAACCAGATTGGGCGGCAGATGATTGGCACGCATCAGCTCCACTGTCTTGCGGCCGAGCAGGCGGTTACCGTCCAGGACGCCTTCATTGAGCAGCATCTGGCAAAAGCGCAGGTAGTCGCCGAGCGTTGAGACGAGACCGCCGCCTCCGGAGAGATAGGCGGGGAGCCTGGTGTAGCGGCTGGTTCCCGGCGCGTCGTAGAGCTCAAACAGCGGTTGGGTCCGTTCCATTTCGCCGTCTCGATGGGCCGGTCTGGCGCTTGCTCGGCTAGCGAGGTCGCTGCCGAATTTGAAGCCTCCGGGGGGGCAGTAGCAGGCGGCGAACCGGTCGAGGGATGCGGCGGGGACGTGGAAACCGGTATCTACCATGGAGAGCGGTTGGAAGATCTCGCGTTGGAAGAATTCGTCGAGCAGCTTGCCTGAGACCACCTCAACCAAACGGCCGAGCACGTCGGTGGCGCGGCTGTAGCGCCAGCGGGTACCGGGATGGTAGAGCAGAGGCAATGCGGCCAGCTTGGTTATGAAGGGTTCAAGAGAATGACGCTCGATGTCGCGGAAGCTCTGGAGATAGAGTCTTTCGACCGGCGAATCGTCTCCCCAGCCGTAGCTCAGTCCGGCGGTGTGCATGAGGAGGTCTTTGATTGTGGGGGGCCGGTCGGGAGGGACGAGGTTGTCGAGGTCACCCGTACAGACCTGGACACCGGCAAACTCGGGCAGTATAGAGGAGACTGGGTCATCGAGGAGAAAGTGGCCGTCTTCAAACAGCATCAGGACGGCGACGGAGGTGATCGGTTTTGTCATGGAGTAGATGCGGAAGATCGTATCTTCGGTCATGGGTAGAGCCGACTCGAGATCGCGCTGGCCGAAGGCGCGGCAGTAGGCGATCTTGCCCTTACGGTAGATCAGCCCGAGGGCGCCGACCAGATAGCCGCCTTCGACGTAGCGCTCCAATAGGTTGTCGACTCTGGAGAGGCGCTGTGGTGAGAAGCCGGCTCGTTGCGTTTCAACGGTTGTCATGGGGATTCCCTATTCTATCGTGTTGTATGGGTGGAAGAGTCTAACGTCTCGTGGCATTGACTCAAGCGGCATCAGTTCGCAATTGGTCAATCTGCCGCGGCAGCGACGCTTGACAGTTCAGTGCGTTCAGGGATTGGCAGGTGGACGAGAGCCGCGAACAGGCCCAGTGCGATTCCTGCGATCCAGATGGGCGTGTAAGAGCCGGTGGTGTCGTAGAAGCGTCCTCCCAGCCACACGCCGATAAATGCGCCGATCTGGTGGCTGAAGAAGGCGATGCCATAGAGCGTTGAGAGATAGCGCGCTCCGAAGAAATAGGCGACCGTTCCGCTGGTGAGTGGGACCGTTGCCAGCCAGAGGAAGCCCATCGCCCCTCCGAAAACCAGAGCAGAGGTAGGGGTGAGGGGCGTCAGCAGAAAGATCAGGATGACGATGGCCCGACCCAGGTAGATGAGGCTCAACATATATTTGCGGGAATAGCGGTCGCCCAGCCAGCCGAAGAGCATCGATCCAAGTATGTTGAAAGCTCCCACCAGTGCGAGTGCGCCGGCAGCCACGAATTCCGGCAGCCCTTTATCGCCCAGATAGGCGGGGAGATGGGCGCCGATGAAGGCGACATGGAAGCCGCACACGAAGAACCCGGTCGTCAGGAGCAGGTAGCCGCGGTGGCGGGCGGCCCTTTTCAGGACGCTACGAAACGGTTCATCAACGTGAGGCTCTTGCGCGCCGTGCAATTGTGTGCCGGGACGGCGGGGTAGTCCGAAGGCCAGCAACGCTACGATTGCCGGTATTGCGGCCAGGGTGTACAGGGCGCCCTGCCAGCCGAGATTTGAAAGGAGGAGCTGGGCAAGTGGCGGGACGACGAACATACCGGCGGAACCCATTGCGGTGATGAGGCCAAAGACACGGCTGCGCTGGTCCTCTCCGATCAGCTGTGCCACGGCGCCCAGTACAACGACGTAGGAGGTGGCGCCGAGGCCGATGCCCACCAGCAGGCCGAAGGAGACAACCAGCCCCATCGTTGTGGTGAGGAGTGTAACCATCACGAGGCCGCCAGCGTACAGGACCGAGCCGGCGATGACGACCTGCCGCGGCCCGAAACGGTCCGAGAGTAGGCCAACCAGGGGTAGGCCGAAGACGAGGTTGTTGACAGCGAAGGCGATGCTGAGGTTTTCGCGACCGGTCCCGAGCGTTTCGGTGATTGGCGTGAGGAAGAGGCCGAAGCTGGACCGGATTCCGGAACTGATCATCACAGCCAGCGATGCGGATATTATGGCGGCGACTACAAGCTTGCGGTTATTGCTCACGCGACACTTTCGACCTGGAGTAGGACAGTGAGAAGGGAGTCAGTTGGAGCCTACACACGGCCCACGAGAGATTGCTCGGTTTCAAAAAAGTTGTTGAGTGTATCAGGCACTTGAGAGGCAGCTTTCAAACGCTCACGTTTTGCCGAATTCTGCCCGCCGTGCAACGGAAATGTAGACGACAGCGGCGGTGATGGCAAAACCGAACCATTGAAGCGCGTAGCTAAGGTGGTTGCCTTCGGAAAAGGAAATGTCCGGCTCGATGCGATGGGGTAAGGTTTCCGAGTAGCCCGCGGCAAGCGGGCGGTCTACGTCAAGAGGCTTACCGTTGCCAGGCGTCAGCTGCAGGACGACCGGTAACAGGGGATATGGCAGAGTCTGTCCGATTGCCTCGACGTCGAGGCGGTACCAGCCGGTGACGGTGTCCTGCGGAATCGCCGATACGGTTCCATCAGGCCGGCGGCGGGTCGGTTGAAGGATGCCGTAGTGCGGGCCGGTATGTTGTTCGTCGAGCCCGCGCCAGTGTGCGGGGTCGGCCTCGCCGACTGGAATCCAGCCGCGATTGACCAGAACGGCCTTGTCGGAGCCGGCGATGAGGAGAGGGGTAACAAGGTGGTAACCGGGCTGGCCGGCGTAGCTCTGATTGCGGATTGCCACCTGGCGGGCGTAGTCGAATTCTCCCTGCGCGGTGGCCTGGCGGTCGCGTATCTCGCCCTGGGGTAATCGTGTGACTGAAAGGTCGATTGGCGGTGCGGCCAGCGCGGCCTGACGCTGCTGGTTGTACGCCCGCCGCTGGTCCAGGCGGTCCAACTGCCAGAAACCGAGGGAGGTCATTACACCCATGGCGAGAAGGACGAGAATGGTCTTCCACCACCAGCGGCGGCCGAAGAGGAGTGCCAGCGTCTTTACGATCTCGCGGGCCGAGAGCGAAGTTTTGGTCACATCGGACAGCCGCTGTCGTAGGTCCCCCGTTGGGCGACGGCGACCTGCCCGAGATTCGGGCAGCCCGACCATTATGAGGACCCTCCGGCGGGCGCCGGGTCCCGCTGCTTGACTGGGGCAGGGTCTTCGAGCTCGGTTGATGGCTTTGTCGCCCAATAGAGGACGACGGCACCAGATAGCAAGAGTATGGAGAGAATACCTCCAAACAGGGCCCGCCACGGGAAGGCTCTGGGGAGAATCTCATCCTGGTAGCTGACGACCTGCTCGACGTCGCAGGGCAAAGTGGAGTCTCGGACCTGTTGATCCTCGGTATTCTGTTCTCCTGCACAGCCGGGCGGGACAATGGTGACCTGCACTGACCAGTTTCCGCGGCGGGCCGGTTCAAAGGAAGCTACGTAGAACAGCTTATTGAGGGCGTCTTCGTGGGTTGCGGTGGCGCTGAGGGTCTCGCGGCTGTCCACGTGCATAAGCTCGACGGTCACTAAGGCATCGAGAATGGGGCCGCCAGCCAGTCCGGTAGAGTCTCCTTCAATGTTCTCTGTCAAGGCGATGGTCACGTGGTATTCGCCAACCTCGGGCGGTTCGGGGTCAGACCAGAGATAGACCCGGAAGGGGCCGGCAGGCACATTGTTCATGTGCTGAATGCCGATACCGCCGTGAGCGAGTAGAGGCGCTGGCAGGAGGGTCAATGTCAACAGTATCAGCAGGATTGTCGCCAAGGGGGTGTACTTAGGTAAACACATGGATGTGTCCAGAAAGCTCAGGCAGAGGCCCGCGGAAAGTTGCTGCGGTGGGCGCCTTGCCGGAGTCCGATAGCGGCTAGCCACGGGCGAGAGCGGTGGGGCCGTCTCCGGTGTGGCGATGCGCCAGACCCATCACCGGCGGATGCGGCCTGCGAATGCGTGCCTTTTGTTCGGCGTTAGCAAGCAGGCGGGCAAGCAGGACGAGCGCGGCAATCACGTACATCATGCTGCCGGGTATCCACATAATCAGCCCTCCCCATACCTGATCATCCATGACGCTCAGGCCGTAGAGACGGGGCACGGACTCGTAGTAGGGGTAGATAGGCGTTGCGGCGAAGGAGAGGGCTACGCCCAGCAGCATGTTTGGCGGAATCATGGCCAGCACGTAGGCGACGCGGAGCCACTGGGCGGGCTTGGTGTGGATGCGGGGCGCGGCACCGGTGACGTGCCACCAGAAGAGGAGCGCTGCACCCAGGAAGGTGAAGTGCTCCAACCCATGCACAGCGCCAAAGCGCAGGGCAAGACTGTAGGCATTGCCATCGTGCCAGGCGAAAAAGATCAGAACGTACAGCGCCCAAGCGGTGGCGGGCGAGAAGGCCTTGAGTGCGACGCGGCTCAAAGTCGTGTCCTCGGCCAGCCAGGCGGAAAGGCGGCGGAGGGCGCTTGCGATAGCGACGCGCGGTCGAGCGGGCAAGGACCACAGGAAGGTAGGGAACGGGTTGGCCAGAAGCAGAAGCGGGGGCGCGACCATTATCAACAGGAGGTGCTGCACCATGTGGATGGAAAAGAGGTGGCCGCTGAGAACAGCGATCGGGGAGAGGAGCGCGAGCGCGAGGACGAGGATCCCTGCGGTGTAGGAGGCGAGGCGCCAGCGGTTTGCAAAGCGTCCGTCGCTGCGGCGGCGCAGTCTCAGCCAGCCGGCAAAGTGAAGCGCTCCCAACAAGGTAAGTGTCACCAGGATCTCGGGGCGGAGATCCCAGGAAAGCAGGAGCGCTCTAGTTAGCGGATTCATATGCGACTGGGTTGGGTCATCCTAGACAAACTTCGCTGCGGCGATGCTCCTATCAGTGAGGTACTTCGATTGTTGAACCGATAAGATAGATGGCCGGATAGAAGAAGATCCACACCAGGTCCACATAGTGCCAGTAGATGGCGCAGGCTTCGACGCCCCAGTGGCGCTCGCTGGAGAAATGGCCCTTGCGACCGAGCCACCAGACGTTGAGAATCAGGACAACGCCGGAGAGGACGTGCAGTGCGTGCATGCCGGTCATGCCGAAGACGACGGCGCCGAAGACACCGTCGGTAGGCTTGAGATGGCCTTTGACGATGCTGGGGAACATGCCCCATTCCCAGACGACTACGCCGATGAGAAAGGCGGTTCCGAGCCCGGCGGTGATGAGAAGGCTGACGAGGAAATCGGTGCGCTTGTCGTTGGCGATCGAGACCTCGGCGCGGTTCATGAAGTAGCTGCTAAGGAGGAGCACGGCGGTGACAACGAGGCCGGCGAACTGGTCCAATTCGGGCCGGACGACCTCGCCGTGGGGGCCGCGCCAGAGGTAGAAACGGGTGACCAGCAGAGCGAGGAAGAGGAAAGCTTCGGAGGCGAAGAACAGCCACATTCCGAGCCGGTTGCGGCGCGTGTACTCCAGGTAGGTTGGCAGGTCTACTTCGCCGGTGTGGTGATGATCATCGGCGGCGTGGCCGTGTTCGTGACCATGCTCGATAGCGGTAGCGGTCATCAGTGTTCATCCTCCGACCAGACGCTGCGAATGTGCATAAAGTAGTTGACGACAAGAATGCCTTTCAACAGCGCCAGAATCATCAGGATGGCGAAGGAGTCAAAAGGCGGAGTAATCGCGGCGTAATACTCAACAAGCGTCAGAATAGCCAGCGTAATCGCTACGATAATTCCTTCGCGATAGATGGCAGTCTTTCGTTTAGTGCGGCTTTGTTCGCTCATTTGGGCTCTTTTCTCGGTGCTGAACTTCCGGCGCAACCTCCATTGTGGAGAATGTTCCCGTTGCTAATCGTCACCTGGAGATGCCGTCGTCACATAGCCTGAGTCGGCTAAACCGTAGTCATAGGGCTCACCAACGACCCGTAGAGGGGCGGGGAAGCTGTGTTCGGGAATCGGGGATGGGATCTGCCACTCGGGTGAGCGGGAGCGCCAGGGGTTGTCGCCGGCGGCGACGCCGACTTCGGCGTTCTGGAAGAAGTTCCACAGCATCAGTAGGACGCCGAAAGCGATTGCGAAACCGGCAATCGTTACCGCCAGCTGCCAGTTTTCGATTTGACCGGCTCCCAGAGTTGGGTCGTAGTCGGCGATGCGGCGGCGCATTCCCATCACGCCGACACCCATCTGTCCCAGGGTCTGCACCCAGAAGGCAGGAGTCATGATGAAGAAGTGGATCTTGCCGAGCGTTTCGTTGTACATGCGCCCGGTTACTTTGGGGAACCAGTAGTAGAGGGCGGCGAAGAAGGGGAAGACAAAGCCGCCGAACATGGTGGCGTGAAAATGGCCGACCACGAAGTAGGAGTCGTGCAACGGGAAGTCGGTGGGCACGGTGGCCAGAATCGGTCCGGTCAGTCCGCCTATCAGGAATACACTGATGGCGCCGAGGACGAACAGCATGGGTGTATCGAAGTGGATCTTGCCGCCCCAAATGGTTCCAAGCCAGCTGAAGAACTTGACACCGGTAGGAATTGCGACGAGCAGTGTCGCGTACATGAAGGGGATACGCAGGATGTCGTTGTAGCCGGAAACGAACATATGGTGGCCCCAGACAATGAAGCCGACTATGCCGATGGCGAGACTGGAGAGGGCGATCCACTTGTATCCGAACAACGGCTTGCGGGAGAAGACTGGCAGCAGCTCGCTGACGATGCCCAGGCCGGGTAGCACGAAGATATAGACGGCCGGGTGGCTGTAGAACCAGAACAGATGCTGGAAGAGGACCGGGTCGCCACCACCGACCATGGGGCTGACCTCACCAAGAATCCCGCGCGGGTCGAAGAAGCCCATTCCAATTGCCCGCTGCACGGAGACCATGAGGAAGCTTGTACCGATAAGCTGGGTGGCGGTGAGCTGCAGGAGACTGGTGGCGAATACGGCCCAGCAGAAGATCGGCATGCGGAAGAGACTCATTCCCGCAGGTCTCATGCGCAGAATCGTAACCAGGAGGTTCAGAGAGCCGACGATGGAAGACAGACCGATAGCAAAGACGCCCAGGAAGAAGAGCTGATAGCCGATTGGCCCGCGTGCGCTAAGGGGAGGATAGGCAGTCCAGCCGGCGTCCCAACCGCCGACGAAGAGGCTGAGCAGCAACAGAATGCTGCCGGGCACGTTGAACCAGAAGCCGAGTGCGTTGAGGCGAGGGAAGGCCATGTCCTCGGCGCCGATCATGAGAGGCACGAGGTAGTTACCCATGCCGCCAACGCCAAGGAGGATGGCAAAGATCATGATCATCCCGTGCATACCGATAAAGCTGTTGTACAGGTCGAGGCCGAGGAACTGCAGGCCGCTGCGCGCCAGCTCGGTGCGGAAGATCATGGCGACGGTGCCGCCCACCATAAGGAGAAGGATTCCCCAGACGGTGTACTGCACGCCGATGACTTTATGATTGTAGTCAACGCTGAAGTAGCGGGTCCAGGCCGGCTTGTCGACGGGAGGGCCGTGGTGTAATGGCGTGGGAATACCTTTGGTCCATTTCAGCCAGTCATCGAGCGAGCCGACGCCAAGGAGGAAGCCGATGATACTGCAGACGGCGCCGACGGTCCATGCGGGTTCGGCGGCCCAAGCTTCCCAGCCGAGGAGTATGCGCACGGCGCAGGTCAGGAGCATACCGATGACCATGCCAAGCACCTGGCCAACGAGGCCGCGTGCGATACCTAGAGTGAATAGCGACATTGAGAATCTCCTGCCAGGCGTTTCAGGACAAGACTGCAAAAACCTGCGAGTACGGCAATATCAGGCCTCTACTTTGTCGAGAGGCGCCTCATTCCTGCAGTTGGGCGACTTGCTCGGACTGCCAGAGCTTGAACTCTTCCTGGCTGACAACGCGTACGGTGGCCAGCATACCGCTGTGGTTGGTGCCGCACAGCTCCGCACAGCGCAACACATATTCGCCGATCAGATTGGGCGTGAAGCGTACGTGCGTGACCATGCCAGGAACGTTGTCCTGCTTGACACGAAATTCCGGCACCCAGAAGCTATGCAGGACATCGTCTGAGGTCAGATCCATGCGGATAGGCGTGTCTACAGGCAAGACCAGTTCGGGTGTGACGGCGCCGGATTCCGGATAGGTGAAGAGCCAACTCCACTGCCTGCCTTCGGCAATGACTACATATTCGTCGGGATTGGGCCTGGTCAGGTCGATCAGCATGGTGGTGGCGATCCAGGAGAAGTAGACCACAATGAAACAGGGAACGACCGTCCAGATTATTTCGAGGAGACCGTTACCGTGAATGTGCTCGCCGTCGCCCTCATCGCCGCGAGAGCGGAATACGATCAGTGCGTAACACATGAATACGGCTACAAGGGCGAAGAGAAAGGCTATCAGCCAGATGTGCAGGTCAAAGAGGTAGTCGATAGGGCCGGCTTCGACGACTGCGGCCGCCGCTTTGAGGAGCACGCTGTCCAGGATCCAGTACACGAGAAAGGTACAGATCACAATCAACACAGTTGCGATGATAAAGTGTCGACGGTTATTCGCCATAGTACTGCATTCCTCAATGGGCCCAGACTAGATCGTCTTGTTTATGAACCTGCGGGGGCGCCACCCAAGAGCTGAAGTTCAGACGCATTTAGTGCGACTGCGGCACCCGAACGACATTGTACAAAAAGGCACAAAAGATGTCAAAGAAATGGCGGGTATCGTTGCATAGGGGAATTGCGGTGGTCAGTGGTCAAAACAGGGCAATCGCATCTTATTGGGATTGTACTCTCCAGAGATCGTCAGTTTTGCTACAGGCACGGTAACGTTTGGCAGAGATGACGGTTGGGGCGCATTTCTGTCTGGGTAAGAGGTTGAGATCCATGCGGCGTAAAATGGTCAAGTATGCTGCGCATGAGAGCCTTGGGTGCTGATGCGCGCTTTTCATTCTTCGTGGACCGTTTGTCCTGGTGGTGGTTCACCGGCTTTCTCGTGTTCGTGTTGGACGAGCGTTTACGAGAGTTTGCGAGCGTTTACGAGTGTGTGGTGATGTCTGAACTGTGATTTACGTGATTCAGGTGATGGGCTGCAGTTAGGGATTCGCTGGTGCACGTGGGCGCGTATAAGGTCAAACCAAAGATGTACAAGAGTTGTACGTCCGGTGAAATGGCGGGACGCAACTGGCGACGGATGTCGGGTCATGTCGGGTCAAGTAGGCATAAGTCGGGTAAAGTAGGGTGAAGTAGGGCGAAATTTTTTTTCTCCGGTTCTAGTTGTCGTTACGCTTTTGCATCAGTTTCTGCGTGTCCGGAGCCTGTTCCCGGTTCTAGCAAGTTCTTTACGATAACTCTTCCACCACTCCAACAGACGACAGACTCATGCCGGTTAGCTGGCGATGGGGGGCATGGGGTCGGGTCGGGAAGGTCAGGGTCGGGTCAAGTCGGGTCAGGTCGAATTAAGTCGGGTCAGGGCGGGCAGTTTAGCTTAAGTCTCAGGTAGCAGGTCTAGCGGGAGCGGTTTCATTGTAGTTCATTCGGCCTCCCGATTTACTCGGCTGCTTTATGACTTTTTCTTTCGTGCCAGACCATTGAATTTGACCCAGGTGATCTCCCGCTTCACGCGCCCACTTTGTGAGCAAGGTTTTGTGCCGTTAGGCGACGCACGTAGAGGGATATTATATCACTGTTTTTGATGCAATTGCCGTGGAATTTCGGGAGGGTCCAGTTTTGGGGTGGTAACAGTTTGGCAGGGGAGGTTTTTGTCAGCGGAGGCTGGAGTTGGTTACGGGCTTTGAGGCAGGCGTAGGGCAGGCACAAGGGCTGGCCCAGCGGGGGGGTAAGAGTGGAAGGAGTGGGTGGCGCGTATGGGGGGTGGGCACCCACAAGGGGTGCCCCTACGGGGATTTGGCGGGCCTGGCTGGGCGTTGGGTTGCCTGCGCTGGATCAC
>WTGY01000164.1 GCA_011523365.1 Caldilineaceae bacterium
GGGCGGAGCCCCCGCACAAGGGAGGGCCGAATAGGCCCGACCGCACAACTGCAGTAGTCAGTTGTCAGTGGTCAGTGGTCAGAGGAGGGGCTTCCGTTAAAGGAGAAGGGAACGAGAACTGAATGAAGTTTGGCTTCTACGAGGTGAACAAGACGGTTTACCCTCAATTTGGGTTGAACGGTTGCGGCATACTTCGAGTCAGCGGCGTAAAGGCAGCGCCATTTATTGGATTTTTGTTGTTTGCATTAAACACATGTTGCGCGTATTATTCACGCGTCAGGCTCTCAACCCAATTGTTTTCGTATGAGACGAGGAAATGAGAGTTGCACAGAAGTTCAATCCCGCACCCAGACAGTTGAGTTCAAAGGAGGCCGATTCCCTAACCGTATTGAAGTGTAGGACCATTTCAGTTTGCCTTCCACACGATCAATTCCAAGGAGCGACCTGATGAGGAGAAAGCTGACCTATTTGCTTATCGCGATTACTGCAGTGGCATTGCTGGCCGCGTGTGGTGCTCCGGAGCCGGCGGCAGAGGAAGCAATGGAGGAGGCGCCCGCGGCCGAGGAGGCGTCGGAAGAGGCCGCGGCTTCTACTGGCTACGATAGCTGCCTCGAATCCCAAGCTGCAGGCAACACATTCTGCGAAGCACCAATGCTGGCGGCCTTAGTCGAAGCGGGCACGCTGCCGCCTGTGGATGAGCGGCTTCCTGTCAATCCTGCTGTTGGCAACAACCGCATACCCGAATGGCAGGCCGTGATGGAACGTGGCGAGTACGGCGGCACGTTGCGCCTGATTGACTTTGACGCAGGCTCGATCGGCCATGATGCGGGCTGGATTTCGAACGAGCCGTGGGTGGAGACCGAGGACATCTCGCACGACTTTGCGACGATGACCGGCAACATCTTCGATCTGGAGATCAGTGACGACGACCAGGTTTTCACTTTCCATATGCGCATGGGCATGAAGTTCTCGGATGGCTCCGATTTTGATACGGATGACATCGATTTCTGGTGGAACGACATGCTGCACAACGAGACGCTCACGCCTGTAATCGGGTCGACCTGGCGTTCGGGCAACTCGCCGTCAGGAAACGTGGGCACGCTGGAGGTGATCGACCGCTATACCTTCAAGGTCTCGTTTGATCAGCCCTACGGCGGCTGGCCGGGCCTGTTCACATACGGCGGCGGCCCGCACCGATTCACAGACAGCGACTACCTGAAGAAGATCCACGGGGATTATGCGGATCCGGACGAGTTGGCGGCACTGCTCGAGAAGCATGGTTTTGAGGCAGGTGAGTGGAACAGGCTGTTTGGCGTTTACACCAGCACCAACCGCCAGCATGAGACCGGCCTTCCTTCGCTTGGACCTTACATTCTGACTGAAATGGGCGAGACGCAGGCGGTTATGGAGCGGAACCCCTATTACTTCAAGGTGGACGAGTGGGGCCAGCAGCTGCCTTACATCGACCGGCTTCAGATATCGATTGTTCCCGATGTCAATGCGGCGACATTGAAGATTATCGCCGGTGAAGTGGATATGGCGCGCCGCGGCGTAACTGCTGCCGACATGCCGCTCTACCTGCAGAACGCCGAGGAGAAGGGCTACGAGGTCGTAATTCTGGACATGCACGCCTCGCTAGGTGAGATCTACCTGAATATGACCTATGCGGAAGAGGCGTGGCAGGAGGTCATCAACGAATTAGACTTCCGCAAAGCACTCTCCTTCGCGGTTGACCGGGAGTCGATCATCGACGCGGTTTACGCGGGTCTGGCGGAACTACCGCAGACCATGGACCCAACCACAGACGTTGCGCAGGCCGAGGCCCTGCTGGACGGGTTGGGTCTGGACCAGCGCGACGCGGACGGGTGCAGGTTGACACCGAGCGGCCTGCCGATCCGGATTCAGTTCAATTTCACCCCGTTCACGGGTGAATCACTGCCGACAGCTGAGATTGCGGCGCAGAACTGGAATGACATCGGCATCTGCACGACGGTCAAGCAGCTGGAGCAGAACCTGTTCCTGACACAGGCGGCAGCAAACGAGACGCAGGCGATGGTCTGGTGGGCGCACTATCCACGCTGGCCGTGGCACGAATCCGGCGACTACATCGGCCGTGCATGGCAGCGCCACTACGCCCCGTTGTGGATGGCGTGGTATGACTGGAACGTAGGGGGCGGCAAGGAGGCCTCGGACAACCCTGACGAGACCGACCCGCTGGTCGTTGGTGTCGAACCGCCGCAGACCTACAAGGACTTGCGGAGGCTACAGACCGAGCTCTTCGCTACCTCGGATGCATCAGAGCACGAGCGGATATGGGGTGAGATGATCGCGATCTTCCGTGACAACCACTTCTGGATTTCCGCGTCCGACCCGTTGAAGAATCCTCTGGTCGTAAGCGCGGGTCTTGGAAACGTGGCCAAGAGAGGATTCCAGATCCAGTCTGCCAACGAGGCAGAGTTCTACTACTGGCAGGATGAGAGCCGACGCTGATTTCGACAGATTGAAAATCGGGGGGCGGGCGCGGCTCGCCCCCCGAACCACTGCCACGCTTGGGGCAAGAGGCAGGACGGAAGTTCGTAGCACAAGCAGGTTTCTCCAGTTCTCCCCACAGGGTACTTACAGGGAAGGGAGTCAATGCTTACACAGTACATTGGCAGACGACTTCTGCTGTTAGTCCCGTTGATCTTACTCATCTCCGTCATATCGTTCGTACTGATCCAACTGCCGCCGGGGGACATTCTGAACATGGAGGTGCTGCGACTACGGTCGGCGGGTACCCAGGTGTCGGAGGAGGAGGTCGAGGCGCTGCGGCAACTATACGGGCTGGACAAGTCGATGCCGGAACAGTACTGGCTTTGGATTACAAACATCCTGTTCAAAGGCAATTTCGGGACTTCGTTCACCTACGTCAAGTCGGTTAGCGAGATCCTGGCGGCACGCGTTCCTCTGACGGCGGCGGTGTCAGTGTTGACCGCGGTTTTCGTATGGGTGACGGCAGTGCCGATAGGCGTCTACTCGGCAACGCATCAGTACTCATTGGTCGACTATTTCTGGACTTTCATCTCGTTTATTGGGGTTGCGACACCGGGTTTTCTGCTGGCGTTGATCTTTTTGTGGCTGGCATTTGTCTGGTTCGACATTTCGGCAATCGGTCTGTTTTCTCAACAGTATGAGACCGCGCCCTGGAGCTGGGGGAAGTTGGTGAATATGCTCCAGCACATTTGGGTGCCGATTGTCATTATCGGTATGGCAAATACGGCGGGGATGATGCGCACGATGCGGGGCATGATGCTGGACGAGTTGAACAAGCAGTATGTCATCACGGCCCGTTCGAAGGGGCTGACGGAGACGCGGCTGCTGGTGAAGTACCCAGTGCGCACATCGATGAACCCCGTATTCAGCACGATCGGTTGGATGCTACCGGGGATAATCTCGGGTGAGGTGCTGGTTTCAATGGTGCTTAACATTCCGACGACGGGCCCGGTGCTGTTACAGGCTCTCTTGAACCAGGACATGTTTCTGGCGGGCAGCATCGTGTTCATTCTCAGCATTCTGACCGTGGTGGGTACTCTGGTCTCCGATATCCTGCTGGTGTGGCTGGATCCGCGTATCCGCTATGAGGGTGTAGCCTGATGAGCGAAAACGTCCAACAGGAAGAAGAGATGGGGGCCGTACGACCGGCTTCCGCAGATGATCCCAGCCGCGAGAAACAGGCCCTGTATACGGCATCGCAATCGCAACTGATCTGGCGGCGATTCAAGAGGCACAAGCTTGCGCAGGCTTCGATGGTCATTCTGGGGCTCCTTTATCTGGTCGCAGCGCTGGGAGAGTTTATCGCACCGTACGATACGAAGCATGACTTCAAGGGGTTCGTGTACGCGCCGCCGGCCAAGATCCATCTTTTTGACGAGAATGGTTTTGCCGGTCCGTTCGTTTACGGGTTGAAGGGGGGCCGCGATGAACAGTACAACCGGGTATTCGAGGAGGTGAAGGAAGAGAAGTACCCTGTACGGTTTTTTGTGCGCGGTGATCCCTACAAGATGTGGGGTCTGTTTGAGACAGACCGCCATTTCTTTGGGGTAGGAGAGGAAGGGCAGATCTTTCTGTTCGGGACGGACCGGCTGGGGCGAGACCTGTTTTCGCGGGTAATCTACGGAACGCGCATTTCGCTGACGATTGGGCTGGTGGGCGTCTTCCTGAGTTTTGTCTTCGGTCTGGTGATTGGAGGCATTTCGGGTTATTTCGGCGGGGTAACGGATGAGGTCATTCAGCGACTGATCGATCTGCTTGTTTCGATTCCGCAGTTGCCGCTGTGGATGGCACTGGCGGCGGCGGTACCCCGGGACTGGGACTCCATTCAGACCTACTTTGCGATTACAATCGTACTCTCGATCGTGGGCTGGGCGGGCCTGGCGCGGACGGTACGCGGGCGCCTGCTTTCGTTACGCGAAGAGGATTTTACAATTGCGGCGCGCGTATCCGGCGTCGGCGAGTGGCGAATCATTACAAAGCACCTGTTGCCGCTTTTTGCGAGCTATATCGTGGTAGCGATCACGCTTGCCGTTCCCGGCATGATAATCGGTGAAACAAGCCTCAGTTTCATCGGTCTGGGAATCCAGCCGCCCGCGGTCAGTTGGGGCACACTTTTGCAGGACGCGCAGATGATCGCGAACGTTGCCCTTCATCCCTGGATGCTGATTCCGGCGTTGTTTGTGATTGTGACCGTGCTCATGTTCAATTTTCTGGGCGATGGACTTCGGGATGCGGCAGACCCATACTCGATGACATAGATCCTGTTGCGGCGCGGAAAACAATCACAGGGCAATCGAGAGCACATGGCCCACGACTTGATACTTGAAGTCAAGAACCTGATGACCCATTTCCACCTGCACGAAGGCATCGTGCGGGCGGTTGACGGGGTGTCTTTCAGCGTCCGACGCGGTCAGACTTTGGGCATCATCGGTGAAAGCGGTTGCGGGAAATCAGTGACGGTGCATTCGATCCTACGCCTCGTCCCGTCGCCGCCGGGCAACATTGTGGACGGACAGATCCTGTTGCATCAGGGCGAAAACGGTTCAGACACGGGGGCGATCGACCTGGCCCAGTTGGACCCGCGCGGCGCCCAAATCCGTGCGATTCGGGGCGCCGAGATCAGCATGGTCTTCCAGGAGCCGATGACTTCGTTCGGCCCCATGCACACGATTGGTAACCAGATAATCGAGACGATACTGCTTCACCAGGAGGAGGTGGAGAGCTCGGACGCGCGTGAGCTAGCGATTGAGAATCTGCGACGGGTTGGCATTCCGCGGGCGGAACAGATTGTAGACGCCTATCCGCACCAGTTGAGCGGCGGGATGAGACAGCGGGCAATGATCGCGATGGCGCTATCGTGTACGCCGCGACTCCTGATCGCGGATGAGCCGACGACTGCGCTGGACGTTACGATTCAAGCCCAGATTCTGGAACTGCTGACGGCCTTACAGGAAGAGGTGGGAATGGCCGTCATCTTCATCACGCACAATTTGGGCGTGATAGCCGAAGTCGCCGATGAGGTGGCGGTCATGTACCTGGGGCGCATTGTCGAACAGGCTGGTGTAAACGAGCTCTTTGACAACCCGCAGCATCCTTATACTCAGGGTCTACTGAATTCGATTCCGCACATTGACGAGGAGAAGCTGCCACGGCTGCGAGCGATCGAGGGCGTTGTTCCCGACCCGTACGAGATTCCCAGCGGCTGTGCCTTCAGTGACCGCTGTCCGAGCTTTATGCCGGGAACGTGCGACCGGGCGATGCCGGAGCTGGACGAGACCGCACCCGGTCATCGCGTGCGCTGCTTCTTGTACTCAGACGTCGAAGAGAGGCTGACCGAGGTAGAACATGGCGGATGACAACGAGCTCTTGCTCGAGGTCAATGACCTGAGAATGTACTTTCCGATTCAGAAGGGACTGCTGCGGCGCACCACTGGATATGTCAAGGCCGTTGACGGGGTCAGTCTGTCGATCAAGAAGGGCGAGACGCTGGGGCTGGTCGGGGAAAGCGGGTGCGGCAAGACGACCACCGGCCGCTGTATTGTGCGCGTCTACCAGCCAACCGGCGGCGAAATCGTCTTCCATGACGAAGGCGAGGTAGTCGACATAAACCGGTTGACGAGGCAGGAGCTCAAGGCCTTTCGCCGAAATATGCAGATGATCTTTCAGGATCCCTTCTCGTCTCTGAACCCGCGGATGACGGTGCTGGAGCTGGTGGGCGAGCCGCTGCTGGCACACGGAATCGCACGCGGCCAGGAGTTGGAGGACCGAGTGGCGGAGATGGTGGGGGCCGTTGGGCTGCGGGTCGAACATCTGCCACGCTATCCACACAGCTTCAGCGGCGGGCAGCGGCAGCGGATTGGCATTGCGCGTGCACTGGTGCAGCGCCCCAAGCTGGTGGTCTGCGACGAGCCGGTTTCCGCCTTGGACGTATCCGTCCAGTCACAGGTCGTCAATCTGTTGCAGGATCTGCAATCGGACCTGGATTTGACTTATTTGTTTGTTGCGCACGACATGAGTGTTGTGCGGCAGGTCAGCAACCGGATTGCGGTGATGTACGTGGGCAAATTGGTCGAGGTGGCGGAGTCGGAGGAGTTGCTGCGCAATCCCAAGCACCCGTACAGCGAGACGTTGCTTTCGGCTGTGCCACGCCCGAATCCGCATCACCATATGCAGCGGCTGAACCTGGAAGGCGAGCCGGCGGACCCGGCCAATGCACCGCCGGGCTGTGTGTTTCACCCGCGTTGCCGCTATATGGAGGAAGTCTGCCAGACGGACGTTCCGCCCCTGATCGAGTTGACGCCGGGCCACCATGTCGCGTGTCACTTTGCCGACTCCCTGGATCTGCAGGGGATCGATCCCTCGCGCTCACCCCAGGCCTGAAAGGAACACTGGGCTCCACATTACATCCCACGAGAGGAAACCCATGGAGAAACTCGTTATCACCGTGACCACGGACTCATCGTTGTCTTTTCCACGAAACCCTTATTTGACGCATTGTGACGACACGAAGGGGGTCGCGGAAGAGTACATTCGAGCGATGAACGCGGGCGCTACAATTGTGCATACACACGGCCAGTACAGGTCGGACCCGGTGATCCAGCCAGACGGCAAGCAGCTGTCGATACCGAATGTCGAGGGTTGGCGGGACATCACAGAACGGGTGAGGGCGGCGGGCGAGCCGATTGTACAGTTCGGGCTGGCAAGTATGCGATTGGAACAGAAACTGGAGTTGTGGGAGCAGCTCAAGCCGGACATGAGTTCGATCAACTTCAACTCACACGACGAGTATTTTCAGCCTGAAGCAGACTTTGCTCCTGTGCCGATCTACTCAGTGCACCCGATCCCAGAACTCAGGATGTACTCAAGCCTGGCGAAAAAGTATGGCGTGAAGCAGGAGATTGAGTGCTTTAACACCGGCGCGTATTGGGCAATTGGCAAGATTCGCGGGGGTGACTTCTGGACCGAGGAGGGTGTCAGGGAAATCGAGGAAGACCTGCTGCCCGAGCCACTATGGGTGACGCTGTTCTTCGGCTGGGAAGGACAGGGCTGGACACCGCCAACGGCCAAAGGGCTGCAGTACATGGTGGACCATTTGCCGCCCAGGACGAATTTCAGCATGAGTTGTATGGACCCACCCAACTACTGGTCGATGGTGGCGCATACGATTGCAATCGGAGGCCACGTGCGGGTTGGTATGGAAGACTGCCCGTTCGTCGAAGACGGTGTGTACGCAAAGACGAACGCTGAGCTGGTGGAGAAGGCTGTTCGCATCGCGCGCGAGGTTGGCAGAGAGATTGCATCGGGAGCCGAGGCGAGAGAGATCGTAGGATTGCCGGCGGCGCAGTAGCCGGGCACAGGAACAGTGCAGATGGAGGAGCCATGAAGGGTCTGAGCTGCAATTCCGGTCTGTTGCACACGTACAGTGTGGAAGAGTCGATCGATATTCTGGCGGACCAAGGGTACCAGGCGATCGACATCAGCCTGGAGCTGGCGCCGCCGTTCATTCCGCCACCCAAGCCGCATATGGATTCGGGAGCGGACGCAGGGCGTCGCCGGGCTGTGGGTGACTACGCGCAAGATGCGGGAATCGCGATCGGCGCCTTGAACGCCCACACGAATGTAATTCATGGCGACCCGGATGTACGGCGGGAGAACACGGAGTTTATTCGCGGCGGGTTGCAGCTGGCCTCCGACATGGAGGTCCCATACGTGATCAGCGGATGCGGGGTCAAGCTATTCTACGGGTGGGAGAGCACGTACTGGGAATGGTGCCTGGAGGCGATGCGCGACCTTGTGGAAGATGCCGAGCGACTGGGCGTGATGCTTCTGATTGAGGCGGCAAGTCCATACGGTTCGCTGGTACACAATCTTGAACGCTTGCAGAGGCTGCTGTCAACGCCTGGACTCGAGGGGCTGGGGGTGCTCTTTGACCCGGCCCATTACCACGTGCGCGGCGACTCCGTGCTTGACGCCTACCTGGCGCTGGGTGACCGTGTGAAGCACATGCACGCCAAGGACGCGCGGGGCGACAGCGAGAATTTCGGGTTCCCACCGCTGGGAGAGGGCGAGATTGATTTTGCCAGTTTGATTGCGGCCATGGTCAGTGGAGGGTTTTCGGGCTATATTTCCATTGAGTACGAAGCTATGGCGTGGGGATACCCAGACGACCCATTGCAGGTGCTGGCGGATGGCAAGGCGTTCGTAGAAGGCATCCTCGACAAAGACTGAGGGTAAAATGCGGCACTTCGGGGGGACCCGCTTCTTGTCAAATGTGGTGAACCAGGAGGCTTCTCTGTGAAAGCGGCAATACTGCGCGCGTTCAAACAGCCTTTGGCATGGCAGGAGATCACTACCCCCAGTCCCGAACCAGATGAGGTGCTCGTGCAGGTCATGGCCTGCGGCATCGACGGCACAGATCTCAAGCTGCTGGACGGATTCGGCTACACGCCGGAACTGCCGTTCATCATGGGGCATGAAGTTGCGGGGGTCGTCACTGAGGCGGGATACCGGGTGACCGGGTTCGAGGAAGGCGACCGGGTCATCGTCTACAACTTTACCACTTGCGGAAACTGCCTGCCGTGCCGATCGTTCCGGGAACAGATCTGCGTGAATATGGGAGGCGTACTGGGCGCCAAGGACCGGCATGGCGGATATGCCGAGTACGTGGCGGTTCCGGGCCGTCAGCTGGTGCACGTTCCTGAAGGCGTATCGTGGCCGGACGGGGCGGTCTGTTGCGATGCAGGGATGACGGCGTATCATGCCATCGATCGGGCCAGGCTCAGCCTTGGTGAGACCGTGCTGGTCGTCGGCGCTGGCGGCGTGGGTTCGATCGCGGTCCAACTGGCTAAAGCGGCTGGGGCTCGTGTTTTCGCGGTCGAGATTTCGGAGGCGAAGAGGGAGTGGGCGCGTCAGCTGGGGGCAGATGAAGTCCTCGACCCAGAGGAGGGCGAACTGCCGGCCGCAGTGCGGGATCTGACAGACGGGCTCGGCGCTGACTGTGTGATAGACATTGTTGGTCAGACCGAGACGATGGCGGCCGGGGTCGAGTCGTTGCGGCATGGTGGACGGCTGGTCATTGTCGGTTACACGCCGGACCACTATCCGGTTGAGGGGAAGTACCTAGCCCAGAACGAGCTAGAGATCATCGGAACGCGGGCGGGGCGCAAGCAGGACCTGATCGACGTTTCCCAGTTGATGGCTGCGGGTAAGATCCGTTCGATCGTCACGCAGACCTTTCCGATGGAAAATGCGAATGAGGCGCTAGCGGTCCTGCGTTCCGGCGAAAATCTGGGGCGCATCGTGCTGTTGACGCCGGCAGGGCAGAGGGCGGTAGAGGCTGCATGAAACGAGAGACCAGCCAAGCCTCCCGGCAGTGTACGAAATTAAGCCAAATTTGCGTCACTCTGAGAATTCACGATGATCGTTGACGCCCACAGCCACATATTTCCTCGGATCCATGGTCAGAACAGGGCCGGTCCGACACGAGGTACCGGGTATGGGCGAGCCATTGTCGGGGGTAGAGAGGTTCAGCTTACTTTGCCCATGGGTGAAGGGCTGGCCTATTCGCCGGAGCAACTGCTGGCCAATCTGGACTGGGGAGGGGTGGAGAAGGCGGTCTTACTACAGGGCCCCTTGTATGGAGAGTGCAACCAGTATGCACTGGATGCGCTCCAGCAGTACCCGGACAGATTGGTTGGCGCCGCATATTTCGATCCCTGGATGGACGACAGCCGTACGACCTTTGAATCTACGCTTGCGTCGGCGGGCTTTTGCGCGGTCAAGCTGGAGTGCTCGGTCCCTTCGGGACTGTGCGGCATCCACCCGGATGCCCAGTTGGGGGCTCCCGAGCTGGAGTGGCTGTGGCAGGAGCTTGAGAGACGAGACATGGTACTAGTACTCGACCTGGGAGGGATTGGCAGTCGATCCTATCAGACGGATGCCGTGCGAAATATTGCCGTGCGGCACCCCCGGCTGCGCATTGTTGTCGCACACCTGGGTCAGCCCAGGCCTGAAGCGGAGTCGGCGCCTGCACTCTGGAAGCTGTGGGAGGAGCAGGTCGACCTGGGCTTGCTGGACAATGTGTGGTTCGACTGCGCTTCCCTTATTGCATTTGTCCAGGAAGAGGGCTACCCTTTCCCCAGCGTTGAGCGTTACCTGCGGCTGGGAATCGACCGAATCGGCGCTAACAAAGTGATGTGGGGTACGGATCAGCCGGGAACCCTGTTGCATGCAACTTACAAGCAGTACGTAGAGTTGGCGAAGAATCACACGGCTTTCCTTTCTCCACGCGATCAGGAACTGGTTTTGGGAGAGACTGCTCTGCACGTCTATGGATGAGAGAAGCTCTTTCTAGTTCAGAAACTATAAAACCATGTTCTGTGTGCGGTCTGCCTGGGCAGAATGTACTGCGAGGATTTCTGTACCGGGCTCTTGACGGTCATGGCGATGCAGGCTGGGGCCAAATTGGACTTGCCATGCCTAGGCTGGCCCGCACCCAAGACCTGAAAGGACCAGGGCGGGAAGCAGGTGCAGGCCGCCGCGAGCCGTCAAGGTCGAATTGCTCACGCACTCGCTACGGCGCGAGCAGGACCGGGGGCGTTGCGGGGGCGGAGCCCCCGCACAAGGGAGGCCGCTTGCGGCCGACCGCCCAGAACTGCAGTGGCCAGTGATCAGCAGTCAGTGGTCAGTGGCCGCACCGAATGATTTGGAGTAGGTGCAGCGAGGAGAGAGCGAAGAGGAGTTAGGAGAGAGACATATTGGCTCTCATTCTTCATGGTCGTGAACTATTTGTGTCTGAATGGTAAAGGTCTGTCTGATTGAAGTGGTGGAAGTCGGATCTAATGGCGAGACGATTGGCAGCTTCTATTCGAAAGGACTGATAGCCAATGACCGGGAACACGCTTGAACAGCAGCTATTGAATTGTATCGGTGCCTTTCAGGACGGATCGCTCAGTGAAGAGATGCTGCGTGAGGCGCTGGAAACAGCCCGCAGTGACAACGGAAAGTGCCAGGACATACTCTACTTGCAGGCAATCACTACTTCACTTGCCAGTCAGGTGCAAGGTATGTTGTTGATGGAGAACGGTGAAATTGTCGACGAGATCGCGAACCCAGAGGATTGGCCGTACCAGACTGTGCTGGAGGCCCTTCGAGATGGGTGGCGGGTTGTCCAGTTTCCGAACCTGGCCTTGCTATTGGATGAAACACGGACGTATGGACTTGGATGTGAGTTTATCCTTGAGCGCTAACCGAAGACTCTGACAAGTGAAGGGGTTGCAAAAAGTGAGCGTACAAGAGGCAATTGACCATCTGGACCTGTTTGGGTACTGTCTGCTGGAAGAGGCGATCCCGGCGGAACTGGCAGAGAGTATTGCGGAGAAGCTGTATGCCTTGCACGAGGACCCCGGCAACCGCATCTACTTTCAAGACTCCAACGACGACCTGTACCAGACGCTTTTCGGCCTACTGAACCTGGACAGTTCGAGCTGGGAATGCGCGGCCCATCCAGACGTGCTGGCTGTGGTCAGACATTTCCTCGGGGAGGATATCCGTCTGGCGGAGGCTTGTTCGAAATGGGTCAAGCCGGGGGCTCCTGCCGGGGGCGTGCACACCGACTCGGCGCAGGACTTGCCGGAGCTTCTGCCGGACACGCCCTGGATGATCAACTCGATCTGGATGATGACCGACTTCACTGAGGAGATCGGGGCCACGCGCATCATGCCTACCAGCCACCGGTTGCGCAAGCGACCACCGCGTGGGATGAAGGCCGACGACAGGCGGCTTCTGCCGATCACAGGACGCCGCGGCTCGGTGTTTCTGTGGCATGGCGGGGTCTGGCATGCCAACGGCGCCAACACGACAGTGGACCAGCACAGAATGGCCCTGAATATCGCATACTACCCTCCGTGGTGGAACCTGGCGCGGGAGGGCGGCCATCAGCCGATCTGGCCGGAGACGTTTGAGCGCATGCCCGCCGAGCTGAAGAGGCTCACGCGCAACAGGGTAGCGAGGGAGCGGGAAGAGATTTACGAACGGCGATGAAATGCCTAATCGGCAGAGAATCATCCGAAGAATGCTTTGGACCGGTTTGCGTCAAAAGGTGCCTTGTAGAATAGCGTCAGAGCCATATGAACGGGTGCAATACGCATTGATGCAAGGAGATCAACGATTATGAGAACCCACTCTTGCCGGCCCGGGCTGAAGGACACTGAAGTTCTGGAATTCTGCAAACGGGGCTTTCTGGTATTGGAAGGCGTGGTACCAGAGGACGTCAACCTACGCACAGTCGAGTTTCTGGACAGGTTCCCTTCGCATGAACCGTCGGAGATACTGCATGAGGACTGGTTTGTCGACAATGTAATTCTGAACGATCAGGCCGCGGGGGCGGTGCGGTCGCTACTGGGTCAGAACTTCGGCATGCCAATCCTGATGAGCAACCACCGCGTCAGTTGCCCGTCGCCGGCCCAGAATTGGCACAGAGACGGTAACTCCAGACATGGACCTGCTCTTAATTATCTCCAGGTTTTCTACTATCCGGAAGAATGTCAGCTAGAGATGGGACCCACTGAGTTGCTGCCCGGTTCACATTTTCTTTTTTCGCTGTCGAAGAAGATGGGCCATTACGGCGGCATTCGCGGGTCGTATCGAGCGGCTGCTCCTGCTGGAACGATCTTTTTGACCGTCTATTCGATCTGGCACAGGCGCTCTGCGGCCAGCGGCACGGGTCTGCGCAACTTGCTCAAGTACAACTACTGGCGCACGGAGTCTCCTCACCGGGACTGGATTCGGGAGCCCGAATTCGACATTGCGACTGCGAATTACAAACTGGAGGACCCGACCTTCAGGGAGCAGTTCCGAGACTGCAACGACGCGGCGGAGATGTTTTTCTGGTTGCACGGCAGGTCGGACTCCTTTGCGCTTGCCGGAGGTCAGGGTTGGCCGCTTAACCAGAACGTCGGGAAATACTTAGACAGCCCCTATGGTGTTCCCGAATTACATTAGTCTGCCTACCGTCATTTGACGGAGACTCTTGAACATAGCTGTTTTCCAGGCTTCGAGTTGGGCCAGGAGGTTTGGACAGCTGCAGGAACTTGATTATGGCTCGAATGCGCTGTGCTGAGGCGTTGGTCAGAGCGCTGGAACTGGAAGAGGTCAGGCACGTCTTTGGGCATCCAGGACACGGTAACACCAACATTCTGGACGCGATTTACGACTCCTCACAGATCAGTTTCAAATTGACGCGGCATGAACAGGCGGCAGCGCATATTGCTGACGGGTATGCGCGCATATCGGGCGACATAGGCGTTTGCTGCGCCTCGGTCGGACCCGGGCCGGCGAATATGGTGATGGGCCTGGCATCGGCTGCGGCTGCTTCGAGTCCGGTTGTGGCCATTTTTGGCGGCGTGATCTCGCGTTGGGTAGGGCGGGGTCAGCTGCAGGAGACGAGCCCGTTCTACGGCTTGCCGGACCAGAGTTTTGTGCAGGTCTTGCAGCCGGTGGTGAAGAAGGTATGGCAGGTTCAGCACCCCGATTTGATTCCTGAGGTCGTGCGGAAGGCGTGCGGGCTGGCGCGGGCGGGCAACCCCGGTCCGGTTGCGATTGAGATCCCCTGGGACCTGCAGGCAGCATTCCACGATTTTGACGAGATTCCTGATCCCAAGCAGTTTGGTCATGCCGGGAGGGTACGCGCGGATGCGGCGGCGATTGCGCAGGCGGTAGAGGCGCTGCATCATGCGACCCATCCGATAATCGTGGCGGGTTACGGTGCGGTTCTCTCCGACGCCGGGCCCGAGATCAGGGAACTTGCTGAACTGCTGGGCGCGCCTGTAGCCACTTCCTATGCCGCCAAGGGGATTGTGTCAGAGGACCATGCGCAGAGCGTAGGGAACCTGGGCTGGCTCGGCCATCCAAGCGCGCATGAGTATATCAGGGAATACGCGGATGTTGTGCTGGCGGTTGGTTTCAGTTTTTCAGATCTGTCTACGTGCTGGTGGACGGAAGGCATGCCTTTCGTCGAGCAGAATCGCTTTATCCAGATCGATATAGACGCCAACCAGATCGGACGAACCTATCCTGTGGAGGTCGGACTGCTTGGCGATGCAAAGGCCACTCTACTCGAAATCGTAGATGAGTTGTCGGCTAAGGAGGCCCCCCAATACAGGGAGGCGAACCAAGAGCTTATTGAGAAAATCAAGTCCGATTTTTGCATGGATATTCCCGGCGAAGAGGGCGGCGCTATGGGCATGGAGCCGCTGCGGGTGGTCGAGGCGCTGCGGCGGGTCCTGCCGAGAGACATTCTTTTTTCGCTGGATACCGGCGACCACAACCATTACTTCGGCGCGTTCTTTCCCATCTACTCTCCGCGCCGGCTGCTCTACCCGGGGGGCTGGACGCCGATGGGGTTCGGCCCTACTTCCATCATTGGGGGCAAGCTGGCAAGGCCTGACCTGCCGGCCGTCTGCGTGACGGGTGACGGTGGTTTTCTGATGGTGTGCCAGGAGGTGATCACTGCGGTTGAGTGGGGGCTGCCGGTGGTATGGGTCGTGTTCAACAACCAGACGCTTGGCGCCATTCGGGGCGGTCAGCAGGGCAGCTACGATGGACGTGTTATCGGCACCGAGTTTTGCGAGAATGCGGACTACGCAGCCCTGGCCAAGTCGCTCAAGGCCGAAGGTTTGACGGTCAACAGGTACTGCGAGATCGAAGAGGCTGTGAGCTACGCCCTGGCGTGCGGCAGGCCGTGCGTCGTTGAGATGCGAATCGCGCGAGACCCGGCGCCTCCGCCGATCGCGGGGATGTGGTTCGAGCCGGAGAGGGATGAGATTCCACCCAGACCGCGGCGTTGAGGGGGAGGGCAACTTCTCCGGTAGCGCTGGCGGAAGAGAAGGAAAAAACATATCGAAGATCGATGGCGGGCCGCAAGGGCCCGTTTTCACGAAAGGGAAGGGACGAGACGATGAGACTGGGCAGCGGCCAGTTTGTCTATGAAGAGGTTGATGGATGGGGCGAGGTTCCTGACGGATGGAGCATGGGAGAGGCGCCGGGCGTGGCAGTGGACTCCCAGGACAGGGTCTATGTCTTCTGTCGGAGCGAGCACCCGATCATTGTGTACGACCGAGACGGCCGGTTTTTGCGGGCGTGGGGCGAAGGGATGATCAAGCGGGCGCACGACATAATCGTGGGGCCGGACGATTCGATCTATTGTGTGGACGACTGGGGTCATGCGGTACACAAGTTTACGCCTGAGGGCGACCTCCTCATGTCGATAGAGACTGCGGACAGTCCAGCTGATACGGGATACGTCTGGGATGTTCAGAAGGAGGTGCTGCGCGCCGGGCCGCCTTTCAACTACCCGACAGGGATAGCACTTTCTCCCGAGGGCGAACTGTACGTTTCGGATGGCTATGGAAACGCCCGCGTACACAAGTTTACGGCGGAGGGCGAATTGCTGTTTTCGTGGGGTGAACCGGGAACCGGTGCCGGGCAGTTCGTTACGCCGCACAATGTTTGCGTGGACGGCGACGGCACGGTCTATGTGGCCGACCGTCAGAACCGGCGAATGCAGCTTTTCAGCTCGCAAGGCGAATTGATTGGACAGTGGGACGACGTCTGGTGGCCCTGCGACATGTGCATTGACGCGGAAGGCCACATGTTTCTGGCTGAGGTGGGCGGTATATTCATGGGGGAAACGAAGGTACCTGTCCCCGAGAATCCGCCGGCCCGTATCACAGTGCGAGATTTGAATGGAAGGATTCTGAGCGAGTGGGGGATCGAGGATCCATACGGCGCAGGTCGCTACTTCAGCCCGCACAACATCGCGTTCGATTCGCGGGGTGATTTGTACGTGGGGGAGGTTTCGTTCTCGTACCCGGACGGGACAACGCCAAAGGACTGGCGTGTGTTGAGGAAGTACGAGCGGAGGACGACAGAATGATGGATCACGAAGTGCTCTCGATTCACGGTAAGCCGATGGACACAGAACCCGACAGTTTTGGCGAGTTGCGCTCTTCTGCGGACGCGATTGATGACTTTGACGCACTGCGGGCCAGATTTGAAGCGGACGGATACCTTTATTTGCCGCGACTGCTTGACGTGGAAACGTTGACAGCGGCGCGCTTGACGATGTTGGAAGCTCTGGCCGATCTGGACTTCATCGACACGGAATACCCACTGCGCGAAGGCGTCGCGAAGCGAGAATGCAATGTTTCGGCGAGGGAGATGGTGGGACTTTCCAAGAACAACGAACCGTTGCGGCAAGTGCTGTTTTCGGGGCCGATGAAAGCCTTCTATGAGAAGTTCCTGGGCGGGCCCGTCCGTCCGCTCGACTTTACCTGGTGCCGCGTCAAGTCGTCGGGTACGGAGACAGCAACCAATCCTCACTATGACATTGTTTTCATGGGCCGGGGGACGAAAAACCTGTATACGAGCTGGACTCCGCTCGGCGACATTCCTCGCGAGATGGGGGGCCTGATGATCCTGGAAAACTCTCACCGTTTGGAGGAGATCAAGGCTAACTACGGCCAGTCCGATGTTGACGTCTACTGCACTAACGAGCCGGATTTACACGAGTCAGAGACGGGACGGAGGCGCTGGCAGGGGTCCGGAACGGGAACCTACGCCACCGATGCGATTGCGCTCAGGGAGGAGTTAAACAGTCGCTGGCTTACAACCGACTATGAGCTAGGCGACCTCCTAGTATTCAGTATGTACACGATGCACGCGAGCATGGACAACCTGACAAACAGGTTGCGGCTCTCGACGGATACGCGCTATCAGCTTGCTTCGGAACCGGTAGACGAGCGCTGGATTGGCGACAATCCGATTGCCCACGGGCCTGGGGCGAAGAAGGGGATCATCTGCTGATACAGGGAAGGGGGTTGGCTACGGGTTACTGGGGTCAGGGCAGCGGGTATTGAGCCAGTCCAGGACGGCACCAATCGGCCGCTCGCACCCCAAATCGTTGTGGAGTTCGTGGTAATAGCCTTCAAAGAGGCGAAGGCTCTTGTCTTCTGAGCCGACTTTGGCGAAAAACTCCTGAGTTGCTGAGGGGACGACCACAGCGTCGGCAAGCCCCTGCATCATGAGGATTGGAAGGCGAACCTCGTTCGCGCGTTCGCTCACTTCCTGCATCGTTTCAAAGAACTCAACGACCCATCGAGCACTGCGCAGGGGGACGCCCAGCGAGTCTCGCATGGCGATCTGGACCTCTTCCCAATCACGGGAGAGGATGTCCAGGGTACCGCGCTGGCGGAATGTGAGCTGGGGGCGGACGCGGTGTGTCAGCTCAAGGATGCGCTTCAGGACCCGATTTACCGGTGAGAGGTCGTGCGATTGCAGCGAAGGCGAGGCGATGACAGCCAGATCTGCGGCGCCCGGAGCCTCCATCAGATAGAGAAGGCCGATGAGTCCGCCCATTGAGTGTCCGTAAAGACAGAAAGGGAGGCCGGGGTTCTCCTTGCGAGCCATAGACAGGACCTGTGTGACGCCGCTCAGGTAGTCATGGAAACCCTGGAGATAGCAGCGCGCACCGCCTGACCGACCGAAGCCCTGGTGGTCGTGGGCATAGACCAAGTAGCCGGCTTGATGGAGGGCCCCGACCAGATGGCGATAGCGGCCACTGTGTTCACCCAGCCCGTGGAGGATGAGTACGGCGCCACGTGCAGAGCCCACAGGACGCCAGCGGCTGTAGAAGATGGGCAGTCCGCTCACGCTGCGAAGGTAACCGGTCGAATGTTGGAGACTCTTGCTGGTATGCTGTGCGTGCTGAAACGAAAGGGAGTATTCCTCATGCGACGGACAGAATTGGACGTCGCGGTTTGAGGTGCGGCTGGGGGAGTCAAGTACGCGTCCACCTGCTTTGTGCTCGTTGTTCAGGTTTGATGGGGGAGGGGCTGTATGGTCAACGCTTGCCTTCATGGCCTTCGCCTGACTCCTGGTCGTCATTTTGGGTTGACCGGCCCTCGGTACCGGCGTCGCTGTCCTGCGAGGAATCAGGACTCTCCGGCGGCCAAACGGAATCGTACCTTTTTGGCCGACTTTCTTCCTTTTCTGCGGTCTCGCCGCTTGTTGCTTCCGTCTCCAGAGCTACGACCCAGCGCTGCCAGGGAGCCTGCTGCCAGTCAAGTCCCAACCTCGCTAAGGATTGCCGGGAATTGTCCATGTGGCTGTCGCTAAAGGTACGAAGCCGCAAGCGAGTGGTTTTTCCCTGTAGGGTGCTCGCCATATGGGCGACAATCTGCCGTTCTGAATCGGTGCCCCAGAGTCTGGGCGGCAGGGCGATGAGGAGACGTAGTTCATCACGCCAGCGGAACTGCTGAACGAACCCAGCCTCCGTATCCTCCTGCAGGATGAGGAACACCTTGGAGGAGCGCAAAGTACTGGAGTGGATAGCGGCAATCATTTCGGTCTCTTCTGCCGATGCCTCCGGGTATACAGAGGGCAACAGTTCGACCATGCGAGCCCCAAACCGGGCAGAGATTTGTGTGGAGATTCGAAAGCCTTCCGGAATCTCAGACGTGTCTGCCAGCGGCAACTCTCCGACCAACTGCGAGTTCTGATAGTCAGCCGAACCTAGACCGAGATCGCCAAGTACCTGGGTGACTTGGGGCGGTGAGGCGGTGGCGAAACCAAAGTAGAAGTAGGGATGGATGCCCTGGTCCTCAATGTGATCGAGGGCAGTGTCGATGAGATCGGCGAAGTCCTCACGGTTTTCTTCCACATCCAGTGGTTCGACATAGGCCCAGTCGAAGGTTCCGGCGGCATCGCCATCATACTGAACGATGACAAAACCCAAGATGCGGTCGCCCTCGGTTGCCACAAATGTATCCATCTGTTTGCCGAGAAACCTTGGACCGAACCAGTGCATTAAGAGGAGATTCCGCCACCAGCTTCCGGCGATCTGTTCCATGCTGCTGACATCGCTGGTGGTACCTGAGACAAGCAGTTTCAGGACTTCACGAACCTGTGAGGAGGTTGCCCTTCCTATCTCAGTGGCCATTCAGGTATTCCACGGCAAGCTGGATGCAGTCTCTTTCTCCGTCGTAGACCAGACGCTCCAGGGCGTCATCAGCTGAGGCCCATTCCACCTTTTGGACTTCGATACTGTCATCTGAGAGGGTTCCTCCCACTGCCCTCAGGAGGAAGAAGTCGACCTTCTTGTAGACGCGTTCCGGAACGGCGCGGGCGTAGGTATCGAGGTATTCGTAGCGAACAGTTTTGAGAAAGGATTCGAACCTGGTCTCGAGACCGGTTTCTTCTTCGACCTCCCGCAGAGCTGCTATCAGAGGCTCCTCCGATGGATAGAGCCGCCCCTTAGGCAGCTGCCATCGACGGCACTCTTTGTCGGTGGCGATGAGTGCGACCTGTATCGAAGTGCGGGCACTGTCCTGAAGGAGACGGTAGGCGACTCCGCCGGCGGAATGCGTGTGGCGGACCGTGTAGCTGTTGGAAGGCTCCGGCTCTGTCTCACCGGCATCGGCGGGTATTGCAAGGTCACGCCCGTCCCCATGGGCCGAGGCGTGCTTGTCTGCTTTCAGAAAGTCCCTTTGAGACTTCATCGACGTCCTTCGAGAGAAAGGTTGTGTGCGTTCAAGGTGAGGATCCGGGTCTCTTGCTATTGGTGCAGATCGTATTGCGTATTGCGTATTGGCAAATCAGACTGGCGCGATGCCATCGTGTGAACGGCGTGAGAAGCCTTAGTGAAAAACAGGAATTACTTTAGTACGGCTCCTGGAGGATGGAATTTCGCTTCATGTTTCTGCAGCCCGAACGGTCGAGCCATTTCTTACTCAGTATGAGTATCAAGTGCTGCGGCGCCCTCTGAAACCGAGGCAGCCAGGCCGCGCGCAACCTGTTCCCAATTGTTGGGGGGAAACTGCGCGAGCTGACGGGGCAGGAGCGGCGGCGTGGTAAACGGCAACGCTGCCACCAATTCAGCATGCGACCACACGGTGCGGGCGCGTGCCAAGACTACGTGAATCTCCATCCACTTGGAAAGCAATACAAGCCACTGGGCCAGCGCTTCGCCGGCGCCAACCTCCGGCAATGCAGCCGGCGCGCCGGTAGCGAACCGGAAGGCGATAGCGCCGCCCTGGTCGATCCACAGGCGCTGAGGAATTACCGGAACTGGCGACAGTTGCGCAGTGGTCCAGTGTGCGAAATGGCTGTGCAGAGTCGAAATAATCGGTGGATTCAGCCACTCCGCCGCGGTGGCGATGGGCCGGCTCAGAGGAGGATGGAGAGGGGAGTTAATGAGTGCGTTGTCGTCGTCGTACCAGTACCACATTGCCATGGCAAGTGCTTTGTCTCTTGAGGAATCCGATTCGTGCCCTGACATGGAGAATCCACGCGGCGGCGGTCTCCGAGTATGAGACTGCGTCTAGCAGTGCACTTAGGGACGTCCTTGCAAAGGCTGACCCAATCAGACCTTATGGTGCACAAGAATCGATTGTTCCCCCGTCGATCGGAAACATGAACTGGCACAGATCATATCACATTCAGAGGAAATCCGCAGACCGAAAGGCTGAAGAGAGAGTCTCTGGCAGCTTAAGTTTGAGCCTGTTTTCATTCACTCAGATCGATGGATTGCCTCGCTTTTTTTTGGCGCCGCGACCGCGGTCAGACCGGGATATCGACGCGCCGACTTCTGGGATGGCGCGGCCAAAGCACGTTTGGGGAAGGCCGCCGGGAGTTGGAGAGGGGGATCAACTGAGGTATGATTCAGGTTCTGTGCACGTTACAGGTAGTTCACCCAGCAAGAGAGAAATTCCACGCAAGTGACTCAAAAAAGGCCGGCGAGCGGGCGCCAGAAGTCGATCGCGCCGCCGCGGCTGGTGCAGTCCCCGACGCAATATAAGCAGTTTCTGAAGCATGTTTCCGATCAGCCGTGGCTGGCGCTGGATACTGAGAGCGACAGCCTCTTCCGCTACGCCCCCAGAGTTTGCCTGATCCAGATAACTGCCCCTGCCGATCCAGGGGGGCATCATTCGTTGTCTGGCATCAAGAACGTTGTCGACTATTTGATCGATCCTTTGCGGTTGCGAGAACTGTCTGAACTAGGAGAGGTTTTGGCTGATGACTCGACTGATGTCATTCTGCATGCGGCAGAGAACGATATAATCACCCTACAAAGGGATTTTGACTTCCGGCTGCGGCGACTCTTCGATACACAACTTGCTGCTCGCATTCTGGGGTGGCAGGGCGTCGGCCTGGCCAAAGTGCTAAGTGAAGAGTTTGGCGTTGTAAGTGACAAGAGAATGCAACGCACGAATTGGGGAAAGCGGCCGCTGAGCCGGCAACAGCTTATCTACGCGCAGATCGACACGCACTACCTGCCTGCACTTCGGGCACGCCAGATCAAAGAATTGGAGAAATGCAAGCGATTGGAAGAGGCGCTGGCCGCGTTTCGGATGTTGGAGAGGATCGATTACAGGCCGCCGGAGCCGAGAACTGTTTGGCATATGAAGCAGATCCGATCGGTGGAGGAAAAGGACCTGGGCGTTTTGCAGGCAGTTTGGGAATGGCGAGAGAAGTTTGCCGAGCAAGCAGACCGGCCGCCGTTCAAAGTCCTTGGAGAGAGCTCGCTGATACTTTTGTCGCAGAAGCGGCCGCGTACGCTATCGTCACTTAGGGACATACATGGACTCAATTCCCGTCATATTTCCTGGTTTGGCAAGGAGTTGCTGGCTGCGGTGAAAAGGGGGGAGCAGTTGCCTGCACCTCAACGGCCGGCGCCGATTCGGAGAGCAGAGTCTGTTCTCACCCGAGCGGGAAAGAGACGGTATGAAGCTTTGCGCCAGTGGCGGACAGAGACTGCCGAGGGACGCGGCGTTGATCCCGATATTGTTTTCAGCAATGAGACCTTGCTGCAGATAGCAGCGATTCGACCTCTGACCTTGGACGAGTTAGAGAAGATTCCTGCTGTGGGGCGGTGGAAGGCAGAGAATTATGGTGATTCGCTCTTCAGTCTACTTGGGGACGAACAAGCCGACTGAAAGGTTGCGGGGCACATCCAAGCAGTGACTTTTTCCGCTTTGCGGTGAGCCGGACAGATGAGCTATCGGGAGTCGTTGACGCCATTCTGACCCGGGGGTTTGCAGACCCGTAGTGGTGTTAAGCCACGAGGGATCCAGGACTTCACGCAGCTCCATCAAGGGCACCCACAAGGGGTGCCCCTGCGGTGGATGGCGGGAAGGCGGGGTCAGGGAGGCGCGGCGCGTACGAGGGCACCACCAAGGGGTGCCCCTACGATGGGATGGCCGGGTGGGAGGGGACGTCGTCGGGCTCTAAGCTTGAGGAGTGATGGGCGCTTGTCAAGCGGGTTGGAGCGCGAGTGGATTGGGCAGGTCGTCTGCGTCGGCGTTTCCTTCGAAAACGTCGACAAACTCCTCCTCTTCCAACGTTTCGCGTGCAAGCAAAGCCTCGGCCACTACATCCAGACGCAGGCGATGGATCCTGAGAATGTTGCGCACGCGGTCGTGCTGTTCGTTCACGATCCTTTGCACCTCGCTGTCCAGCGCCTCGGCAACCTCTTCGCTGTAGTCGCGTTGCTCGGTCAGCTCCCTCCCCAAGAACGGATTCTCCTGCTGGCTTCCGATCTGGAGAGGCCCCATACTTTCGCTCATACCGTACTTCATCACCATCGCCCGCGCCATGCGCGTGATAGTTTGGATGTCGTCGCTAGCCCCGTTTGAAATGTCCCCGAATACAAGCTCCTCCGCCACGCGCCCGCCGAGACCTACAGCGATGCGGTCGACAAAGTAGGACCGCGGCAGGAGGTAGCGATCTCGCTCGGGCACGGTCAGCGTGACGCCTCCCGACATGCCGCGGGGTATGATGGAGACTTTTCGCAGCGGGTCTGCGCCCTTTACAACATGTGCGATGATGGCGTGGCCCGATTCGTGGTAGGCTACAACGCGTCGCTCGCGGTCCGTGATAAGGCGGCTGCGTCTTTCCGGTCCCCCCATGGCGATCCGTTCTATCGACTCCTGCATTTCCGTCATTGCGATAGTGCGGCGGTTCCGCCTTGCAGCCAGGATTGCGGCCTCATTGACCAGGTTTTCGAGGTCGGCGCCGACGAAACCTGGCGTCTGCCGGGCAATCAGGTCCAAGTTCACGTCGGGGTCCAGGGGCTTACCCTTTACGTGTACATCGAGAATCGCCCTTCGGCCCTGCAGGTCGGGGCGATCCATTGTGACACGCCTGTCGAAGCGACCGGGACGCAGAAGGGCGGGGTCGAGGATGTCGGGACGGTTTGTTGCGGCCACCAGAATGACGTTGGTATCGGTGCCAAAGCCGTCCATTTCCACGAGAATCTGATTCAACGTTTGCTCGCGTTCGTCGTGCGAGCCGCCAAGACCGGTTCCGCGATAGCGCCCAACTGCGTCAATCTCGTCGATAAAGACTATGCAGGGGCTGTTGCGCTTGGCCTGCTCGAACAGATCGCGGACACGGCTGGCACCGACTCCGACAAACATTTCGACGAATTCGGAGCCGCTAATGCTAAAGAAGGGGACACCGGCCTCGCCTGAGACGGCCTTGGCCATCAGCGTTTTGCCCGTTCCGGGCGGTCCTACCAGCAGTACACCTTTGGGGATGCGAGCTCCCAAGGCAACGAATTTCTGTGGTTCCTTCAGAAACTCAACGATCTCTTCAAGCTCCTGCTTGGCCTCATCGGCGCCGGCGACGTCGCTGAAGGTGACGGTGGGCCGATCACCGACGAACATGCGCGCCTTGCTCTTCCCGAAGGAAAGGGCCTGGTTGTTGCCAGACTGGCTCTGTCGAAAGAGAAACAGGAATAGTCCGGCGATCAGTATGAGAGGGAGCAGGTTGATGACCAGAGCAAACCAATTGCCAGAATTCGAAGGAGGCTGGACATTTATCTTGACCTGTGACAGCCTCTCCTCTGACACGCCCATTCCCTGCAAAGTTCGAGTCAGGGCAACGCTTTCCTCTTTGCGGCTGGCAAGGGGAGCTTCGCTGCCAGGGGCAAATATCTGTAGTCTTTCGCCGCGGACGTCGATTCGGGAAACCTCGCCGCGCTCGATCTGCCTCGCAACATCACTCAGACTGATGTTCTGAGGCCTTTCGTTGGGACCATACACGTTCAGGAAAAGGGCGGCGGCGGCCACCAGTATCAGCAGATATACAAATGCGTTTCGTGTCCAGTTACCACTCACAACGTCTCCTCGTCGGTCAGAATTGACTGCTTTGGGAGTATATCATAGAGATTCCCTCAACATGAAGTATTGCCAAAAGTGTGAGACTCGACTGTGTGGCGGATTCCCATCTGGCCATCTGGGGAGATCTCTTTGGAATCGGGACGTGGATTCCGGCCCGATTAGGTAGAATTCAAGTTGAGGCTTCATTGCCCCTGGCACATTCAGGGAATCATACGCGTAACTCGCCCAAGGATCTCTCATCCTGGCTGACGAATTCGGCGACCGGACTTTCCACACGCCCATAGCCGCTCCAGATCTTGAATCCCAGGAGCGCAAGCAGTTCGGGAGGAGCATCGGACAGCAGGTCGGCGCGGGCGCCAATTGTGAAGTTTTCCTGGGGACGGAACTGTGGACCGCAAAAGGTGGAGAGGAGACCGTAACGGTTATCGGAACTGACATTTGCGCCAGTCCCGTGCCAGAGCCTCCCGTCAAAAATCATCGCGGTGCCTGCCGGTCCCTCGGCTGCCAGCGTTTCGTCGTCGCCGTCCCACTGTTCGGGGGGCCGGCCTCGAAGGTGGCTGCCGGGCACGAAACGGGTCCCGCCATTTTCGGCGCTGAAATCATTGAGCATCCACATTACGTTTACACAGACGCAGGGCGCGATCATGGGCGGAGCCTCTTCGCCCTTCAGATTTGTTCGTTGGCGAGTAATCGAACCAACCGGAACCGGTGACGGCTCACGATGGACGGGGTGGGGCATCCACCACTGATCGGTGTGCAGGTTCATGGCGACGCCGCCGGGCTTGGCGATATTGGCTGAGTAGCTGGACAACAGGTAGTCGTCTCCCAGCAGATGATCGACAACGGCGCGTACGCTTGCGGTGAAGAGTATGTCGCGAAATACCTGGCCTTTATTGACCAGCATCCAGACGCGTTGATTTACGCCCCCGGCGGCAGCAGTATAGGCTTGCTGTCGCGGGCGTCCCTTCCCGTCCGTGAAGGCGCCCCACTGTTGTTTGGGGCCGCCGTCTTCGAAGGCGGCGCCCTGTTCCAGTTCGGCGGCGGCCTGTTCCTTGAGTCTTTTGAGCGCGGCGTGCACTACTACCGGGTCTAAGGCGTTTTCGATGAGACAGTAGCCAAAGTGGTCAATGTCGGACTTAGCCTGCGCGAGGTTTGAAGTCGTTCGGGGCAGGTTTGAGGCGAAGTTCATGCAGTTTCTCCTGACAGGATGGTTTTGGGTACTCTAATCCATTTTTGCCAGCACGGCAATGGCAGGTTGCCTTCGCCTTCGAGTTGTGATTCTCTTTGTTGCGTATTTCGTATTGCGTATTCGGTATTGCGGAGAGGCGGGCAAGACAGGCGCGATGCCAGTGGGTTGACCGCGCGTAAGGTCCCGGTATCAAACGGGACATTCCTTTGTCCCGGCATGGTATGGATGGGTTGCAGGGCTTACCTTCGGCAGGGAAGAGTTCAGGTGAATCCTGTAACATGGGCTTGTGCATGAGTCCAGATTGACATTCTCTCCCATGGCGGCGCGAACAGCGTGGGTGGCGATCGTAGATTTGCGTAGAAGTGAGTCGAAAGAACGTGACTGCAAAGTGCTGGTACGCGGCGCCCATAGGCAGCCACGTACAGTGGCATCAGTGCGGGTAGTCAGGGCCCATTGTGTGCCCCAAGTTAAACCGGGTGCATCCCAGATTTGGGTTGGGAACAGTCTGGCGGTGGATCAGCACCAACGGTGGCCGGAGTTGTATGCCGTCTTTGGGAGAGACGCAGTGCAGGCGCCATGCCTGGCCGTACCGTGGCGTCCGTCAATTGGGGCATGTGCGAGGGCAGGCACAGTGCCGGCACCTACAGGGATCTGATGGGACTGGCGGGACGCGGTCTGGCTGGACACTTTCGATTGGGCACTCATCACCAATGTCGACACCCGGTCGACCAGGCATGTTGTAGGAGGGGGGGCGTTGCGGGGGCGGAGCCCCCGCACAAGGGAGG
>WTGY01000109.1 GCA_011523365.1 Caldilineaceae bacterium
CGCACAAGGGAGGGCCGAATAGGCCCGACCGCCCAGAACTGCAGTAGTCAGTAGTTAGCAGTTAGTTGCCAGTGGTCGGAGAAGGCGATTCTGCTGCCAGAGATTAGGGTTGAGTCGACTCTATTCTTGGGGGGCGGGAGACTGCCACCAGGACGGCGGCGAGGAGGTAGATGGCGATGATGCCGAGGAAGCCCAGTTGGTAGTTTCCTTGCAGATCGTAGGCCACGCCGACGAGGACTGGGGCGACTGTGGGGCCGATGACGGTCAGGGGTTGGGCGACGCCGCGGACGGCGCCGATGTGGGCGCGGCCGAAGTAGGTGACCCAGAGGGACTCGCTGATCGGAATCGTGCCGCCGAAGCCGAAACCGTAGAGGAAGAAGCCTGTGAAGAGGAAGGCTGGTTGGGCGGTGGCGGCGGAGAGGAGCATGAGGCCAACGCCTGTGCCTCCCAGGGAGAAGGCGGCCACGGCGAACATCCGGGGCGGGTAGCGCTGGAGGCAGTATCCCCACACCGCCTTGGAGAGGAGGTTCCCCAGCCCGTTGACGGCGAGGGCGAGGGCGGCCATCCTGCGGGTAAAGGAGGCGTCGGTGGCGAAGGGTACTGCGTGGGCGAGCACGGAGGCGAGGGCGGCCTGGTTCATGCTGTAGCCGAGGAGGAGGAGCCAAAAGCCGGATGTACGCAGGGCCTGGCGGCTGGTGTAAGAGCGGGGTTCTTCCGATGGCGGAGAGGCGTCGCTTGCGTCTCTGGGAGCAGGGTCGCCGTCGGGGCGAAGGCCAACGTCTTCGGGCGTGCGGCGCATGATTAGGGCGATAGGGGCGACGACAGCGAGGACGAAGAGGGCCTGGACAAGGTAGCCATTGCGCCAGCCGAGCGAGTCGACAACGAGGGTCATCGCAAACGGGGCGATGAGGCCGCCGAAAGAGATGCCGCTGGAGCCGATAGCGAGGGCCCAGCCGCGGCGGCGGACGAACCACTTGTTGATGGTGGTGTTGACGACAAGGGGGCTGAAGAGCGTCCAGCCGATGAAGCCGGCGACGAGGTGCAGGGACCAGAAGAGCCACAGGCTCGACTGTCTGCCCAAACTCCAGAGACAGATGGCCGAAACCAGGGCGCCGGCGAAGACGGGCAGGCGCGGGCCGCGCTGGTCTAGAATGCGGCCGACAACTACGCCCGAGAGGGCGCCGGCGAGGACAGACAGCGAAGAGCCAAGCGTGAATTGCCAGACCTGCCAGCCCAGTTCCTCGACGACCGGGCGGAGGAAGACGCTTACGGTGGACTGGCTTACGCCGAGGAAGACGAATTGTAGTAGAACCGCGGCGGCGACGATCCACCAACCGTAGAAGAAACGGGGAGTCAACCGACTATCCGGGACAGGGCCAGGATTCTTGGGAATCGACGTGGTTCATTGCTCGCCGTTTCCTGAGCCTGCCTGAAGCCGGCTAACGAGGGGGTGGCGGCGTTCTTTGAGAGGCAGGGTGGCGCGGGTGCCGGTGAAATGGGACTCGTAGACTGCGAAGACACATTCGAGCGAGGTCAGCGCGTTGGCGCCGCCAAGTCTGGGCTGGCGGTCATCGCGGATGGCGTCGACCATGTCGCGGACGCTCCAGATCGATTGACGCCGCTGCCAGAGTTGCTCGCCGATTCTGAAGCGTTCGGGGTCGATTGGGACCTTTTGCCATTGAGGTGTGTGGCTCGGGAAGGAGACGTCGAACGGGCAGTGCCACAGTTCGTCTACGAAGGTGTCCGGATTGGGCCTTATCATCAGCTGGCCTTCGGAACCGAGGATGTGGGGTCCCATCATCCAGCCCTGCGTCTGGGGGCGGCGGTAGAGTTCCATGACTCCGGAGGCGCCGTTCTTGCCTTTGATGTGAATCAGCATGGTATCGCCGGCGACGATGCCGTTGTCGCGGCGGTCGGTTGTGCAAAGCTCGGCGCTGGTCATGATGTCGCCGACATCGACCTCGCGGCCTTCGTAGGTGATCTGGGCGTGAATCCACTCGATGCCGTCGAGGAAGAGGTCCATTTCGTCGAAGTAGTGGACGCCCATTTCCATGAGCTCAAAGCCGGCGGGGCGTCCCTTTCCGATTTCGCGGACGGAGCGAAATTCGCCGATTCGTCCGGCGTCGATCCATGCTTTGGCTTCCTGGAAGAGCGGGGTGAAGGCGAACTGGTGGCTGACGGCGAGGCGGACGCCGGCTTCTTTGCAAGCGGCCACCATTTTGTCGGCGGTCTGCAGGTCGACGGAGAGCGGTTTTTCGCTGAGGACGTTGATGCCATGTCTGGCGGCGGCGACGGCGACGGGTCCGTGCAGGGGAGCGTGTGTGCAGATGCTGATGAGGTCGAGTTCTTCCTGCCGGAACATTTCTTCGTAGTCGGTGTAGCGGGCACTGACATCGTGGTCGTCGGCGCGGGTGTTGAGGGCATCGGGGTTGATGTCGCAGAGGGCGCTGAGAGTGACGCCTTCAAGGTTTGCGTAGGCTGTGGCGTGGGCACGGCTGATGCCGCCGCAGCCGACAATGCCGGCTCGCAGTGTCATTTTGTTTGGTCCTTTCGGGGGGCGTATGCAGAGGTTGACACATTATGTCAACTGTCACCGTGGTATGGTTTGCGCAATTATAGCACGGGCATTCCCGCTTGAACACAGCGAAAAAAGCTCATTGACAATACATTTGGGATGCACTATATTGCATATCATTGAAAAGTCATTCTCTTCACTCTTAGCCAAGACCTGTCAGGCCTCGCACTCATGCTTTCGCGGAGATTGCCATGCATACGGTCGACTTCGCTCGCTCCTTTCTCACCTTTCGAAACGACTACCAGAAGAGGCCGGCCCCTACGGCTTCGCACCCGCCTCCCTCCTCACTGAATAACGCCCGCATTCTGCTTGAATGTGTTTGCGATATCGTTGACAAGGAAACGGGCGCGGGGCAGACCTTCGTGGCCGGTGCAAGCTGCAAGACCGAGCGGGTCGGTGTAGAGCGGGACATATGGCTCCATCCTAACGCCGACTTCCTTCCCATTTTCTCCCAAGATCGTTTTCTGATAGTCAAGACCTACGATGTTGCCAACAAAGGTGTACCCTTCTACCCACCTTCGCGCGGCATGCAGCCGGAGCGACAGGTGGGCAACGTGGCCGACGCCTTCGACGGATTGCGGCTGGACATCCGTCGGGTGGAGGGAGAGCTATTGGAAACTGCCGCCGCCATTGTTGATGCAACTCTGGACTCAGGGGGGTCTCCGCTTGTTGGACGAACGGTTATCGAAGAAGGAAGGTATACGGCCACACTTGAGTTTCCGATCAAAACGATGAACGCCAGTGAGCGGGACTATATTTACCAGACCGACACCGGGCCGGTCATCATGCCCGATTTCTCACGTGATCCTGACGACCTGATCGCCGGGTTGGAGCTGGCATTCATCGCATTCAACAGCCCCGACTGGGCAGAGTTTGTCGTGCGCGTGCCGACGCCGGTGGGGGACGGTATCGAGGTGAATCACTATTCCCAGTTCGTGCGCTATGACACTCAGAATCAAGTGGTTCGCGTGTCCTGAAAGGCGCACATACAAGAGGAAGGAGGCATTGAAGACGGAAAGCTGAAGGCGCGTGCTCTTGATGTATTATGCAGGCCCAATGTTCCTGGATGTTGCGCACAGACGACACTCTCCGATATGCCCGGATTGAAGGGGTCTTGCCCCGAATTCAGCTCAAAGGAGAACAAGAAATGACCAGGATTTCAAGACGTACATTTCTCAGCGGTTTAGCCGCAGGCGCGGCCGGCGTAGCTGTTGCCGCTTGCGTCCCGCAGCCTGTGATGCAGGACACTGCTTCCGAACCGGACGAGCAGACCTTGCATCTGGCGATGACCGGTTCCGGCGCCGCCCGGCATTTTGGACCCATGGATGTCGGGTTTGGGGTCATAATGGGAGCGCTTCAGTACGCCATGCCCTTCAAGGCTCTCCCGGACGGTACAGTGGCCCCTTACCTCGTCTCGAGCTACGAAGTCAATGACGACGCCACGCTCTACACGTTGCACATCGACCCCCGTGCCGTCTGGTCCGATGGCTCGCCAGTGACCGCCGGCCAGATCAAGGCAGCTTGGGAGTGGCAGACTGATCCGGCCAACGCATGGGTCGAAGGGGGGCTCGCCAGTCTTTTCCTTAACGGGGTCGTGGGATTTGATGCAGCGGCCGATGGCGAGGTCGACGAGATTGAGGGTCTGGTTGTGACGGACGAGAGCACCTTGGAAGTACATCTTACGGCCACCGATCGCCTGCTCCCATTTTCCCTGAGTCAGTTGTATTGCGGGGTCTTCAACGTCGAGGATGCCGAAGGGGATCCCGATTACTTCTTGAAACCGAACCCGCTTGTCAACGGCCCTTACCAGATTACCGAGGTCCATCCCACTGGTCTACAGGCCGTGTTCACCCCGAATCCCAACTGGTGGGGTGACGAGCCGGTGATCACCAGAATCGTCATGCAAGCGTACCAAGACCAGATGGCGATGGGCATAGCTATGGAGAACGGTCAGATTGACGTAGGCTGGTTCGGCGACCGCAAAGTGGCTAAAGATACGCTGGAGAGAATCGGTGGCTACACGGTGACGGTGCGTACGACGAGTTTTGCCTACGCCTCGTTCAAGGCCAACGTGGAACCTGTAGATGACGTCAACCTACGCAAGGCCCTTCTCCACGCCATCGACTTTGAAACCATGGTTGAAGTGGCCGGACAGGGTACGAAATGGGTCTGGCCTGCGCCAGGACTCGTAGAGGGCTTCCAATGCCATGACCCGGCCACGGCCAGCTACACCGAGTTCAATGTCGATCTGGCCAAGGAGTACCTGGCCAAGTCCAGGTTCAAGACCGGAGACCAGGTGCCCAAGATTCGCATGACGCCCAACGGCACCGACCCTGTAAACATTAAGAGTTTGCAGATCATGCAGGAAGCTTGGCGGGTTCACCTGGGCATCACCGACGTGGAGATCAAGGAGCAGCCTTCGGGCTATGGTGATGAAGAGAGACTGATTGCAATCGAACGCCAGAGCACCGGCGCGAGTCCCACTGATTCCGCGGTGTTGGCCAGGAACACATACCACTCGAACAGCCCTGCGGCCTCACATTTCATGGGCGGCTACAAGAACGAACGAGTTGACGAGCTTATCGAGAAGGCTCTGGCGATGAGCCGAGAAGATCCCGAGTTCTGTCCGACGCTTCGCGAGGCCGAGGATCTGTTCCTTGCCGATGCCATGCTCATCCCTCTCTATACCAACCACCGTCCTGTCGAGTTGGCACGCGAAGTTGCCGTGGCGCAACCCTGGGCGAAGAACGTCTTCATCGGGCCTGCATACTACTTTCTCCCATGGGTCGAACCGATGATGACGATAGAAAAGTGATGACGAATCGTCCGGTCAGGGCAGATTGCCCGTCTGCCCTGACCCGCGCAACTTGAGTCGAAGCGCATCGCTCCTCATCGCTTCAACTCCCTCGCTCAGGAGTCAGAAAGCTATAGTGGCCCGCTACCTTGTTTCGCGTCTCGCGGTCGTGATACCGGTTGTGCTGGTGGTGCTTCTGATCACCTTCACCCTGGGTTTTTATGCGCCCGGCGATCCAATTTTGATCATATATGGCGAGGACCTCTACCGGCTCAGGCCAGAGGACCTTGCGCGCATGCGACGCAACCTGGGCCTGGACCGGCCCTTCTGGGAGCAATATCTGGACTATATGGGCCGGACCGTTCGCGGCGACCTCGGCCGTTCCATCGCTTCGAAAGTTCCTGTCAACCGCCTGCTCGCCAGTTCGCTGCCAATCTCGCTGCAACTGGGGCTTCTGGCCGGGGCAGTCCTGGCCCTGCTGGGCATTCCTCTGGGCGTCCTGGCTGCGCTCCGTCACAACACCCTGTTGGACTATCTGATCGTCAGTCTGGCCCTCGTGGTGCGCTCGGTGCCCGTATTTGTGCTGGCGCCTCTTCTCCTGATTCTACTTGTTCTTCAGCTCAAGATCATGGACGTTCCCGCGGCCTGGAAAGGCATCGCCACGCCCGCTGTCGTCCTGCCTGTCATGTTGCTGGCCGCCTACCCGTTGGCGGATGTCATCCGCCAGACGCGAGCAGGGGTGCTGGAAGTCTTGCAGGAAGACTATGTGCGTACCGCCCGCGCCAAAGGGCTTACCTTAATCTTGATCATCACCCGTCATGTTTTGCGCAACGCCCTCATCCCGGTCGTTACCTCACTCGGTCTGATCGTGAACGGACTCATCCATGGTTCTGTTTATCTTGACCGTATCTTCAACATACCCGGCTTCGGCAATCTGGTTGTCACTGGCATACAACGCCTGGATTTCCCCGTCATCCTCGGCACCACAGTGTTCAGCGCTTTACTCGTGATAGCCGCCAATCTCGTGGTCGATCTGATCTATCCCTTCCTGGATCCACGCGTGACCTACACTGGAAGGGAAGGACGCTGATGAGCCGGGATCAGAAACTCGACCTCAGCCAAAGCGCGGAAGAGCAGAGCGATGCCCGCGATCAGGTGGCGGGAAATCGAGGATTGTGGCGCGATGCAGGCCGCCGCCTTGTCCGCAACCGCCTCTCACTGGTCGGCATCTTCATATTTTCAATCCTATTCGTAGTGGCGATATTCGGCCCATCCGTCGCGCCCTACCCGTTCATGGAACAGAATCTCAAGCTTATCAGCCAACCGCCGAGCGCCGACCACTGGCTGGGCACGGACCAGTTGGGGCGCGATGTCCTGAGCCGCATTCTGTGGGGCGCACGCACGGCAACAACTGTTGCCATCTTCGTTACAGCGATCAGCCTGGGCGTGGGAATCGTCCTCGGCGGCGTGGCGGCATTCGCTGGAGGCATGGCTGACTGGCTGATTATGCGGCTGACCGATGTAGTCATGTCGGTGCCATCGATCATGCTCGCGCTGCTGGTCAACACGGCCATTAAGAAGCCAGTAGCCATCTGGTACGAGGATTTGTACGAACAGACAGGTTGGGCTTTTTTCAGGAGTACAACGTTCCTAGACTACCTCATTGTCCTGGGGGCGCTAGCCGTCGTCTCCTTCCCCGGATATGCGCGTCTGATTCGCGGGCAGATACTTTCGCTGCGGGAGCGAGAGTACGTGACTGCCGCCCGCTCCAGCGGAGTGCCCTTTGCGCGTATCCTGTTTCGCCACGTCGTTCCCAATGCTTTGGGCCCGGTGATCGTGGCAGCGACCTTCGGCTTTTCGGGCGCGATGGTGATGGAGGCATCTCTGAGCTATCTTGGGATCGGCATCCAGCCGCCTGCGGCCAGCTGGGGCGCGATGATCAATGACAGCCTGATGGACTGGCGCTACGAACCGTGGCTGTTAGCGATGCCGGCCATTGCTCTGGCCATCTCGGCCCTCGGCGTCAACTACCTGGGGGACGGCCTCAACGACGCGCTGAATCCACGCATCGCCGCCGGTGGCGCCGGGTCGGAGGGAGAACGATAGTATGCACCTTAACCAGATCGCATTTCAGGATCCTGCCACCAATGTCTATTTGCACGATCCCAGCATCGTGCGTCTGGACAGCGGCGAATTCCTGGTCTCTCTCAACTACCACGGGCCCGGCTCCCCCCGAAGTGTCGAGGACGAGGAGTGCCTGACCAGCCTGTACCGCTCAAGCGACCAGGGCAACAGTTGGTCGTTCCTGACCTACGTCAACTACTGCTTCGCCGCCAATCTCTTTGTGCACGGGGGCTCTGTCTATCTCCTCGGCATGGACCGTCGATTTGGTTCAATCTGCATTCGGCGCAGCGACGACGGCGGGAACACATGGTCCCGCCTGGCGCCTGAAGGAAGCGATCCCGCCCGGATCGTGGGCTCCGCCGAGGAGGCGTTGAGAACCCAATCGCAACGCATCTGCGCTGGACGCCTGTTCCAGGGCGGGCCGGGCGAGGACCCTCCCAACTACCACAGCACCTCCATGCCGGTCCTCGAGAGCGGGGGCCGAATCTATCGGGCATTCGAGGACTGTGCGCCAAAGGACTGGCCCGGCATCCACGCCGATTCCTCGATCCGAAGAATGCAGTCGTTTGTGATCTCTGCGCCATCGGACTCGGACCTGCTGGACCCTGCCAGCTGGCGAATGAGTAACAAGCTGCCTTACAATGCCGCTTATTCCAGCGGCTGGGAGGTCCCTCCGGTCAAGCCAGGGTGGCTGGAGGGCAATGTGGTGGAGTCGCCCGCCGGCTCGCTTTGGAACATCATCCGCGTGAACACGGCCCCGGTCGTGGACATGGCCGCGGTCATTCGCATCCACGGCGAAGGCCGGCGCATTTCGTTTGACCCGGCCAATGATTTCATTGATTTGCCGGGCGGGATGACCAAGTTCGTCATCCGTCGCGATCCCGAGACCGGCCTCTATTGCATGTTGTGCAACAACAACACGGATCCCCGATTTCCGAACCAACGCAATGTGATGTCTCTGTGTGCGTCGGAGGATCTGATCCGGTGGACGCTGTGCAAGACGCTCATCGAAGATGATTCGGGTCTGCCGTGGGAGGAGTCGATCGGGCAGGTGGCGTTTCAGTACCCCGACTGGCAGTTTGACGGTGAGGACATCATCTATGTCCTGCGCACGGCCTATGGCGGCGCGGCCGATTACCACGATGCCAACCGCATCACTTTCCACCGTGTGAGCGGTTTTCGCGATTTTCTGCCTCTTTGACCGGTACAATGCAGACCGAACCGTCACCCTGGCCCTCTCTGACCCGCTACAAAGGGCCATACCTGCAAGAGATCGCCTTTCCTTTGGGCGGCATCGGCACGGGGAGTTTCTGCCTTGGCGGCCGCGCCGATTTTCGCGATTTTGAACTCTTCAACTGTCCCGACAAAGGCTGCAACCCGCCCTACACGTTTTTCACGTTGCGCGCCCAGCGGCTTGGGGAACCTGCCGTAACGCGCATATTGGAGGGCGCACTTCAGCCACCATTCCGCGGCGGCGGATTCGGTGCCGGTGTCCCTCTGTCTGGCCTGCCGCGCATGGGCGATATTGCGCTTGACGCCTGCTATCCTTTCGCGCGCTACACGCTCGGCGATCCGGACGTCCCTTTGACCGTACATCTGGAAGCTTTCAACCCGCTGATTCCGCTAGACATCGATCGCTCCGGATTGCCCGTCGCCATACTTCGCTATGTGCTTGTGAATCCGACCGGCCAGCCAGTTCAGGCGTCGGTGGCTGGCAGCCTCTACAATTTTATCGGTTGCGATTCGAGCGGGCGGCGGGGCCAGTGGAGCAGCAAGCCGGCGGAGCCAGGGCAGCTTCTGGGCGGCAACGTCAACGAACTGCGCCGAGCTTCGACGAAAGGGCTGCTGCTGCGGGGACTGCTCATGCGCTCGCAACGTGTTGCGCCACGCACGCCTCAGGACGGCACGATGGCCCTGGTTGCCGTCGGTGGTGAGGCGACCTGGAGGCGGAGCTGGGGTTCAAGGCATTGGAACCGGCACATCCTCAGATACTGGGAAGATTTTTGTGAAGATGGTTGCCTGGACGACCCGCCGGACGCGCCGCCCAGTCCGGAAGGTGAGGGTCAGATCGGCTCGCTCTCCGTGGGCGCGACCTTGCCTCCGCAGAGCGCCAGGTCTCTTACCTTTCTCATTTGCTGGCACTTTCCCCACCGTACTGCGGCCGGTTGTGGTTGGGATACGCTTGACGCGGAAGGCGGTTGGGTAGGCAACTACTACGCATCACAGTACGCCGATGCCTGGGACGCGGCCGTTCAGATCGCTCCGCAGCTCGACGCGCTAGAAGCGGAAACTTTGGCCTTTGCCCGCGCCCTGGTCGCTTCCAGTCTACCGCAGGCTGTGAAAGAGGCTGCGCTGAATAACCTCTCCACTCTGCGCAGCCAGACCTGCTTCCGAACGGCTGACGGCCGTTTCTTTGCTTTTGAAGGCACCGAAGACGACCGGGGCAGTTGCTTCGGCTCATGCACCCACGTGTGGAACTATGAACAGGCTACGGCGCAAGTCTTTCCGGAGCTGGCCCGTTCCATGCGCGACTCAGAACTGGATCAGGGGACACTGCTCAGCGGCATGAATTGTTTCCGTCTGCATCTGCCTTTGGGCGGCGAGCCGTGGAAGTTTGCGGCCGCCGATGGTCAAATGGGCGTTGTCATGAAGTGTTACCGTGAGTGGCAACTATCCGGTGACGGCGAGTGGCTCCAACGGCAGTGGCCCACCATCCGTTCGCTCGTCAGCTATGCGTGGCTGCCGGGCGGGTGGGACGCAGACCTGGACGGCGTCATGGAAGGGGTGCAGCACAACACTTATGACGTCGAGTTTTTCGGTCCCAACCCGCTTTGCGGCTTCTGGTACCTGGGCGCGCTGCGGGCGGCCGGGGCGTTGGCGGACGCAGTGGGCGACGAAGAGTTTTCTGAGAAGTGTCGCGGGCTCTTTCGACAGGGATCTGCATGGCTCGATGCCAATCTCTTCAACGGTGAGTTCTACATCCAACATATCAGGACGCCGGCCAGCCTGGAGGATACGCTGCCCGAACTGCGCGCCGGCATGGGAGAGACGAATCTGGCCGATCCCGAGTTTCAGATGGGCAACGGCTGTTTGGTCGACCAATTGGTAGGGCAATTCATGGCGCACGTGACCGGGCTCGGTTACTTGCTGTCGCCGGACAACATCAGGACCGCGTTGCGCTCCTTGTACCGTTACAACTTTCGCCGCGATCTCAGAGGCCACTGGAACAACATGCGGACTTATGCCCTGGGCGATGAGGCGGGACTGCTGATGGCGAGCTGGCCCGGCGGTGACAAGCCCCGAGTGCCCTTCCCTTACTGGGGCGAGGTCATGACGGGCTTCGAGTACCAGGCTGCCGTGCATATGATTTTCGAGGATATGATCGAGGAGGGGTTGGAGGTCATCAGGGAGGTCCGGCGGCGCTTTGACGGGCAGCGGCGCAATCCGTGGGACGAGCACGAGGCAGGACATCACTACGTGCGCGCCATGGCGAGCTGGGCGGCGATCCCGGCGTTGAGCGGCATGCGTTACTCGGCGGTCTCGGAGCGGCTCGAATTGGCGCCGCGGTGGCGGTCGGATGCGTTTCAGTGCATTTGGACAGCAGGTTCAGGCTGGGGCAGAGTTCATCAGAGCATTAGCGACGGTGTACAGAACGTTTGCTGGGAAGTATTGGGCGGGGAGTTGAACGTGCAGGAAATGGCTTATGCAACGCTGCCGCGCACAGCGGCTAGAGAAGTCACCGTTGAAGTGGGTAGCGAACCAGTCGCGGGCAGTCTTACGTGGGAGGACGGCAGGGCGACGATTAACCTGCCGCAAAGTATACAGGTCACCCGAAAGCGGGGCCTGAATGTCTGCATGAGGACCGAACAACGGGCGTGAGAAGCCTGGTATCAGTCTTCGGAATTCTTCCTCCAGGTAGGCGCCTAACTTCATCGTTGTGAACACCTCGAACTTCGCAATAGGCCTTCCTCGTCTCAGAGTTCAGAAGAATCGCAGTTCCTAGCTCATCCAGGGCGTAATCTGGTCCCAGGCTGTTAGCAAGTCATCAAGTTCAGACTCGGTCTGCTCCTGTTCTCCGGTTCCAGCGAGGTTGTTCAACTCATAAGGGTCGTCACGCAGGTCGTAGAAACAGTTTGGACGGTTCTCTGCTCCTCCTTCGCTGTTGGAAGTTCGCCGACCCAAGAGGTGGGTGGGCGTTCTGACCCCAATTTCGCCGTCTGTTGTCTCGATGAAGCCCCAGTTCTCGTCCAACTGGTGGCACTCCCCTGTCAGAATCGGGCTCAGATTTCTTCCCTGCACATGCTCAGGTACGGTGCATCCGGCGGCGTCCAACACCGTGGGCATTATGTCAATAAGCTGCGCGACCTGCGAATCATTCACGCCCGGCGCCCACAGCCAGGGCGCGTGGAAGATCATCGGGATGCGAATCGACTCTTCGATCAGGAGGCCCTTGTTGAACCTGTGATGGCTGCCCAGGTTGTCGCCGTGATCGGAGGTGAAGACGACGATCGTGTTGTCGAGCAGGCCGTTTGCGCGCAGGCCTTCCATCATGCGTCCTACCATGTCGTCGACCCAGGTCGTAAGGCCATAGTAGAGGGCAGTGAGAGTGCGCAGATCGAAGCCCTCGGGAAGGTCAAGTGTGTAAGGGAGTTTCTGCGAATAGTAGAGGAAGTCCCAGAGGTAGACTTTGAACCAGTGTTCGTCATAGGCCATCTCGCCGTCCACGAACACGTTGGGCCTGAGGGGCATGTCATTGGGGTCGTACATGGTGAGGTATTTTTCGGGGGCGTCCGCCAGAGGCATGTGGGGAGGAGAGATACTGTAGTAGAGGAAGAAGGGGTTGTTGCGGTCGGCAGCCAGATAAGAGAGTACGCTATCGATTTCGTAGTCGACGCTGAAACCGTCAACGAGTTGCGGGGGCCCTCCGTTTTCGACGAAGTCCTGTCCTGTGTGGCGGTGGTTGACCCTGGGGTGGAGGGTGTAGTCGAAGCCGACGATCTCGGGGGCGGGGTGAATGTGCCATTTGCCGATCAGGGCTGTGTCGTAGCCTGCATCTTTGAACCGTTCGGCGATGGTTGGGTCGGGCAGATGTACCCGTTCCTGGAGGGGCCATGAGGCGACGATGGGTCTACCGTTTTCGTCGGGTACTGAGGCGTTGCCTAGGGCGCCCATGCAGGTGCGGGCATACTGGCCTGAGATGAGGGAAGAGCGGGCGGGCATACAGACTGGATCGGTCGATACAGCGTGCTCGAAGAGGACACCCTCGCCGGCCAGTTTGTCGATATTGGGTGTGCGGATTACCGGGTTGCCGTAGCATCCGATTTCGAATGCACGCAGTTGGTCACAGATGCAGATTATGATGTTGGGATTGTGGTTCATATAGGGAAAGTTGTGGTGTTTTGGGTTGTTAGGTGTTTTGTTTCACTACACGAAATATAGACTCATGGACAGGCAAGTAGATGAGTTTCGCGCAGCCAGCCAGTGCCCTATTGGGATGGCGAATCGGGCTGGCGGATGTAAACGTTCTGCGCGTTTAGAGTCTGCGGTTCGAACAGCTTGGTGACGGTGACCATGTGGATTCCACGGCTCTTCAGGGCGGCGATGATTGCGGGTACTGCGTCGACTGTGGACTTGTGAATGTCGTGGGCGAGGATGATGGCCCCTGCAGGCGCATCGACAATCCTGGCAGCAACGGTAGCGGCGTCGCGGTCCCTCCAGTCGAGCGGGTCGACGCTCCAGAAAATGATGGGCAGGCCGGAGGCTGCCAGCACATTGTCGTTGTAGGCGCCATATGGGGGACGCAGGAACGGTGTCGATTCACCGATGATTTGGGCGATGAGATTGTCTGTCTGGCGTAACTGTTCGCGAATCTGATCATCTGACATTTTGGTCAAGTTGGGGTGGTCCCAAGTGTGATTGCCTATCTGGTGACCCTCCCGGAACATGCGTTGAACGGTTTCAGACTGGATGCGGACCTGTGTTCCAAGGACAAAAAAGGTTGCCTTAACATTGTGCTCCTTAAGTATGTCCAACAGGCCTTCGGTGTAGTACGAGGGGCCGTCATCGAATGTGAGAGCCACGCAGGCCACTTCGCGGCAGTTGACCTCATCCTGGGCGGTAGACTCTGCCTGAACATATCGCCCGAATTTCAACAGCGATAGCCGTGGAAAGTTTTGGAAGACTATGACTTGGGCGCTATTCCATGTTGCTGCTGGCGATAGCGTAGAAAGTGCCTCGGGATTTTCGGCTTGGGCAATCGCGGACTGTTTTGATGTCATGCCAGTCTCGATTCCCAGTAGATCGCGAACCTCCGCTCTTAGCAGGTCTGCAATCGCGGCTACAGAAAGTACTACCTCCACCACGCCGTCCACACCTGAGGCAACCTGATACTTGTCAAACCTGACCAGGAAGGTACCGTCGTCCCGGTACACGATAAAGTCAAAGTTCTCGGCGGTCGGCTCTGTGCCTGTTTCGAACATCCACGTTTCGCTCTCGAAAAGAGCCTCTTTGCGGTCGTCGTCGGCGTCGGGCTCCCGTTCGGCAATCTGGTTTCGGAGGCGTTCTGCCAGAGCTTCTCGTGTCAGCTCGGAGAGGCGCTGCAGGTATCTGTCATCGACGAAGAGGTCGGAAATGAATAACTCGGTCCCTTGACGAAGGTCAAAGATGTAACTGGAAACAAGCGTACTAAAAGTGTTGCCAGTAGAAGTTGAACGCGCGACTTCGAAGAACAGTACCCGTTCATTGGCGATGGTCACTTCATGGTCCTGGTGAAAAATGGTTCCCAAGGAGGCGGCCTCCTTGCCTGTTTCTTTCTTGTAATCCTGGTAGGCTGTCTCGATCTCGGCTGCCGTCTCATGGAACTCGTCGATGAATGGCTGGGTAATCTCTACAATGCGCTGGTTGACCGTTTTTTTGTCGGTTACCGGATAGGAGACGTAAAGAGTTGACCGGCCATCGTTATCAGTCACTTCGCTTACTGCAACGTTGACGACGATCTTCGTGGGGGCTGCCCCTTCCGCCTTCAATCCCAGCAGGTCGCGGATATCCTCCTTCAGCAAATCGGCGATTGAATCGATAGGCAATGCAACTTCAACAACGCCTTCTACCCCGGCGGCAACCTGGTACTTGTCGAACCTGACCAAGATTGTACCGTCAGCCAGGAGTAGAATGTTGTCGAAGTTTTCGGCTGCCGGCGCGGTACCGCTCTCCACCCATTCAGGGTCGCTTGCCAGCTCTTCATTGCTTATGCGCTCACCCAACGCCTCTCTGGACAGAGTCGATAGTCGCTCCAGGTAGCTGTCATCCACAAAGAGGTCGGCGATAGTCAACTCGGCGCCAGTTCGGCGGTCGAAAATGTAGCCGACGACAAAGGAATTGCCGGTCCCGCCCGTATGGATCGATCGAACAATGTCGAAGAAGATCAGGTTTTCGTTAGCGATTGATACGTCGAAGTGTTGGCGGTAGTGCGTGATAAAAGTGGCGGCCTCTCTTCCTGTCTCTTCTTTGTACTTCTGATAGCTCGCTTCAGTCTCGGTTGCCATCGCACGCCACTCATCGATGAATTGCTGCGTTACGGCTTCCATGCGGGCGTTGATCGCATCCTTTTCGGTTAAGGGATAGGATACGCGCAGCAGGGAACGGCCTTCGTGTTCTTTTTCTTCGATTGCGTGAACCCAGACATTTTCATACTTGGTGGCGTCGAAGGATGAGGAATGGACGGGGGCTGTCTCGGATTCAGATTCGGTGGCGGTGGCGGGAGTCGAGGCAGAAGGGGAGGTCGTAGTAGGTGCTGGGGTGACAGTGGCTGCAGGGGCGGATTTGGCCGGAGCATCAATCTCCTCTACGGGCCAATCACCTGACTGGCAAGCAACCAGGACAGTGAGGGAAACGAGGGCTACTGAAGTGAGGATCGCATAGGGATACTTCATTCTAGCTCCTCCTTGCAGGTGGCAAAGACTTTGCGGTTCGAGGGTGGAGCACCTTCGAATAACAAGGCTTTATTCGTACATTCTGCAACTATAACACATTGGCTGTCGAAGGCGATTCACAAAGATCCCAAGCACACTTGCTGCTGTGAGTATTCGTGAGGATGGCCCGCTAAGTGTGTGCTCGGAGTTTTCGGTTTCCTTGTGCAGTGAGACGACCGTGTTTTGCGGGCCTCAATTCCATCGGGCCTTCGCTGTCATCGTACGGAAGTCCAGGTGTAGACTTTCCGATTCTCAGTCTTTACTTGGCCGAATCTACAAACTGTGCCAAGCTTATATTTGGTCTGGGCTGAGATAAGAGCATTCAACCTTCGGCCAAAACAGTTCACAGATATGAAGGCAGGTAATATAGGGTTTGCTACATTTCCATCAAGTCGTGAGAGTGCGACTAATTCTGGCCGAGAAAGGCGGAGCCAATATGATTCGGAAAGCGTTTGTCATGTCAGTGAATCCCGAACACCATAGTGAGTACGAAGACCGCCATACGCCGATTTGGCCTGAATTGGAGGCGGTGCTCAAAGCGCACGGTGTCAGAAACTACTCTATCTTTTTGCATGCTGAGACCAATCAGTTGTTCGCATACGCGGAGATAGAGAGCGAAGAGAAGTGGGCCAGCATCGCTAACGAGGAAGTCTGCCAGAAGTGGTGGCGGTATATGGGAGACATTATGCCCTCGAATCCCGATAGCAGCCCGGTTTCAACTGATTTGAGGGAGGTCTTCCATATCGATTGAGCGGCCGGCTTCGGGAGCATGGCAACTTGCACTGCCATTTGCCAACTGGACTCCTATGCAGCTGATTCTGGTACCGGACGGGAAGGATTTCGAGAAAGAAAGGCTGAGACCGACATTCCTATTGTCATTGAAGCTGGCGGTACTTTAGAGGGAGGGTGACGAGGCGAAGGGATGCAGCGGCTGCGAAGTCACGTCATTTAGGCTCGAAAGTCATCTAACTCTGCCTGCGTGGGCAGGCCATCGATCACGCCCAGGTGTGTGGTTGTGTAGGCGCCGGCGAGATTGGCATGCTCGACGGCAGCCCGCAGTTCCTGGCCTTCGCCAAGGCTAACGGCCAGCATCGCGTTGAAGCTGTCGCCTGCACCGGTGACGTCCAGGGCTTGTACAGGTGTGGCAGGTATGGCCTCGGTGCCGCGTGAAGTAATAATGAGCGCCCCCTCTTTGCCGAGGGTCACGACGATGGTTTCGACGCCGAGTTCGAGCAGGCGTCCGGCAAGGTCTTGTGTCGGCGTGGGATTGTCGGGGGGCAGGTCGAGGAGGATGCGGGCCTCGCTTTCGTTTGGGGTCATCACGTCCACGTGGGCAAGGGTGTCCGGCTGCAAAGTCTGGCCGGGGGCAGGATTGAGGATAGTCTTGACGCGATGACTTTGCGCAATCTCCAGTGCCCGAGTGACCGATTCCAGCGGCACTTCGAGTTGGGCCAAGAGGATATCGCTGCGGGCGATGACTGGCTCAAAGGCTTCCACGTGATGGGGTTGCATCAAAAGGTTGGCCCCTAAATGGCCCACGATCGAGTTTTCCCCTGAAGGCAGAAGTGTGACCATGCCGACGCCGGTATTCGTGCCCGAAATACGATGAACGTAATCAGTTGAAACGCCTTCTCCGGCATAGAGTTGCTCGGCGGAATCGGCAAACGGGTCGTCGCCGAGACAGGCGAGGAGGTCCAAATGCGCGCCTAGTCGGGCGGCAGCGATCGCCTGGTTGGTGCCTTTGCCCCCCGGACCCATGTCGAACAGATCGCCTATGAGCGCCTCGCCCATCACAGGCTTTCGCGGGACGCGCACTGTCAGGCTTACAACATAGCTGCCGATCACTGCGATTCTTGGCACTGGGTGTCCTCAGGATTTGGGTTCGTCAGAATTGGATATATGGAGCGTGGCGGCGTACTTACTCTGCCAGCAAGAGGCGGCCGAGCAAGAGAGACTCTAACATCATTGCAGTATATTATCAACGGAACAGAAAGTGGAGCGTACGGCGGTTGATGGTTCCCTGACATTCTCCTATACTAACTCAAGGATGGCTGTGGACTTTCCATCAGTGAAGATTTAGACATATGGGAGTCACTGGACTGTTCATAAGCTCTCCGCTTCAGGACCAAGATGGAGCCAGAATTCGAGGGGCTAACTGATGGATTCTCCTTACCAGTTCGCTGGGCTAAAGCGGGCCAAAGAGCCCGGTCTCAGCGTTGAGGAATGCGCCCGGACAGTTCACCGGATGGCCTATGTTGAAGAGCGGCTCATGTTTCTGCAGGCTGCGCATATTGTCACGACGCCACAGAGAGACCTAAAGGGGCTGCTGTCGCGTCTCCAGTACGAGGACTGTCTACATTCAGACCTCCTGAAAAACAGGCTCATGGAGCTGCGCATATCCAGGTCCAGGGGGCATGGTGTACCAGATGAGAGGCTCGAGGTCGTTCTGAGTGAGGCGATGCATTCTGAAGGAAGCGTCGAGCTTCTTGCCGCTCTGGCGAGGGTGTTCAAACCGGCTCTCCTGGAGGCATATCGCAACTATGAGCGTCAGACCAATGGCCTGGCCGACTATGAATCGGTGCGATTGATGCGAACGATCATGGCGGAAGAGGAACAGGCCCTTGGTCTGTTGGAAGCCGCCTTTGGTGACGTGGTGCAAACGGCACAAGAAGAAGAAAGGGCGGTAAAGTGGGCTCGCACTCTTGAGAAGATGCTCAAGGAGGCAGGGGGAATCGCCGGCGCGGCCGACACGGGGGTTGGAAGCGTTCAAGCTGTGCGCAGCGGGGGTCGCTACAGAGTAGCCAGGCGTCCTGTGCGTGACGGTACATTTTCCAGTGTATGGGACTTTATCCACGTCGATGAAGACCGTGTGCCGGAGCGGCTGGCGCAGATGATCGCCACCCGGCTGGGTGAAGTCACAATTGCAGAGGCGCTGGCCATCGTCCTGCTGGAGGTCGAAGGGCAACCGTGGTCGTTCTACGTTGCCATTTCGCGTCATATGTGGGACGAAATGCGCCACTCGCTGTTTGGGGAGGCGGCCGCTGAGCAAGTTTACGGCGACCGCGCTGCGCTGCCGTTGCGGGACTTCGAGATCGAGTACCTGTTTGAGATGACGCCGCTGGAACTCTACGCCATGTTGGGAATCGGGGTTGAAGCAGCCCTGATGAAGTACCCTCCGGGTAAACGGGCCGAATACGAGTTTTGCCGTGACAAGGCGCGCCACCCCCTGATGACGACGTTTCAGGACTTTGACTGGGCTGACGAGGTCGAGCATGTGCAGATCGCTCGCCGACAGTTGAAGGAGTGGTTTGGGGGAGAAGCCGATGAACTGTCTGCACTGGCCGAACAGGGAATGCAATTTCGGGCGCGAACGCGTCGCCTTCACCCTCCCTCGCCGATGCCGGATCTACCCGGCATGTAAGCTGCCGTCCTTAGGTAGTGGAGAAACCGCTGTGTCAGATGTTCGTCACTTACTGTGATGAGGACGAAACAGGATTGACCTGTATTCTGACAACATTCTTCAAAAGAGACCCAAAGAAGCCAGGCTTCCAGCTCATTCGTTCCAACCAAATGGACCATTGGAGGAGCAAACGGCATGCGATCCAATTTTGTACGGAAAAAAGCGCTCAGCGGACAGAAGACGATGGGATGTTTCCTGGGCATGGGGAGTGCGACGGTCGCCGAGTTGCTGGCGCACGCCGGCGCCGAGTGGCTGTTGATCGAGATGGAGCACAACGGCCTCGACATGGCCGAGGTTGAGCGAATCCTGATGGCCATGAATGGGACAGATACAGTTCCGATGGTGCGGATTCCGTCGGCTGATCCGGTCTTTATCCAGAGGTCGCTGGACATTGGGGGAATGGGGATCGCGGTACCTATGGTCCGGACCGTGGCCGAGGCCGAGGCAATCGTGTCCGCTTCCCGCTATCCCCCTCAGGGGAGGCGGAGTTTCGGGCCGCTGCGGGCATCGCATTACACGTTTGAATATGAGGAGTATTTCGAGCGGGCCAACGAAAACATACTTATCATGCTGATCATCGAGACTCCGGAAGCGGTTGAGCACCTGGAAGAGATTGCCAGCGTGCCAGGCATCGATGTCCTGTTCATCGGCGCCTTTGATCTGTGCCTCTCGTTGGGCTTGAACCCATTTGAATTGCCGTTGCCCGAGATTGACGCCGTAATGGCACGCGCTGTGGCTGTCGGGCGTTCCTGTGGAGTGGCTGTCGGCGCCGGGGCCGGCACGCCGGAGGAGTTGAAGGCCCTCGCTGCGCAGGGCTTTACGTTTTTGAGCTATGGGCCAGACTACAAGCTTCTTGTTGACGCGATCCGACCCGGTGTCGAGGCCTTCAGGCAGGTTGAGAGTACGTGACCTGAAGCGTGAGAGGTAGTCCCTGCCAGCACATCGCTCCTGGCCGGCAGGGACCTGCCAAGCTACGAGGAAATCTATACTGCTAGGGCTACGGCTCGAACTTCACCAAACTCGCGCTCAAGTTTCGTCCAGGAGTGGCCGCGATCGGTGCTGCGGTAGAGTTGACCGGCCACACTGTAGGCTACGATCCAGTCCGGCAGTGCAGGGTTGTGGGAAACTGCCCAGATCGTGCTGTTGGCCACGCCGCCCAGGTCGGCCCGCTCCCAAGTCTTGCCGAGGTCGCTACTATGGAAAAGGCCGCCTTCGTCCCCGGGAGGGCCGTTGCCGGCTCCAACCCAGATGCGGCTGTCTCCATTAGAGAGGTGAATGACGCCCCGGCAGTAGGGCCAGGGATAGTGATTCCTGACTTCAAGGGGCGTCCATTTCTGCATGTCGGTGGTCACGCAGACGTCGTTGTTGGTGGCCGCCACCAGAGTTTTGGGCGAGCCGGGCACGACGGCGAGACCGTGAATATCGAGGCTGGACAGACCTTCGCTCCCTTCTTCCCAAGTATCGCCCCCATCGCGACTGATGCGCATGCCGTCGATTTCAATGCCGGCGTAGACTGTCTGCGAGTCTTCCGGGTCGAAAAGAATGATGGTGACACGGGGCGTGATGGGAACGCCCTCGCACTCTTCAGCCAGCTCAACGTCCAGTTTCTGCCACGAGGCGCCGCCGTCCTGTGAGCGGAACAGGGCAGACGGGCAGGTCCCGGCGAAGATGGTGTCCGAGTTTGCGGGATCGACGGCGAGCGCCCAGATCTCGAGGTCGTTCATGGGCGAATCGACGAGCGCCCAGGAGTCGCCGCCGTCACGCGTGCGGTAGACGCCTGCTTCCGTACCTGCATACATAACGGCTGATTCGCCAGGATCAACGGCGATGGCACGGATATCCGACTCCATGAACAGACCTTGAGAGGCTCTCTCCCAAGTGTCGCCGCCGTCGCGGCTGCGCCACACACTTTGTCCGATCGTGCCTGCGAAGATGGTGGGATTTGCTGTCACTTTCATTCCTCCCTTTTTGGTGGTTACCTAGAAATCTCAAATGGTGTTGCATCAAGATTGTCGCCTTAGCGCGATTCCTGACGACGGATCTGGCTGACAGGTCAATCTGCAGATCTTTCAACGCGGGTCGATCCCATGGAGCCGGCGGGCTCATAAACTATCTCCGTGGCCAATCTGACCGCCACTGCTCGAATCCATTACCTGGACCATTAAGAATGCCCCTGAGCTCACGTGTAAGCCAGACATACTGCCGCTCGAACCACTCTGCCGGGAAACCGCCGCCAGCAGTTGCCGACAGCTCTCGCAAGTGATTTGCCTGCAAGACATAGGTGTGAAGCAGGGGTGCGGCCAGATTCTTTAGAGTGGTTGGGTCAGTTGGGTAGGTTTGGGTCAGTGCGTCAAGCCAGCCTGCGGGGAAGATCTCCGACATATGTTTCGCCCTCTTGCCGAAAGACAGACCCGCCCGGCGCCACATAAGCTTTAGGAGATCGCTTCTGGCGAGGTCGAGCGCTGACAGCGCTGATTGCAGCTCCCTGTTGTGGAAGACGGCTGGCGTGTGGACCATCATCAGCAGAAGGAATCTGGTCCGCTGCCAGACTGAAGCAGGTGTCAGCGGATCTTGTTCGGGCCAGACTTGGTGAGGCGACAGATTGGGGGCCTTCTGAAAAGTGGGTTTGCCTTCGGGCAGGCGGGAAAAGAGAATCTCCCATTCAAACAGTTCCAGGTCATCTACCTGGCTCGTCGGCACCGCGCTTGCCTCCACGAGGATTCCGTCCGACGTCAGAGCTCGCACAAATGTGGATTCCAGTAGCAGGTAATCGCCCAACCCTGAAAGGAGCGCGACAGGGCCCTTGGCAAGCAGAGGGTTAGACTCCTCATTTGCCTTCCTGAGAGGCAACTGCCATACATGCTGGTACTGGTCGTCTGCAATGGCAAAACGAATATCGATATCGGAAAAGGGGCTGCCGCGACCGTCGGCCAAACTGCCTTCCAACCATACCAGGTCAAGTGCTGGGATTTCCTGCAGGTCAGCGAGCCACCTTCGTATCAAGGACCACTGGCGAGTCGTTGCATCGGTTTCCGGCATTCTAGCCTCGGAATGTTGGACTCATCCAGGAATTGGATGGGCATGCAGTGTCAGGATCGCGACGAAGTTCCCCGCAAAACCGCACACTGGAATGTGTGGCCGGCATCGTCAATCTGCAGCGCCTCGCGAACCTCTTTAGGAGAAGCATCGTAGAGCGCACGAATGGCAGCGCGATTGACCTCCGGCGTTTCCATGCGTTCGGTCCACTCCTCGAATTGGAGGAAAATGCGATAGGGGAGGACGACTGCAAGGTTGAAACCGGCCGCGGCAAAACGGTTGCTCCACTCTTCAAGCGTGTAATCGCGCACGTGGGAGGGATCCCGCAGAACTTCAATGGCGTTCAGGTAGGTATCGCAAACCGGGTTACCGAAGCCGAGCACATCGCTGAGGATGAACTGGCCGCCGGCCCTCAGTACGCGATGGAATTCGCCCAGTGCCTTGCCAGGCCTGGCCCAGTGATGCGCGCTGTAGCGGGAAACTACGAGATCGAAAGATGAGTCGGCGAAAGGCAGCTTCTCGACATCTCCCAATCTGGTGCTCAGATTCGTCAGGCCACGGTCGTCTGCCAGGACCTCGACTTGATTCAGCATTTTAGCTGTGAAGTCGAGTGCTACCACTTCGCCTACATGGGGAGCGAAGCTTGCCGCAGTATGGCCTGCCCCGCAGCCGGCATCCAGTACGCGTTCATCGCCTTTTAGGTTAGCGGCTTCGACCATCACGGGCAGATCCTCGCCCTGTGCATGCACTGCGCTCGTGAGATACTTGGCTGCTACGCGCCCGAACTGCTCCTGTACAGCGTCTTTAAGATTGCTGTCTCTAGCCATTATTGATTTGCCAATCCGCTCTTATGTCGCGGCGTCCTGCCCATATCGTTCCAGAATTGTTGACATTGCCTGTACTCCGAATTCAAGCGCTTCGACGGGCACGCGCTCATCTGCTGCATGTACCGTAGCGCTGAAGTTTGTCCCGGGAGGCAGCTTCATTGGCAGGAATCCGTAGTTCTGGATGCCCAATCGGGAGAACATACGTCCATCAGTGAATCCGCCCACCATGGAGGGAATGACCACCCCGTCCGGGTCTAGCTCTTCCACGACTCCTTTCAGCATGGAAAAAAGGCCCATGTCGACACCCCCCTGGCCAGGGTCGTGTCGAATTATCTCGAAGGGCAGGTCATCTCCCAGCAGATTATGCAGTTCAGAGATCAGGTTATCGGACGTAAAGCCCGGTAGTACGCGTCCGTCCAACTCAAGCAGGATTTCACTGGGAATGACGTTGGTTTTGATACCGCCGCCGACAACAGTGGCATTGACTGTATTGTGGAGAAGGGCGTCAAGGCTGCGGGCCTGGGGCAGTCCATCGGCCATCATCCGGTCGAGCGTGGCGTCGGTGCGGTCAGAGTCGAGTAGCGCCAGGGCCGCGGCAGCGAGGTGCTCCGGTGCATGTTCAGCCATTGCCGGCAGCATTTGCTCCATAGGAGGGGTAATGTGTACGGGCAACCTGTTGCTATTGAGAGTCGTCAGGACCTTACCGAGACGGGCCATCGCGCCGTCACGCAATGGTGTCGAGCCGTGACCGCCCGGACCGGCAATGCGGGTTTGCAGCCAGCAGACCTGTTTTTCGGCAACCATCAGTGGGTAGAAGCGCTGGTCGCCCATGTACTGGGCGCTTCCGCCCCCTTCGCCGATGGCATATTTGGCGCCTTCGAACTGCTCGGGATGTTGTTCGGTCAGGAAGCGTGCGCCGTAATCGCTGCCGGCCTCCTCATCGCTCATTATGGTCAGAATTATGTCGCCGGCCGGAGTGCGCCCCTCGGCTGCGGCGCATAAAACGGCGCAAGTCATCATGGTTACGCCGCTTTTCATGTCCAGGCTGCCCCGCCCCCAGACCGTGCCGTCGATCAGCTCTGCGCCAAATGGGTCGTGCTGCCAGTCCTGGTTGGCGGTCGTTACCACATCGACATGGCCCTGAAGTATCAGCCCTGGAGCATCACCCCTCCCGGGCAGTCGCGCTACCAGGTTCGGTCTGTTGGGATCCATTGCCAGCACAGTTGTCGCCAACCCGCCTTCCTGCAACAGACCGTCGAGATATCCGATACACTCGGCTTCATTGCCAGGTGGGTTAGTCGTGTCGTAACGGATCAGTGTGCGCAGCAGGTCGATAGGTCTGGCGTAGATCGGTGTTGCCATTTCTTCCCTGATTTCCCTTGCTGTGGCTGAGGCCCGATTCCATATGAATGTTGCGTCTGGCAGAAAGTCTCGGCGGTCTCCGGAACAGAACCTGATCCGGCCTCGTCCAAACGGTTCTATCACTGTGATGTGATTGCCATGACCGCAAGCCTATCCCATCAAGCCAGTTACCGCAAGAGCAGGCGGCTGCAGTGCGCTCGCAGGGAGCCTCTCCTACATTGGGTGAATGCATGGTAGCGACGGTCGCCGCTCATTCAAGAATATCAGGAGGCCCTGGTCACCTTGGGCAGGTTGTTCCAAGTGTCTTTTCGCGGCACCGCGATTGTTCCGACCAATCGACCAGTTCTCCTTTCTTTACGCGCCTGTTACAATAGCCTCGAAAACCGCCCAAACGGAATGGAGGGCCAGCGAATTGGTTTCTGCCCGGAAGCTGTTCCATAGCGTTCACGCTTTGACTCCATTCTGACCTCCGGACCCGTTTCACAATGAAAACCATCAGCGAAAGACTTGAGGACGACCGGGCCATCCTAATGGACGGCGCCACCGGAACGGAGTTGGAGAGCAGAGGCGTGTCAATGCACAACATCGCCTGGAGCGGAATCGCCGTTGCAACCGATCCCGATATTGTACGCCAGGTACATCTGGACTATATTCGGGCCGGCGCAGAAATAATCATTACAAACACGTTCGCCACCGGCAGAAATATGCTGCGCCTCGCTGGTGAGGAAAGCAGAACAGAGGAAGTGAATCTTCAGGCCGCTCGCTTGGCACTTCAGGCGCGAGAGGAGGCTGGCGTTGCCAAAAGCACAGCCCGCGATGGGTCTTGGCAAACGGCGCCGGATTCGGTTTGGGTGGCTGGGTCGATCTCTCCGATGTCCGGGGGTCTTGGTGACGAGGCAAATCCTTCCGCAACCCAGATGAGGTCCGATTTCGAGGAGCAGGCAGAGCTGCTAGCCGAATCTGGCGTAGATTTCCTGATTTTGGAGATGATTCGAGACATTGACTTTGCCTGCGTTGCACTCGAGGCTGCCACGGGCACGGGCCTGCCCGTTTGGGTAGGGTTCAGCTGCGACAGGGCAAAGGACGGCGGCATTTGTATGGCACCTGCCATCCATGATGAAATTCACTTGGCGAAGGGCGTAGCCGCGGTAATGGCCGAGGGGGGTACCCTTGCAGCCGTGATGCACTGCGAAGTTGACATTACCGGTCCGGCTTTGGAGATCGTCCGGTCCGTTTGGGCTGGGCCGACCGGAGCCTATCCGGAGAGCGGCTTCTTTGTGAAGCCGAACTGGCAGTTTGTCGACATCATTGCGCCCGGTGACTTCACACAACGGGCGCTGGACTGGATAGGAAAGGGAGCAAGAGTGGTGGGGGGATGCTGTGGAATCGGCCCTCCCCACATTCGTGCTCTCGCCGAAAGGCTATCCGTTACCGATACCAACCCCACGTAGGTTCCCGGCAGACAGGCCGGTTTGGGTCCGGGTCTCGTGTTTCGATTCTCATCTGATTGAGAGCTACTTCGGCGGGGAGCAGAAGAATGAAGGCGACAATGATCTTCAAACCATTTGTGTTGCGGGGCGCGACTATCATTGCGTTTGCCTCACTTGTCGGACTGCTGGGGGCCTGTGATCGGGAACCGGAGGAAGAGTTCCTGTTTTCACCAGACAGTCCTCCGGTGACGCTGACTTACGTATCACCTAACAATTCGCTCTTCAGCGCGCCTGAACAGGTAGCAATCGAACGCTTTCAGGAACTGGCGCCAAGCATTCAAGTCGATAGACAGAACTATCGTTTCAACGTGGGGAACTACCTGATGGACGACCAGCCCCCTGACGTTCTGCTGATGTGGAACGGCGACCAGCTGGCCAACGCGGCCACGCAGGGGTTATTGGCCGACGTCTCCGAAGTATGGACAGAGGGAAACTTTACAGAGGCTTACGGGAGACGTTTCCGGGATATCAGCCGATTCGAAGGGACTTTGCGTTTTGTGCCATCGGGCTTCAGCTGGACGGGTGTCTATTACAACAAGGAAGTCTTCGACCAATTTGGGCTGGAGCCTCCTGAAACCTGGGAAGAGTTCATCGGCATCTGCGACACACTTCTAGCCAACGGGATCACCCCGATGTCGCTGGCAGGTCAGAATCCCTTTATCAGCATTTACTGGTTCGACTATCTGAATATGCGCCTGAACGGCCCCGAGTTTCATCGCGACCTTATAGCAGGCCGGGTCGACTTCCTTGACCCGCGAGTTGCTCAGGTGTGGGAACTGTGGAAATCGCTCCTGGATCGCGGGTATTTCGTCGAGCGACCTGGAAGTACTTCCGAGATGAATAGCATGACGGCCTTGATTCGGGGGGATGGCGATAGCCCATTGACCTGGGAAAAGGCCGTTATGGCGCTGGCGCCCCATTACAGCCTTGCAGATTTGCCGCCCGTATTCGCCAATGAACTCGACTTCTTTCAGTTTCCCCGGATAGACGACACGCAGCCAACGGGAGAAATCTCAATTGTGTTCGGCTACGTAGTCCCGGCCGACGCACTGAACCGTATTGAAGCCAATGCCTTTGTGGGCTTTATGGGTTCTGCTGAAGGGCAGGAGCTACAGCTCAAACAGATTGGGGACGACGCCAGCAACATAGGCTACGTACCGGTGCATCGCGAGATTGACCGGGAGCTTCTCTCAGCGGCAGCCTATAAGGGAGACCTGATTGTGAGTGAAGCGGATGAGATCAGCCCTCCAATGTTTCTCTTACTGGCTGACAGCATGCGGGCGAGTTTCAACCAGGTTCTCAGGAGGCTCTTCCTGATCACGAACGAGCCCCTAGACGTAGTTGAGATTCAGTTGATGCTGGAGGAAGGACGCCAAAGAGCAATCCAAAACGGAGAGCTTCTGCAATAGACTCCATGTTTGCGTGAGGGCGCCCTTGCTCCAGGCGAGATTCGGCTGCCAGGGTCAGATTGCTGGTGTTTTTTCAAGATCCAATCCCAACGCTTCTCGAATACCAGGCCACTCTCGCCAGATGTCGGTGTAGCCGGCCTTTTCGTTGCCCTCCACTTCTCTGTGTCGCAGCCGGCAGATGACCGCCTGACGGACGTTGGGCGATGCGTTGGGTCCGCCCGTGTGGAACATCAGGTAGTGGGCAAGAATCAGGTCGCCGGCCTCTGCGGTGACCATCAAAGGGCCCTGCGGTAGTGGGATATCGGGCCTGCCGTTGGCCAAGACTTCATGTCCGTTTGCCTGGAAATACTTTTCGAAGGCACGGTGAGACTTAGGCCAGACCGTGAAGTTGCCGGCGTTCGTGTCGAGCAAATCTTCCAGATATACGACCGCGAAAGCTGTAAAACCGCGATTGTAGTACCCCTTGGGCATGCCGTTGGTGCCGCTGCCTATGCCGTCAATGTGGCCGCGCGGCTCCGGTGCATCTTCTCCCAATGGGAGCGGGAAGCGGGGATACGGCTTTGCCTGAACGATTGGAACAACATTGCCCTCTCCCATCAGTTCTTCTGCGATTTCAATGACCGGTGATTTCTGGAAGAGGTCCAGAATGACCGGCGCCCGGAGCAGTTCGGCGCAGAAAAAGGCGGATCGATTGTTCTCCATGTCTTCGCCGCCTAGCCCTACCTCGCCGATGGAGTGATTCACTGCGCGCAGCGCCTCATTGATCAGGACTTTGGGCACTACGCCGGGTATTTTCACGTAACCTTCTTCAAAGAAATGGCGTTTCTGGGCAAGAGTTAGCATGTGTTTCTCCTGATTTGAAAGGAAGGAACTGGAGTCCAGGAAATCGTACACAAATTGAAGGCGTAGGTCAATTGTGCCAATCGTCAGGTCTGAAGAGCTTTCAACGCAAATCGGTCCTCTTCATTCGGAGAAGACGTGCTCCGAAATTGCGGGCGTGGAGCGGCTGCAATAGTATGCCTAGACAATTCGACTGTGCCAGACGACACAGCGAAGGAAGGATCTGCAGTGCAGGAACGAGCCCCAGAACTTGACAGCGCACTCAGTTTTGCCGGCAAAGTTGCCCTAATAAGCGGCGGAAGCCGGGGCATCGGCGCGGGAATATCGACGCGATTTGCTGAGGCAGGTGCGAAGGTCGTGGTCAGCTACGTGCAGGCGGAAGAGTCAGCCAGAGAGGTCGTCGAGCAGATTCAGGCAGTGAGCGGCCAAGCTCATGCAGTTCAGGCTGACGTTTCCCGGGCAGATGATGTGGAGCTGCTGATTTCGCAGACAGTGGAACGGTTTGGTCGGTTGGATGTGCTGGTCAACAACGCCGGTGTCTATCCTCTATCGCCTTTGCTGGAAATGGCTGACGATGAATGGAATCATGTGCTTGCGGCCAATCTGACCGGGACTCACAACTGCACGCAGAGAGCCGCACGGGCGATGATTGAGTTGTCAGCGAGGCGAGGAAGTAGCGAATGCAGCGGCTCGATCATAAACATATCATCGATAGAGGCCGCCTCAACGGCCTTTGCGCACAGCCATTACACTGCCGCCAAAGCTGGGGTAGAGCAGTATACGAGGAACGCAGCCCTGGAGCTGGGAGAGAAGGGTATCAGAGTAAATGCGGTTGCGCCGGGGCTCATCGACCGCCCTGGATTGGCGCAGGCCTGGCCAGAGGGGGTGAAGCGCTGGCAGAGCCGTGTGCCCTTGGCGCGGCTGGGAACAGCGGAAGACATTGCTGACGCGTGCTTGTTCCTAGCGTCCCCGCTGGCCCGGTGGATTACCGGCGTTACGCTTGCCGTTGACGGCGGGATCCTGGTGGCGCCGGCCTTCTAGAATACTATGCGAATACCTGACCTTACCGCGGGTGACGTCATCCGTCACTTCGACCTGAGGCCGCTGCCGGTTGAGGGCGGCTTCTACCGAGTAACTTATACGGGGGACCTGCAGTTGCCCGCCAGTGTCCTGCCGCCCTCCATCTGTTCAGCGCGGCCGGCCAAGTCTGTAATCTATTATCTTCTGACTGCCGACACGAAGTCCCGTCTGCATAGGTTAGAAATAGATGAGATGTGGCATTTTTATTTGGGTGATCAGGTTGATCTGTTCGTGTTTGTGCCTGAAGATGGCTACACGAAGATTGAGTTGGGACATGACGTCCTGGATGGTCAATCCGTTCAAACGGTTATTTCCGCACGCAGCTGGTTTGGAGCACGTCTGCGGAGCGGCGGGAGTTGGGCGTTGATGGCCTGCTCTCTTGCCCCGGCCTACAGCGATGAGGACTTCTCGCTCCCTGACGATGAAGACTTTGCCTCGCTGCTAGCCCGGTTTCCTGACCAGGAGCAGATTCTCCACGAGCTGCGCTAAAGAGATGCTTTCACCACCGATGAACCGTAGAGGAGTCCTACGCCATGCGACAGCTCGTTGAACTTGCCCTATTCACACGGGACGTGCCTGCGCTTGTCGCGTTTTATGGGAATCTTCTTGGCGGGCCCCCTGCTTTCCAGTCCGAAGGCATGGCACTGTTTCAGTTGGAGGGCCTTCATATATTGATCCATCACCGGGAGCCACCCGAACCCGGATATGAGGCGGACCCGGATTGGCCTCCCAACGAAGATCACTTTGCTTTCGGCGTCAAGTCGCTGGATGAGGATTGGGTCGAGGCCACCTTGGGCAGCGACCCAGGTTCAATTCCTCCCGCGACGTACCCTTGGGGCAGGTCAGCTTACACGCGTGACCCCGATGGTCGCCTGGTCGAAATGCAAGAGACTTGAAGTTCGCCTGGCTCTCGAAAGGGTTCCTCCCCTTTTCGAGAAGCAGACGGACACGTCGTCAGGGTTCACCCAGCGGGTTGTAGGTTGAACTCGGTGACGCATCTGACCCTGCAAGAGCCTGGCAGGCCAAGGACATATCTGGCCTCTTATTCCACCTCCGGGGACGCAAGTGCAGTGTACAGATCTGGCAGCCTTTCCGGCCAGAAGGGCGACTTTTGCATTCGGCGGGATATGTGTTAGATTTCAGCGGAAGTTAGGCTACTCTGCTTTCGGCGTTTGGCGCATTCTCGTGCCACCGCAACCAGCGAAAGGAGGCTCCATATGAGAACAGTTTACAAGATTAAGAGTGGTACGGGTATCTGCCTGCATATGGAGCGCAGCTAGCTGATTCTCTCGAAAGGTGCGCGCGGAATTTCCATTCTGTGCGAGCGAGCAGAATAGATTTCTGTCTAGCCGCTATACTGTTTGCCCCTCAGTTTTGAGGCTGCCGGCGCTACCCCGCCCGCGGCCTTTTTTGATCCCTTTCCATAACTCAATTCAGATTCGCAGCGGGGCGTTTCAGCGATCTGCGGGGTACAGGGAACGGTGGCCGTGCCTGTGACTATTTCCAAGCGCCGTTGACTGTGCATTTGCCTTCCTCTGCTGGATGAAGGCCGAAGGCTGTTCATGGTATCGATTCGAGGCTTTGCGCCCAAATTCAAGGACGGGACTTACATTGAAAGAGCAAGAAGAACGAGAAGAGGACAGTTGGGATCAGTTCGGGAAGAACGATGATGCTTCTGACCAGGATTCGGACATTCAGTGGGAGAAGGACTCTGCGGAACTGGAATACTACGAGAGGAGGTTTGGGCTGGCCGAACCTACCTATCGCGTTCCCCGTGCGCCAAAGAATGAACGGGAGCGGTTCGAAATGCACCGCGCAGAGGTGGAGCAGGTGGCCGAAGTCGCGGACCTGGAAAGCGTTTGGGAAATAACCTACACCCCGGCGCGCTTTGAGGGCGGATTCCTTAGAACCTCATTGAGGCCGTTCTACCAAGAGGACCAGATTGTAGATGTAATGGCGCAGGTGAAAGGGGGAAAGGAGGCCAATGTTTACCGGTGCAGAGCACACCCTTCTGTTGGCGTGGAATGGATCGCTGCCAAGGTTTACCGCCCCCGCCAGTTTCGGAACCTGCGCAACGATGCAATTTACAGGGAGGGCCGGGACCTTCTGACTGCAGAGGACGGTCGGCCGCAGGCAGTCAAGCGGCGCGATAGCCGCATTGCCAGAGCGGTCAACAAAAAGTCCGCCTTCGGCGTGCAGGTCCGCCATACTTCCTGGCTGATGTACGAGTTTTCTGCATTGCAGACGCTCCACGAGGCCGGTGTGCCCGTTCCCAAACCCTACTTTGTAGGAGAAAACGCGATGCTGATGGAATACATCGGCGATGAGCAGATGGCGGCGCCGACTCTTCATGAAACGCGTTTGGAGGACGATGAAGCCGGGCCTTTGTTTGAACGGACGCGAAAGAGTATTGCCGTGATGCTGGAGAAGGGGTATGTACACGGAGACTTGTCGGCGTTCAACATCCTCTACTGGGAGGGTGAAATGAAGCTGATCGACTTCCCGCAGGTTATCGACATCCAGGCGAATCGCAGCGCACGGGCCGTACTGAACAGGGACGTCGAGCGGGTTTGCCAGTACTTCGGCCGCTACGGAATCCGGGAAAATCCCAACCAGTTGGCGGAAGAACTATGGGAACGATTCGCTGCGCCGGATCCCGACGACCTGGCCGCCGATCTGTCTAGTATTGTGCATGGCGAATTTGGGGAGGAAATCGAGGAGGAGTAGGACCTACGCAAGGTAGGGCAAAGCAAGCAAGGTCTCTCTGTTACCAGGGAAGACGGCGAATATCGCGGCGCATGGCGCGCCAGAGCTCTGCGGCCCGGGTCAGCGCGGCCGAGCGGAGCGGGTCGGTACTGTAGCGCTCCTGGCTGACAGCCGCGGTTAAGCCAATTACGTTTCTGGTAAGCCTGCGCCGCCTCTCGGGTTCAGTTTCGTGATCTGCAAGGTGGGCCGACAGGCCCTGGCCGTATTCCAGCTCGGTCTGATTCGGCTGGTGAGGCCAGCCGATGCGCCGCCCCCATGCCAGCAGGCCATGCCAGGGGTCCTGTGGCCTGTTTTCGAACCACCTGCCCGCCAGGTAAAGGAGGCCTGCCACAGGCAGCAGCCAGAAGAGCATTTGCCAGGTCCAGGACCACTCGTCAGTGCTGGTTTCCTGTGTAGCATCGCCAGCAGGCTGTCTTGTGAAGCTGTCTGGCATCGTTCTCAGTGCCGCCTGACGTTGCAGCGTGGGCCTCCCGGCTGTCGGTTCGAATGGAACCCAACCGATCTCCGGCAAGTAAACCTCCGGCCAGGAGTGAGCTTCTGCCTCGGTAATCGTCCATTCGCCCGATTCCAAGTCCCAGTAGCCGCCAATATGTCCGGTGGCAAAGCGTGTGGGCAGGCCGTTCAAACGCGCCAAGACAGCAAAAGCCGTGGTGTAGTAATCGCAGTACCCTTGCCGCAGGTCAAAGAGGAAGAAGTCGGCCACGTCGGCACCGGGTGGGGGACCGGGCACTTCGAGATTGTACTCGATGCCGCGCAGATGGAATTCGATGGACTCGGCGATGGCAAAGGGCCCAGGTTGACCCTCGGCAAGCCGATCGGCCAGGTCGCGCGTTCGCGTGGTGACGGATTCCGGTACCCTGAGATGGGGAACCATGTCCGGCGGCAGCTCGGCCCCCTCATTTCCCCATGCCGGCAGAGCACGCAGGCTTTCGACAGACATGGCGGGAACGAAGGAAACGACTTCGTATCTGTCCACGGGGCCGGTGCCGGACCACACGGATACCAGGTCGTCACCAGCGCGCCTTTCCAACTCATATTCTGTCCTGAACATAGCGGGCTCGCCGGCAGCCGGAAGAACGGCAGTTGGCGAAGTCAACCTGACACGTTGCGTCAGCGCTACCCGTCCCGGCCAGTCCTCTTCGCTTCGCCAGTCCCGATTCGCTTCGATAGCGTCCTCTCTCTGTTGACCGCTATTGTTCCAACCTCTCCCGTCGTAGTTGACAAACGTCCCCCGCCGCATGTAGAGGCGCGGAGGCATGTCACCCATTTCCGTGACCGCGCCAAAGGGGTAATTGGTGGAGACCCGCATCACTTCATACTGTCCCAGTTCAGTACCGCCTTCAAGCAGGAACCGGTTTGGGAGACCACTACCCAGACGGCCAAGACCCCTTCTTCCTCCCTTCAGGTCCGGAAACATACGCTCCGTAACTTCGTCAACCGAGTCGTAGACAGGGGTCATCGTCTGGTACACCCTATAGGCAAGTGGACTGATGACGATGTTGGGCATGAAGGCAGCGACAAGCCCGATAAGGACTGCACCAGCACCGACAGACAACATCCGGTCTGTCAGCAACATTGGGCTGAAGTCGGTACGTTGACGGGTCCAGTTCCTTTCCATGCGCTGCTGATCGAGCAGGACGTGCAACAGCAGGGCCGACGCAAACCCAATCAGGATCAGTAGGCGGCCTTGACGGCCATAGAAAAGAAATGTAGCCAACACCCAAAGTGCCGGAGTGCCCACGATGAGGCCGTTGCGGGTTGAGAGAGCAAGCAGGGCTGTGACTCCGCCGAGATACCACAAAACGACTCCGAAAAGCGTGAGAAAGACAAAGTCATCCTGGTATGCTCCTCCGGCCTCCACCCCTCTAGCCCAGTCCGAGTAGCGCAATACCAGGCTGTTCAATTCGACCGAAACCCCTTCAGCAAGCGGGCGCAGATCATAGGCCATTGCTGCTCGCCACATATCGATTGGGCCAGGGATCCAGTGCACAAGGACCTGCGAGACAGTCAATGCCCCCAGAAGGGTCCAGAGCAGAAAACACAGGCCGAATATGAAGAAGGCGGCGAGCCTACCTGAGCTGCGATGCGCCGACAGGTCAGAATGGCCGCTCCCGTCCAGGGCCGGGTCGACTCGGGAGGGAACGGTGCGTTCCCAGATGTCACGCAGCCGGTCCACCAGTAACCAGGCGCTCAACAGGCCGAAAAAACTCACCCATTCGGGAGTGACGCGAACGCGACCCAGGTCGATCCATGCGGCTTCCCGGATTGCAATAGCCGGCAGGAGGGCTATCAGCAGCCCAACACACCAAACAACCCAACCGAGGGGAGGACGGAATCGGTTCACCACATATAGAAAGAAACGGACAAATACGTTCCTGTGGTCGACAACGAATTCGTTGGTCACCCTACCTCTTCCTCGATTTCATGGACAACGACCCCGCCGCTTGGGGTCGTGCGCAGAATCGTACGTGTGCGGCGGTAGGTCAAAGCGGGAGTCAGTCGAGCACCGGCCTGCATGAAACGAAGTGGAATCTCATATCTCGCCAGAATATCAACTAGATTTGCTTGTGACGCTGCGGTAGATCTTTTGGGAGCAGTATTCGATACATCCGGCAGGCGTTCCTGTGCGGAAGGGTCCCCGGAGTCAGATTGAGGTTGTTCCTCGACACTCACTTCTCCGGCGTCCAGTGTATCCTCAGCAATTGTGTGTGCTGGCGTTACCGCGATCACACTTGCTGGTACACCCGCATGACGCAGATGCAGCAACTCAGCCGTCCAGTTCTGGACTCCTTCCCCAATGTCCGACGTGATTGCCAGGACGGTCTGGCCGGCGGTGAAAATGCCCCTGCCGCGACGTAAGAGTTCGTCGAGTGACAGATCGCCTTCCTGAACAGGAGCAAGAGCCGCCAGAATCCGCCAAACCTGTCCCTTGCCAGGCTGCGGCGGGACATCTACCAGCAGAGACCGAGAAGCGTCACCGAGACTTATCTGGCCGTTTTCCGAGAAGATCCCGTTTGCGCCTTCACTGTGACCTGTCGTTGGTGTACGATCTTCGATTTCGTCACCTTGCCAGTCCAACTCGAGGGTTGGCATTTCAGCGCCCGATGCCGCAAGCAGGCCAACCGACCTTCTTTCTCCGCCGCCCAGAAACTCTGCTGCAACACTTGCAGCGAGAACGATGCTCGTCTCAAGCGTACTGTCCTCAGCCTTGCCGGACTGTACATGGCGGTTGACGTCCAAAACGATCCAGAGGTCACCGCTCGGTTCGGTTTCGACGTCAGTAACGATCAGCTCCCCTTGCCTGGCGCTGATAGGCCAGTGTACGTGACGCAGGCTGTCTCCCGGCTGATATGCCCTCACGGCCTGGGCGCGTTCAGAACCGCTATAGGTGCGCCGGCGCCGGTCCTGGCCTGATGAACTCCCCCTGGGTAGGTCGAGGTCAGGTATGTGGGCCACCCTGGGATATACGAGAAGAGACTCTGACCGTGTGTCTGCGAATTCGAGGCCAAAGAGACCGAAGGCATCGCCGGTCCGCAAGGTATGCGGTCCAAGCCGGAAGACGCCACGCTGTGTACACTGCGCCTCCGTCCTCCACTGGTAACTGCTGCCACTGCCGCAGCTGACCACCTGTCTTGGATTGTATCCGGGCAGGCGTGAACTGTCGGCGAACTCAAGCCAGTGCAACGGCAGAGCGCTCTCATTGCGGACGATAAATCTTTCCTGCAGGGAGTCGCCTACGACGAGCATCGACCCTTCACGCCGTCGCTCAAAGTAGATCTGCTGCACCTGATTTCGGACCCAGGCATAGCTGACTGCGTAAAGACCGACCAGACAGATGAGAAGGGCAACCCAGACCGGGCTGGGGCCAAGGAGTTGCATGAAGATGAGAAGGGGAACAAAAAAGAGGGGCCAGCCGCTGCGTAAGTCGATGCGCCATCCCGCGGGCACCCGGCGATTCAGTAGCCTGTCGAGCGCACCTCGAAGATTAGGGCGGCGGGAAAGCACTGAGGAACGGCTCATGATTCAGATTGTCTCAAAGACCAAGTCAAGGGTTGGCTGATCTCTCAAGCTATGTGAGAATTGACGCTGGCGGCGCGGGCTTGTCAAGGCAGATGGGAATCTGCCCAAAAGGCCCCCAAGGGAGCATTGCTAACGTAATTCCACCAGGTGCCTCGCCCTGTTGTGCCCTTCGGGTCGAGATTGAACAGATTGTACCACATAGTTGACCTGCATCCAGGAACTGAAACGCAACTGTCCAGTTGTTGTGCGGGCCACGCTGCAGTTGGGCGGTCGATTATATATGTTTGGCGAGCTTTGTGCAATAGCCAATAGAATTCTTCTTGCGGACTTGACTTCAGGGGAACCTTTGTCGGCACTCTGGCAGATTCTGGCGATTCTGGCAGTAGCAGGTATCGTGATAGTAGTCGGTTTGGCCATTATCGAACCGGGCCCGCTGGTTAAGAGGCGTCCGTTTCCCAAAGAGGAGCGGTCTCGCAAGTCGAAGTCAGATGGCGTCCGACGGACTTCTATGGATCAGGCCAGGACGCCCGCCAGTTTAGACGAAAATTCTGACCGGGACGATGACGAGTAGAGAATACGCCGAGACAAAAATAGGGAACTGCGATCTGCCGTGACAGAGAATTCTTGGGAGCTGTTTCCACCCGTTGTGGGCCAGATCGAGAGTGAGGTCCTTCCGGGACATACCTTTGCTGTTCGCCTCCAAGCCAATCTGATTCCACAGTTTGAGACGGTAGCCGGCCGATATTTCCTCCTTCGATGCAGCAGTGCGGCCGGTAGTGACAGGGAAGGCGACTGGTCGAAATTTCTACGCCAACCTGTCTTTGTTTGCGGCCGCCAAACGCTCGACCAACAGGAGCGTTGGCTGTTCTATCTCCCACACGGCAGGTCTGACGAAGGGAGTCAGCCAGAACAGGGCCAAGCCGAAGGTCACAGCGCGGCCGATGCGGGTTGGGCGTGGCTGGCGAAGCGGGCTCTGGGTGACCTGCTCAACCTCCTGGGGCCGTTTGGAAACGGGTTTACTTTGTTACCCGAGCAGCAAAACCTTCTCCTCCTGGCCGACACTGAAGACGACACGGCCTGGTTCTGGAAGCTGCTTCCTCTATGCGAGCAGGCGTTGGACAGAGGCGGCAGGGTGACCGTCCTCATCAGGGCCAAGGTCGAAGAGGGGATTGCCGACCTGATGCCCTCATTGCCAGTCCAGGTTGAAGTCCGCTCCGCGACCGGCAATAGCCAGTGGCTCAAGGAGGTTGGCAGCGCCATGGGGTGGGCCGACCAGGTCTGTGCGGGCGTTTCTCCCAGTTCCTATGGCGAACTCCTGTCGACCATCAGGCAAACTCGGTTCCGGGTTGACAGGAGTTTTGCCCAGATTCTGGTCCAGGCAGACCTGCCGTGCGGTGTGGGCGCCTGCCTCGTCTGTGCCATCCCTACGGCACGCGGAGGCGTTACAAGAGCCTGCGTTCATGGCCCGGTCTTCGACCTGACAGAATTGGCTCAATAGCCTGTCCTGACTAGCCGGTAGGCTTGCTACATTTTGCCCGCCCGTTGGTACCAAATCACCTCCTAACCACGCGTCAAGACTGCACTTTCTAACTGCGTGACCGCTCAGACATGGGTTACGCGGTACTCGGACAGATTTAAGCAAGGGCTTCTCCAACTCTTCACTCCTCTTCTCCCTCTCCTCGCTATTGTGATCGGTCTGGCCTGCGGCTCTACCTTGTGGGGTGGAGGAGGGCCCCTGCAATCACTAGCTTAAACTTGACCACCGTCGTTGACAGGTTGAACCATTGCGGCCAGCGATCGTTCACTTTTTTTCCGCACCTTGTGGGTAAGGATGGGCTCAGTCCTCCTATTGCTTCATTAGACTCAAGCATCGTGTCAGGCGGTCTGCATCAGTCCTGCAATTACGGTTGCGGCGAACTTGAGCAGGAAATTACCAAGAAGCTACCTGTCTGTCCTATGTCCGGAGCTTGTGCGTCCTGGGTTTGGGAGGACAGTCTGACTGGGATTGGGCGCCAGCTGTGGCCGAGGTAGTTTGCCGGCTCTTGTGGAGGCACTGGGCAGGCACAAGGCCTGCCCCTACAAGACATTCGAGGAGCGATGTGAGGGCATGGCATGGAGGTGGATGGGCAGGTCCTGGGCCGGCACCTTCAGGGACCTGATGGGGCTGGCGGGACGTGGTGTGGCTAGACACCTTCGATTAGGCACCTGTCACCAATATCGACACCCTGTCGGCGAGGCATGTTGTAGGAGAGGGGGCGTTGCGGGGGCGGAGCCCCCGCACAAGGGAGGCCGCTTGCGGCCGACCGCCCCAAAGAGCGAGGAGAGAGTGAAGAGGAGTGAGGAGAGAGAACTGCCGTTGCCTCTGCCTCAGATTGGATAACGGAATGGCCATGGGTGCGGGAGAGCTCACCTTCGTTTTGGGATGGAACGCCTGCCTGACTCGCTGTGTCCTGCCCTCGTACCTATGTGGTACAATGTGCCGAGTCGCGCTCTGTATCATAGCGTCTGGTCTATGCGACAGGGAATTCTCAGTTTGACAGAACAGGAGAGGCCTGATGGCCCTTGCGAGTGGGGAGGCCAAAAACTGCCCGCCGTCAGCAGAGCGTGAGGATCTAGCTGAATCCTCAACACTTTCCGCTTCCTCCTTTCCCGAATACAGGCATGAGGTGAAACAGGTTTGGAACCACAACTCAGCCTATTGGGACAGCTATATGGGAGAAGGCAACGACTTCGTCAATGTTCTTTGCTGGCCAGCCATTGAGGAATTGCTTGAAATTGAGCCGGGACAAATGGTTCTGGACATAGCCTGCGGCAACGGTCTGACCAGTAGAAGGCTGGGGCGCCTGGGCGCCCGCGTGATAGCGTTTGACGTGGCTGAGGAGATGATCCGTTTTGCAAAGCAGCGTAGTTCTGACGAAGACGGCGACATCCAGTTTCATGTGCTTGACGCTAGCGACGAGTCCGGACTTGAAAGGATTTGCAAAGAGAGGATCGATGCCGCGCTCTCCAATATGGCCTTGTTTGACATGGCCGAAATCGAGCCAGTGTTTCGGACCTTGCACAGGTTGCTAAAGCCGGGAGGATGCTTCGTATTCTCGATGATGCATCCCTGCTTCAATCAGGCCCACTCCGCTCTCTTCTGCGAGAGAGAGGAAGTAGACGGAGAAGAGGTCACGACATATGGCGTGCGCGTAGCCGGTTACATGACGCCGACGATGCACAAGGGCCGCGCTCTGGCCGGACAGCCTTTGCCTCAGCCTTACTTTCACAGGCCGCTTCATGCTTTGCTGAGCATAGGGCTAGAGGCAGGTTTTGTATTGACCGGCATCGAAGAAAGAGCTTTCCCCGCCTCCCACCCACCTGGAAGGCAGGATGTAAGCTGGGGACCGAATTTCAGTGAAATTCCACCCGTGATCATCTTTCGCATGCTGCGCCCTTGACGTACCTCCGCCCCGGGACGAATCTAGCGAAATCGAGGTAATGACATGGACGAGCGAGTACATTTGTGGGAGATCCCGACCGCCAGTGAGATGGTCATGATTGCCGGTTGGCACCAGTGGGCAGACGCCGGCTCGATCTCGTCCGGACTGCCTGCCTATCTGATTGAGAAGCTGGATACGCGCAAGATCGGCGAAATCAGCCGGGACAGGTTCTTCATGTTCCAGATGCCTGGCGCACATCATCTTCTGAGACCGGAGGTCCATACTAAGGAAGGCGTAGTTCAGGAGATGCGGGTCATCAAGACTGAGCTATATTTCACCGAGCTCGGGGACAAAGGGCTTTTCATCTTCCTTGGTGAGGAACCCCACGTCAACGAAGAAGAGTATGCCGACGCCTTCTTTGACATCGTGGAAAAGCTGGGTGTCAGAAGGGTGGTGGCGGTAGGCGGCGTTTACGGCGCCATGCCCTTCAACAAGGACCGGGATATCTCTTGCGTATTCAGCCTGGAAGGAATGCGTAAGGAGATGGAAGAGTATGCGGTCCGTTTCTCCAATTACGAAGGCGGAACAACGATTGGCTCCTATCTCGCCTACCATGCAGGTCAAAGGAACAAGGAGTACATTTGCTTTCATGGATTTGTCCCCGCCTACGACTTTGGCCAGGTGATGCTCCCGGCACAAAGTGTGCGCATTGAAGACGATGTCAAGGCCTGGTACGACATAATGCGCAGGGCGGACTTTATGTTTCATTTGGGAATGGACTTGTCTGAGTTGCGAATCCAGAGTGACGAGTTGATTTCCTCGATGGAAGAACAGATGGAGGAACTTTCCCGCCAGGCACCCCAGCTTGACGTGAACGCCTACCTGCAGAAGCTGGAAGAAGAGTTCACCGAGAATCCCTTTATGCCCCTGGACGATGTTTGGGAGAGAGAGTTGGGAGACCTATTGGACGACCTAGAAGGCTGATCAACGTAAAACTGTCGACTGAAGCCTTGATGGAAAAGTCTGAGCTCTCCCGAACCGAAGCCGAAAATCTACTGATCCGCTTGGTAGAGATCCCTTCCTTTAGTGGCGAAGAACGGAATGCCAGCTCCTTTCTGGCCGGTGCGATGGGTTCCCTCGGCTATGACAGGTATGAGGTAGATGCGGTTGGAAACGCTGTCGGTGAAATCGGGGCGATTGATGCCGGGAGGACCGTTGTACTTCTGGGGCACATCGACACTGTTTTCGGAGATATCCCGGTACGAGTAGAGAATGGTGGAGACGGGCCGATCCTCTTTGGACGAGGATCCGTCGACGCCAAAGGGCCATTGGCGACGTTCACGGCTGCCACAGCTCGTTTGGGGTCTGATTGGGCTATCCGAAACGACATTCGGTTGATTGTTGTCGGCGCGGTGGAGGAGGAGGCGGCGACTAGTAAAGGCGCCCGATTTATCCGCGACCGTTTTGACGGCGAACAGGAGGCAACGCCGGACTTCTGCGTCATCGGTGAGCCCAGCGGCACGACGCGCATCACCCTCTTCTATATGGGACGCATTCTGCTGGAGATGAAGGCAGACCAGCCCATGATGCATTCGGCCGGCCCCAGTCCGGGCGTGGCTACAACAGCGGTCGATCTGTGGAACTGGATTGGCGGCTACGCGGACTGCTACAATCGTGAAATTTTCAAGACGTTCGACCAGTTGCGGCCCAGCCTGCGTGAAATACGCACATGGACCGACGAGGCGATGCGCGATCTGGTGTGGGCCAAGATAGGGATTCGCCTGCCTCTTGATTTTGACGTTGACGCGTTCCTGGAGAAGATGTGGCTGTGGATACGGGAGCGGGTCAATGAGCAAGCGCCCGGCCCGGAGCCACCCTACGTCAGAGACACCGATGGGGCTCAGCAGAAGCACCATTTCGGTGACGAAGATCTAGGGATAGAAATCTGCTTGCATGGGTACGAACCTGCATGGCGAAGCAGCCGCAACAGTCCGCTGGTACGGGGATTCCTCGCGGCCATTCGGGAACAGGTCTCTGAACGACCACGCTTTGTGAGCAAGAGCGGTACCAGCGACATGAACGTTGTCGGGCCGGCATGGCAATGCCCAATCGTTGCTTACGGGCCGGGTGACAGCAGCCTCGACCATACGCCGAACGAGCACATCAGTCTGGACGAATACTGGCAAGCAGTATTGATACTGGAATCTGCGTTGCGGAGACTGGGGGGGAGTTAGGTACTTTCCTCAAAACTCGCCCACGTGTGTTTTGCAAGGCAGTTCATGGAGGTGGGACTGCTACAGTTCCCCGGCCGTCAGCGTTCTGGTTTCCTCAACGCAGATTAGTTCAGATGTACGGGTTTTCTACTCAAGCGGGCTAAGCCAGCGCTCTCCTTCTCTGCCATCGGCTGCCCAGCCTTCAACTTCACCATCGTCGGAACGAATCTGGTACCAGAAATAGCCGTCGGCGGCCTGGGGTCCGGCTACGACGGTAAACGTCTGGTTCGTCCTGGCGCGGGCGACAATAGTCGAGCCGACACCGGGCAGGGCACGAACGGTCAACTCGCCGTTGAGCGTAACGATGACCTGATCGCCGATGATAGGGGAACGGTCAATGGGGCGAACCTCACCGACATTGGGGGAGATCCAGTCGTCAATTCCCTGACCCCCGGCCACCCAGCCGACGGTGCCCTGATTGTCATCGACCTTCCACCAGATGTATCCGTCAGAGCTTACGGGACCTTCCAGGACAATGATGCGTTTGCCCTGGGCAAGGAGCGTGACGGCCGGGGATCTGACCGTGGGCTGTTCGCGCACATTCAATCCGCCGGGGACCGTGATACGCGCCGGTTCACCGATAGTCAGGGGATTGCGGACGAAGACTGTCGGAGTAGGAGAAGGAACAGCTGTTTGTGTCGGGCTGGGGGCGGTAGGCGGGGCAACTGTCGGTGTCGGCAGATCCGGTACGGGCGTTTCCTGGGCAGTCGCTGCGACCGGGAGTTCCCGGGTGGGCGTGGGGCGGGGCTGGAAGCTGCCGCAAGCCAGCATAGGGCCGATCCAGACAAGTGACATGGCGAGCAGGCCGAGGGCGAGGTTTTGTGCGGGCCTTTCGCGGAGGCGGTTGGAAGCTAGCGGCGCGCCGGTAGCGTCAGCGTTCCGAACCACGTTGTAGGAAACGGTCTCAGGGCAGCGGCCGGAGGTGTTGTGTCTCCACTCTTTGCGATGGTGCCCTGTCTGAATTCCGAAACGACTCTCCGAGTTTGAGTCTCTGGTCATTACGATTCGCGTAACTCGACAGCCTTCAGCCAGCGAATGTCCTGAATGTCGGCCAGCTTTTTCAGAACGTTGGCAGGCGTCTGCTCGTCAGTGCCCAGCACCATGATCGATTCCCCGCGCGGTGCTCGACGGCCTACGTGCATGAAGCTAATATTCACGTCGGACCGGCCCAGAAGTGTACCTACTTTTCCTATCATTCCGGGTCGGTCCGTATGCGATGCAAGCAGAAGGTTTCCCGCGGCTGGAAACTCCACCCAAAGATCGTTCACTGCCACAAATTTCAGTTCGTCCAATAAGACAGTTCCCAGAACGGAGTTCGTCCCGCTCGCGCTGGTAAGCCGCAGCGTAATCATACTCTCATATCGTTCGTGTTTTGGCATCTTGCGTTGAACGATCTCGATGCCACGACTGCGGGCCATCAGTTCGGCGTTTACCAGGTTTACCCGTTCCTCCACGATACCAGACAGCACGCCGCGAATTGCGGATGCCACGATGTAGGCCATGTCATAAGCGGTTACGGGGCCGTGACCAGTTATCTCCAGCCTTCTGATGCCCTCTTCGTCAATCTGACGCAAAAACCGCCCCATTCGTTCGGACAGATCAATGTACGGGATTATCGTGTTGAGTGCCGTGGGGGGCAGGATGGGGGCATTGACTGCGTGAAGGGCCGGTTTTCCTTGCAATATATCCAGCACTTGAACTGCGACATCCTCAGCGACTCTGTCCATTGCTTCGACGGTACTCGCGCCCAGATGGGGGGTGAGAATGATCCTTTCATCGTTTCGCAGAGGACTATCTTCAGGGAGGGGCTCGGTGTCAAATACGTCGAGTGCAGCGCCGCCGATGTGACCGCATGCGACGGCAGCGGCGAGCGCCTCCTCGTCGATGACTCCCCCGCGGGCTACGTTTAGAACGCGTGCGCCCTGTTTCAACTGCTTCAGCCTGTTGGCGTCGAGGAGGTTGCGCGTGGCATTGGTTAGAGGCACGTGCATGGTGAGAAAATCAACCAGGGGCAGCATCTCATCGAGAGAAATAAGCGTTACGTGCCTCTGCGAGGCGTATTCCTGACTGACGAACGGGTCGTAAGCGTAGACCCTCATCCCCAGAGAGTGGGCAAATTGCACTACTTCCTGAGCTATTCGACCCAGCCCTACGATACCCAGTGCCTTGCCCCTTACTTCCGTACCGACGAAGGCACCGCGGTCCCACAGCTTGGCGCGCACGTTACGGTCGGCCTGAGGTATATTGCGGGCGAGAGCCATCAACATGGCGATCGTATGTTCGGCGGCAGCGACTGTATTGCCCGTCGGCGTGTTTACGACGGTCACGCCGGCCCGGGTCGCGGCCTCGACATCTATGTTGTCCACTCCGGTGCCGGCCCGTCCGATGGCCTGCAGCCGCCTTCCTGCTCCTATCAGGTCGGACGTGACCTGCGTGCCGCTGCGTACAAGGAGCGCATGGTAATCGGGAATCCGGGCGAAAAGCTCCTGCGATGACAGATCCGTGCAGATGTCAACGGCAATTCCTTCGGCATCAAACAGGGGCTGTAGACCTCTCTTTGACAGCTTGTCGCTCACCAATACTTTGAGGCTCTTGGACATTGATACTTTCTCTGTGCGAGCCGGCCGGCCACAGCCGATTTGCGACTTTCTAACAAGATGAAACCGCGGTTCGCCCTCGGTCAGGGGCCGGCGCCGACGGGTCGGGCAAATGCCATTCGAAGGCGTCTATGCTCACATCTCCTCGGGCGCGCTCATGCCCATGAGGTTCAGAACGCGGGACAGAGCGACCTTAGCAGCCAGGACGAGCAACAGCCTCGCCCGCGCCAGTTCCCGGGGGACGTCAGAATGCAGCACCTGACAGTTTTCATAGAAGACGCTGAAGGTCTTGGTCAGGTCCTCGGCATAGTAGGTGAGATTGTGCGGCGACAGCCGATCGACCGCCAGCTCGATCTGTTCTTCCATTTCCAACATGCGACGAATCAAAGTCAGTTCAGCCGGGTCATGGAGGAGACTAACGATCTCAGCAGCGTCATCGGGAATATCCTCGGGGCTCTGATGTCCGCTCTGTGCTGCCCTATGCAGGAGTGAACAGATGCGGGCGTGCCCGTACTGGACGTAGTAGACGCGGTTCTCGTTCTTTCTTTGTACGGCCAGGCTCATGTCGAACTCGATGCTGCGTTCGGGGCTGGTCGTGAGCAACATGAAGCGAACGGCATCCGGTCCTACCTCTTCCACGACCTCGCGCACGGTCAGGATGTCGCCTGAGCGCTTGCTCATTTTCACTTCCTGCCCGTCCCTGATCAACTTCACCAGATTGTAAAGCAGGATCTTCAAGCGGTCCGGATCCACTTCCAAGGCCCGCATGACCGCGCCCATGCGAGGAATGTGTCCCTGGTGATCGACTGCCCAGACATTGATCACGCGGTCAAAGTTCCGGCGCATGAATTTATCGTAGTGATAGGCAATGTCACTTGCGAAATAGGTGGGCGCCCCGTTGGAGCGTACGACCACTTCGTCTTTTTCGTTGCCCGGATAGGTGCTGGCCAGGAACCAGAGTGCCCCATCCCGTTTGATGACCTCGCCCCTATCGGAAAGACGCTCCAGAAGCTGATCAACCAACCCCTCGTCATACAGGCTATTCTCGCTGAACCAGCGGTCGAAGGTAACACCAAGCGACGCAAGCTCATCTTCGATGTCGTGCAAGACAATGTCACGTCCGTCTTCGCGCAATTCGGCCCTGGCTTCGCCCGGCTCCAAGTGTGCGAGGCGGTCTCCTCTGCGTTCTCTGACCAACTTGGCATAGTCGTGAAGATAGGCCCCCTGGTACCCGCCTTCAGGTAGTTCCAAGTTGCGCTTTGTCAGTCCGTCCAACTCTTCGCAGAGTTGAATGTAACTGACGTAAAGGCTCTCGATGAAGAGCTGAAACTGCGTGCCACTGTCGTTAACGTAGAATTCTCGTTGTACGTCGTAGCCGGCCGCCTCCAAGACGTTGGCAAGCGCATCGCCAAGGACGGCGTTACGGCCGCCCCCGTAGTGCAGGGGCCCCGTTGGATTGGCGCTGACATATTCGACCTGCCATCTCTGGCCTTTGCCGCGGTCGATGGCGCCAAAAGAAGCCCCCTGTTCGAGGATCGACAGCACACTCTGTTTCAGCCAATTCTCGTGGAGGCGGATATTGATAAATCCAGGCCCAGCCAGCTCGACGCTACCTACGAGTCCGCCCGATGGGATGCTATCGACGACAGACTGTGCGATTTGGCGCGGGTTGGCTCTCTGGCCGGATTCCTTCTTGATAGCGGAGGCGGCGAGGAGGGCGAAATTGGAACTGTAGTCGCCGTGATCAGGTTGATTTGGGCGTTCGATTTCAACCGGAGGAAACTCTATTGCTGGCAAGTCGCCAGACGACTGCGCGCTTGCAACTGCTTCTGTGACGATTTGCCGAATCTGGTCTCGAATCATGGTCTACTTCCCGAATAGCCAGCGTTGAACAGAGCACAGTACAAAGTATACCCACGTCCTCGTCTGCAGGCGCAACGCCGGCTCATTGCAACAGTACTTGCTGAAGTGGCAGCTCCTCCATATCGTACCAGTTCGGGCCGGCTTCGACATCCACCCTTAGGGGTACGTTCAAGTCGAAGGCCGATTCCATTTCTTTGCGTACAAGCGGGGCAACTACGTTCAGTTCCTCGTGAGGTACTTCGAGGACCAGTTCATCATGTACTTGCAGTAGCATTCTGGCCTTCAGACCTTCATCACGGATGCACTTGTGGAGGTTTCTCATGGCCAGTTTGGTTATGTCAGCGGCCGTCCCCTGGATAGGGGCGTTGATCGCCTGTCGTTCGAGCGCCTGCCGCTGATTGAAGGGCAGATTTCCCTGCAGCTCATCGAAGATTCGTCTGCGGCCCAGCAGCGTCTCGACGAATCCCTCTTCGACCGCCTTTCGAATCGTGTCGTCAATGTATTGACGTACGTTGGGATAGGTCGCGAAGTACTGGTCCAGAAACTGCTGGGCCTCGGTTGGATCCATGTCCGTGCGGCTACTGAGGCCGAATGCGCTGACGCCGTAAATGGTAGCAAAGTTGATCGTTTTGCCCAGTCCGCGTTGATCGTAAGTGACCTGATCCAGGGGCACATCAAAGAGCAGCGATGCGGTCACGGCGTGAATGTCCTGCTCCTGACGGAAGGCCTCAATGAGACGTTCTTCCTCGGCAATGTGGGCCAGGATTCTCAGTTCAACCTGGCTGTAGTCGGCTGCCAGAAGCAGGCAACCTTCCTCTGCTTCAAAGGCCTTGCGGATTTCCCGCCCGCGCTCGGTACGAATGGGAATGTTCTGCAAGTTGGGACCGTTGCTGCTGAGGCGGCCCGTTGCGGCACCCGCCTGACTGTAGTTTGTATGAACGCGGCCGGTGCTGCTGTTGACAAGACCGCCCAGCGAATCGACATAGGTTCCACGCAGTTTTTCGAGCTGGCGCTGCTCAAACAGCAGGTCAAGAAACTGATTTTGCTCAGGCGACAGTTTGGCCGTGGACGCCTTCAGTTTGTCCAATTCTCCGGCCGCGGTGCTGACAAATCCTGACTTTGTCTTCTTGAGTCCTTTGGCAGGGAAGGCCAGTTCATTGAACATTACATTACTGAGCTGCTGCGTACTGCGAAGATTGAAGTCGTGTCCGACGATGTCTTTCAGGAGAAGATCGATTTCGTGCAATCGCGTGACCAGCCTCCTGGAAAGATCGTCCAGGAAATCGGTATTCAGGCGAATTCCGGCCATCTCCATGTCAGCAAGCACAGGGAGGAGCGGCAGTTCTATCTCCTCGTAGAGCTTCCACAGTGTGTCACTGGCCTCTTTCAAGCAGGGTGCGAGAGCCTCCCATAGATGAATTGTGGCATCCACGTCTGCGCCGCAGTAGCCGGTGACGCGATCGATGTCGACTTCTGCGATCGAGATCTGTTTGCGACCCGATCCGATCAACTCGGAAATCTCTGTCATCGTCCAGCCGAGTTTGGTCTCGGCCTGACTCTTGAGGCCGATCGAACGGCTAGCCGGGTCCAGCAGCCAGGCGATGGTCATCGTATCGTGAATCGGGCCTTCTACCTGGAGCCCGTGCCGCCGGCAGACAACCAGATCGTATTTCCCGTTGTGCGCGACTTTGGGCAGAGTCGCGTCCGCAAAAAAGGGTTGCACGGCCTCACGCACTTTGTCCCAAGGAAGTTGCTCTCCATCGCTGTGCGCGACGGGAATATAGCAGCCTTTACCCTTGGCCCAGGCTATACCCAGCCCCACCAGGTCTGCAGCCATCGGATCCCTGCCGGAGGTCTCGACATCAAAGGAAATGATTTCTGCCTGTCTGAGTTCCTTGCACAGCTCGTTCAAGTCATCCAGGGCCTGAATACACTCGTAGGGGTGGTCGCCGGTTGCACTGGCTGAAGGCAGCCACCCCGAGGAAGTTGAATCGCTTTCTGAATCGGCGAAGAGGGTTGACTGTGCGTGCCCGGCGTCTACTTGAAGCGACCGGCCCTCGCCATTGCCCAGGAAACCGCCTTCGCCCAACTGATCCAGCTCGCGCTGAAGGCTGCGAAAATCCAACTCTTCGAAAATACGGCGCACAGCGCCACCATCGTACTGCTGGAGGCGGAACGCTTCGGCATCGAATGTAACGTCCACGTCACAGACTATTGTCATCAGCCGCTTGTTGCGCCAGACGTCTTCTTCTGCATCGCGCAGATTCTGCTGCGACTTGGGTCCCCTGATTTCGTCGACGTGTGCGTACAGCTTGTCAAGAGAACCGTACTTTTTGAGGTATCGAATTGCAGTCTTTTCGCCCACACCCGGCACACCGGGGATATTGTCTGAGCTGTCGCCCACCAGGGCCTTCATTTCGAGGAACTGTTCAGGGTCGAGGCCGCCGTAACGTTCGGAAACTTCGGCGACGCCGAAGGGTAAGGTAGTCGGGGAAGGGCCGCCCGAAGTGTAGAGGACTTTCACTTTGTCGGCTACCAGCTGAAACATGTCACGGTCGCCGGACAGGATCAGGACATCGTGACCTTCGCCGGCAGCCTGACGGGCAAGCCCGCCCAGAATGTCGTCGGCCTCGAAATTCTCGAGCGTCAGGATAGGAATTTTCAAGGCTTCCAAGAGCTGTTCGATGCGATCCATTTGGGGTCGCATTTCATCGGGCATGGCGTCACGGGTCGCCTTGTATTCGACGAACTCTTCGTGGCGGAAGGTGTCGCCTTTGTCAAATGCTACCGCTACACCGTCAGGCCGGTATTCGCGCAGAACGCTGAAGAGCTTGCGGAAAAAGCCAAACACTGCCGTGGTCGGCTCCCCGCGGGAGGTAACCAAGGGTGTCTTGACCCCGAAAAAGGCCCTAAATGCCTGGGAATGCCCATCAACCAGGAGGTAGGTCGACACTGTTTTTCACCCATTTGACCTGACTACGCCCCGCCACTCGCTGTACGCGGCGAACGCAGACTCAAAGAAATACGCAGCTCTTTTGTGTTTCGAGGGATAGAGCGCCTACTTTTCGATCACCAACTGGCCGCTGGACACCAGCTCACTAATCTGGCTGAAGTCCAGGATTGATCGCAGAGTGCGCATCTTGCGGCCAGCATCCAGACGATACTGGCCGGTAGGAAGTTCCAAGATAAAGTTCTTCTGGCTGCGGTTGGCAAGGACAATCACGTCCTTCGGATCTTCCAGCCAGGTTATGTCATCGTAACTACGTTTTGACACGGCATCGTTCCTTTGACCCGGGATTCGGCACTTCAGCGTACCGGGCTGCGCCATGAAGACGGGCCAACAACACACGGCTTTGGGCCCAACCAGATGTTCGCCCTATTGCAACAATTGTACAGGCGCCATCAGTATTTGACAAGGTTCTTTGGTGGTTGCGGCCTGGCCGATCTGCGCCCAAGATGCAAGCGAGCGGAGCGCGCCATCGATGATTCATAGAGCCCGACTGCTGCCACTAGCGCATATCCGCAGGCGTATAAGGCTAGGAAGGGCAGATTCCACCACTGGCCGTGGATGGCAGCGAGGTAGCAGCCAGTGCCCGCATAGATGGCAAGAGTCAACTCGACGGCGACAAGCGGCTCCAAGTCGAGGGCATAGCCGCTGCCGTGCCAGGTACCGGCACTGCCTTCGACATTGAACTTCGGCGTCCGCAAGAAAGCCCCTCCCTTACCGAAGAGCGCCTGCCAGGCTGCAACCGAATTACTGAGCGAAAGTCCCATGCCCAGGAGCATGAGAAGGGGCAGACGGGCCCAGCGACGCGTCCAGTCCTGTGGGTGAAGACGACGCTGCGCAAGCGCATATAGGGCAGGGGGTCCTACGGAAACCAGGCTCAGGTAGGCAAGAGGCCAGTAGGCCTGGCTGCCGAACAGCATGAGAAGAGGGGTAACGAGGAGCAAGAGCAACAAGAGCGGGTGGATCAGATAGCCGCCCAGGTGGACATATGCGGCAGTCCTCTTCACAGTTGACCAGCCGCTCCGCCAGACCGAGGGCGCCAGCTTGCGCAGCGTCGCCACACTGCCCTTTGCCCAGCGGAACTGTTGTCGCTTGAAGGCGAGAAGTTGGGGCGGAAGTTCGGCAGGGGATTCGACTTCGTCCAGGTACACGCCCTGCCAGCCGGCCAGCTGTGCACGGTAGCTCAGGTCGAGGTCCTCACAGAGCGTGTCGTCCTGCCAGCCGCCAACTGCCTCGTCTTCAATGCAGGCCCGCCGCCACACGCCCGCGGAACCGTTGAAACCGAATGGCAGCCCAACGGAATGGCGCGCTGACTGTTCGACAACAAAGTGACCGTCGAGTGCCAGTGCCTGAGCCTTTGTCAGCGCAGAGTATCGTTCGTTCAGATGGGTCCAGCGTGTTTGGACGAATCCGACATTCTGTCCGGCGCTGTCGAGAAAGGTGGGTAGCGTATGTTTCAGAAAGTCTGGCAGTGGTGCGAAGTCTGCATCGAATACGGCGATAAACTCACCTGTGGCCTGGTGCAGACCCTCCTTCAGTGCGCCTGCCTTGAAGCCGCGCCGGTCGCTGCGGTGCAGGACTTGAACATCGGTGCCCTGGCTACGCCAGAATTCTGCACGGTTTTCGGCGATGGCCGTGGTACCGTCGGTTGAATCGTCGAGGACCTGGATCTGTAAGCGATCGGAAGGGTATTCCAATGCGGCACAGGCGTCGATGAGACGACTGACGACGTGAACTTCGTTGTAGACCGGCAGTTGGACAGTCACAGATGGCCAGTCAAGGCTCTCATTGTACAGTCTACCAACAGCGGTATTGACAGAACGTGCTTTCGACTTCCGCAGCAGCCTTTCCTCGCGCAGCTTCAGCAAGGTGAGAATCAGCGCTTGCAGACCGTAGATGGCGAGACCCGTGGCGCCGACCAGGTATAGGATCTGCAGGCCTACCAAGAAAAGAGCGTTTAGCACTTCCTACTCTCCAAATAGGCGGAACAGAAGTCTGATAAGGTTACCATGTTCCTCTAGCCAGCCCCTGCTGGAGTATTAACTGGTTGGTCTCAGGTTTGCAACATGCAGCAACCCATCGCCAGCAACTGTTTGGTCTATTGTCGCGGCTTCACGCAAAAACGCCGACGTTCGCCGCCGGCCTCGTCAGCATTTCAAAGTATAGTTCAGTACGGCACAAAACGGCGCGAGGTCTTGAGTCATAAAGGGCCTCGCGCCGCTCTCGAGTAAGGCGAAATTGAACGCCCCAACTCGGTATTCGCCAATGTGCCAACCGCCTACTCCTGCTCGGCCTCCTCCTCTTTGCTCTGCGTAATGACCTGGTCGGCCAGGTGGCTGGGTACGGGTTCGTAGCGGCCGAACTCGATGGTGTAGATGCCGCGTCCCTGTGTCATGGAACGCAGATCGGTGCCGTAGCGCAGTATCTCGGCAAGCGGGATCTCAGCGTTGATGATGGCGCGGTTGTTTCTGTTCTCCATTCCCAGCACTCGGCCGCGGCGGTTGTTGAGATCGCCCATTACATCGCCCATGAATTCGTCAGGCACGGTCACGCGCATGGTGTAGATCGGCTCGAGCAAGACCGGGCGGGCCTCCTGCATTGCGATCTTGAATACCTCGCGGCCAGCGGTCTGGAAGGCAATGTCCTTGGAGTCGACAGGATGGTGCTTGCCGTCAAAGACGATGGCCTTGACGTCTACAATCGGGTAGCCGGCGATCACGCCTTGGTCGAGAATCTGCCGGATGCCTTTCTCAATGGAAGGGATGAAGACGCTGGGGATCGAGCCGCCAAAGACTTCGCTGTCGTAGGCGAATCCGTCGCCGCGGTCCAGCGGCTCTACGCGCAGCTCGACGTCGGCAAACTGGCCCGCGCCGCCGGTCTGCTTCTTGTGGCGGTAGTGGGCGCTGGCGGTGCGGGTTACCGTCTCCTGGTAGGGCACTCTCGGCATGGCGGTGTCGACCTTTACGCCGAATTTGGAGTCCAGACTCCTGATGGCGACATCGATGTGCGTGTCGCCCATGCCCTGCAAAATGTTCTGCTTTGTGGCCTGGATATACTCGACCTGAAGCGTCGGATTTTCTTCGGCCAGGGCCTGCAGGCCCTGACCCATTTTGGCGCTGTCGGCCTTGGTCGCCGGCATCACTGCCACGGAATAGAGAGGCCTTGGGTATTCGGGGGGCGCAACGACAAGCTGCTGCTCGCTGAGCGTATCCGAAGTCTTCAGCCCATCCATTTTTGTCAGAACACCTATGTCGCCGGCAGCGAGCGCAGTCGCGGCATCCAACTCTTTTCCGCGGACATGGAACAGATTCTGAAGCTTCACGTTTTCGCCGGAACGCTGAATCGTCGCCCCTTTATCGACGGCAAGCGAGCCCGAAAATACGCGAACGTAACTCATGCGACCTACATACCGGTCGACGATGGTCTTGAAAACATAGGCGACAAGTGGTCCGTCCACGTCGCCGGACGTCTCCAGCAGATCTTCACCGCCGTTGGGAACGGAATTGACCACGTCTGTTGGGGAAGGCACGTAGCTGGTAAGCGCCCGCGCCAAGCTGAAAAGTCCGATATTCTGGATGGCGCTACCGCAGAAGACAGGTACAATCTGGCCATCCTGAACGCCTTGCTTCAGCCCCTGCCGCACCTCGTCTTCGGTCAGTTCTTCGCCCTCAAGATACTTCATGATCAGCTCGTCGTCCGTCTCGGCGGCGGCGTCAACGAGGTTTTGCCGGGCTTCCTCTACCTCGTCCTCCATGTCTGCGGGGATATCGGCGACGGTCGCATCCGGGCCCATATATGCCTTCATATCCACCAAGTTGACAATGCCTTCGAATTCCTCGCCAGAACCGATGGGCAGTTGGAACGGCAGAATCGTTCCAGAAAATACCTCGGTCGCGCTTGCCAGCGCATTGGGGAAGTTGGCGTTTTCCCGGTCCATTTTGTTGACAAAAATCAGTCTGGGCTTTTCGACTGCATCCAGCTGTTCCCACGCCAGTTCCGTGCCGACTTCAACGCCTGCCACCGAGTCAAGAAGCACGAGGCCGGCCTCCGAGATGGAAAGCCCGCTGATTACTTCGCCCACGAAGTCCAAGTAACCGGGCGTGTCTACAAGGTTGAGCCTGGTTTCCTGGAATTCCACCGGAACGACGGAAAGGTTTATGGAAATGCCGCGCCGCTGTTCTTCAACGTCCCAATCTGAGACAGTGGAACCGTCCTCGACACGTCCGACACGGCTGGTCCCACCACTGTTGAACAGGAGCGCTTCAACCAGGGATGTCTTACCGGAACTACCGTGTCCAAGAACTGTGATATTGCGAATCTTGTCAATCGAAAACTCGGCCATGAATCCTCCTCACACCTATCTGCTTATACCTCAAACTGGCAATGGATCTGTCTTCGGTAACTGGAACCATAGCGGCAGTCGCCGATTGATTCGGGCCAGCCGCGACATGGAATATTGTCAAAAAGATATTGGCCTGCAGCCGGATAACATTTTAACTTTTCTCGCAGCAATTGTCAATGAAATTGGTTGTTGAATCAGGGCGTTCACATATTGTTGGGAGAGAACTTTCAGGAGATAGTCAGTATTCCAATCGACAAGGTAACGACACGCAGAGATTCCGGTGTGGGCGCTCTTCAGTCTGCGCAAGAGGCTGAGAGCCATGCGGTGCAAAACGGTCAAGTTGTGCTGCGCATGAAAGCCTTGGGGGCCGATGTGTGCAATTCATACATGGAGGACAGTGCGTCTTGATGGTGGATCACTGGCTTTCTCGTCTGTGTATTGGGCGAGAGTTTACGAGCGTTTACGAGAGTTTGCGAGAGTTTACTTGATGCCGTGACTGCAGTGCACGAAAATCGCTCGATGGGCTGTGATGAGGGATTGACTGGTGTGCGCGGGCGCGTACGAGATCAGTCGAGATATGTACAGAAGTTGTGCATCCGCTGATTTGGTGGGACCCAGTTGGCGTAAGATGTCGGGTCATGTCGGGTAAAGTAGGCATAAGTCGGGCAAAGTCGGGTCAAATTTTTTCCTCTGGGTTCTGTTTTCGTTACGCTTTTGCATCAGTTTTCCCGTCTTTGGCGTCTATTCCCGGTTCTGGCAAGTTCTCTTCGATGCTCATCCACTACTCTACCAGACGACAGACTCATGCCGGTTTGCTGGCGGTGGGGGGTAGAGTGTCGTGTCTGGGCGGTTCAGGTGGGGTCATGTCGGGTCAGTTCGCGAAAAGTCGGGTCGGAGCGGCCACTTTTCCTTTACTTGGGGGTATGAGTTTGAATGCACGCACTTCAGCTCTTCGTCTTTGCTGCTAATTGTGCAGACAGATTGCCGGCAGTAGGCAGTCCAGGAGTCGTTAACGTCTGTCTGACCTGAAATCTGCGGGCCCATGATGTTTTCAATCCACTAGGTCACGCACTAGGGGTGCCTCTACGGGGAATGGGGCAGGTTGACGCATTTGAGGCCGGCGGCCCTGGGCACCCACAAGGGGTGCCCCTACTGTGGGACGCCTTGTCAGGAGGAAATGTTAACGAGAGCCGTAGCAAGTGCCGTTTTTCGCGTCCAGAGCTCCTACCGGCGAGCGTCATGGCTTGATTGTGAAGATTCACTTTCAGAAATGCCTAACTGAAACTTGGCATAAGGTTATTATATCACTGATTCTGAGGCGATTGCCCTGTTTTTGAATGGAAATGGCGGACGACTGAATGTGCCGACAGCTCCAAGCCTTCCCCTCATTGCGGTGACCCGACGGAAATAAGGGGTGAGAGATACCGAATGCGAAAGATGCTACCTGTGGCACAGCATCTTCAGCCTTCACGGTAGAGTTCACGCATGATGATCATCTGTTGGATCTGGGTCGTCCCTTCGTATATCTGGTAGATCTTGGCGTCACGCATCAGCTTTTCGACAGGGAACTCCTTGCTGTAACCGTTGCCACCGAAGACCTGGACGGCGTCTGTTGCATTCTTCATGGCCGCCTCTGCGCAGTAGGCCTTAGCCATGGCAGCTGACATCGTATTGCGAACGCCCTGGTCGACATCCCAAGCAGCCTTGTAGGCAAGGTGGCGTCCAGCCTCTACCCTGATTGCCATGTCCGCCAGCATGAAGCCAACACCCTGAAAGTGGGAGATGGGCTGACCAAACGCGGTGCGCTCACCTGCGTAGGCAACTGCTTCGTCCAGCGCCCGCCGTGCTACGCCGATGGCTGCGGTTGCCACGCCGGGTCTGCTCTTGTCGAACGCCTTCATTGCGATTCGGAATCCTTCCCCTTCTTCTCCCAGCCGGTTGCATGCGGGGACCTCGACGTTTTCGAAGAAGACCTGGCAGGCCTGGGCGGCGTGCTGGCCCATCTTCGCGAGGGGTGTGCTCGTGCTCACACCGGGCCAGTCCCTTTCGACCAGGAAGCAACTGATGCCGCTATGGCCGGCGTCCGGGTCCGTTTTTGCGAATACCGAGAAAAGGCTGGCGACGGGGCCGTCGGTGATCCAGGTCTTGGATCCGTTCAAGGCGTAGGTATCGTTACGCCGTAAGGCAGTGGACTTGATTCCGGCGACATCCGACCCTGCGTCCGGCTCCGTCACGCAGTAGGCAGCAACTTTGCCGTCATCCGCAATCCAGGGCAGGTAGCGGCGCTTCTGCTCGTCAGATCCTGCGATGAGCAGAGGCAACGTGGCAAGTTGATTCAACATTAGGGCCGTTTGGATTCCCGAGCACCCATAGGCCATCGACTCGGCGATTACGCACTCCTCAAGTGCGGTTGCGCCCATGCCCCCGTATTCCTCAGGAATGTTTAGATTGACGAGGCCAACCTCGCGCGCCTTATGAAATATTTCCCACGGCCATTCTTCACTTTGATCATAGTGCTCCGCGCGGGGGATGATTTCACGACGCGTGAAGTCCATCGCCAGTTCCTGCAGCATCTTGACGTCTTCAGGAAGTTCGTACATTGCATTTGTCCTTATCTATTTCAAGAGGCCGAAGGTGTAATCTTCGGCGCAGGTGTTATACTCTTACGGACACAAGCATACTCTAGCTTGAAAGGACTCACGATGGGGTCAGAATCCATACTTTTCCAGGAAATCCACCAGCAACCGGATGTCGTTGAACGGTTTGCACAGGAGGAGCAGGGCCGCGTGAAGGAACTCGCTGCCCGCATCCAGGAGGCCGACATTCGCCAAGTGGTCGTGGCGGCACGGGGTACAAGCGACAATGCGGCGCGTTACGCCCAGTATCTACTGGGGGCAAACAACCGGCTGCCCGTGATGCTGACGACGCCGAGCCTCTTCACGCTCTATCAGCAACCTCCGCTCTTCGCCCCCGACACGCTTGTTTTGGGGATCAGCCAGAGCGGACAAAGCCCTGACGTGGTTAGCGTACTGGCGGAGGGAAGGCGGCAAGGCTGCGTTACCGCCGCAATCACCAACTCCACGGGCTCACCTCTGGCGGAACAGGCCGATCACCTGGTTAGTCTGGGGGCAGGCGAAGAACGGTCGATTGCGGCGACAAAGACGTACACTGCCCAGCTCTATGCCGTCGGGCTTCTTTCAGCCCACCTGGCTGAGGACGCGGACGGGGTGGCGATTCTGGAGAAGACGTCGGATCTGATGCGACAGACTCTTTCCATGAACATTGAAGTAGAACGACTGGCAGAACGCTACCGTTACGTACGCAACTGCGTTGTAGTAGGTCGGGGATTCAACTACTCCACCGCCTTTGAGATTGCGCTGAAGATCAAGGAGCTTACCTATACGCTAGCTGAACCATACAGCACTGCAGACTTTCTGCATGGTCCATTGAGCCTGATCGAGCCGGCCTTTCCGGTCTTTGTGGTTGCTCCCACCGGTGTGCTTATGCCGGACCTGGAACGCTTTGTCCGGCAGCTGCGAAAAATGGATGCCGAACTGCTCTGCGTTAGTAATGACCCGACGATCCTGAATCTGGGTCGCACCCAGTTTCCATTCCCTTCGGCGCCCGAGTGGCTGTCACCGTTACTTGCTATCATTCCGGGTCAGTTATTTGCTTTGTTCCTGGCATCGGCCCGTGACTTCGACCCGGACCGTCCCAGGACCATCAAGAAAGTGACCGAAACTCTCTAGGCCAGTTCTTAAGGTCTTGGAATTCAGATGGAACCTATAGACTCAGGTACGTCTAAATCCTGTTCGCACATAGTCCCAGAATAGCAATAGAGCAGGTGTAGAAGCTCTACACCCGCTCTATCGAGAGCAGCAGGACCAAGAAAGTCTTCCTAACCGCCCCAGTTGGTTTAGGCTTGCAGCCAGACTCAGTTACCCATCTCAGAACCCGGCAGATAGATCGTGATATTGGCGCTGGTCGCCTGGATAATGGGAAGCAGATTCTCCACAAGAGACAGAACCGAGTCCATATCGGCGCCGGGTACGAGTGCCGATACGGTGTCGAAGACGCCCAATTGCTTAGAGAGGGCAAGAACATTCTGCACTTCTCCGCTCCCCCAAGAAAGATACGGGAGACCGATGCCATTCAGGGAGATGTGAATGCCGTCGGGGTCGGTGGTAAGTGTCACCGTGTATATGCCGGAATCGGTCAGGCCGCTGATCAGATCAGGCGGAAGGCGCAGTGCGTAAAATGGCGTACTGGTCAAAACCGTCCAATCCAAGTCGGACAGTTCCCCCAAGGTCCAACTGCCATCGGCGTGATACAGGATGGGTATATCGATCGTAGGCAGTGCTCCACCAAGAGTCTCCAGGACTTGCTGCTGCAGCATTCGCGCCATAGTGACTTCTGCACTCTCTTCGACTCCGCTAAGGGGAATCACATCAACCCCTTCCTGGACAGGGAATCTGAGCACTACGCCAAGGTTGAAGTTCCGGACCAGTGGCAGCACCTTGTTGAGCGCGGGGACGCCCAAGCCCAAAGCGGACACGGCCTCGCCGGTTGCAGCCAGCGATTCTTCTTCCCATACCAGCGAGGGAATCCGCTGTCCATTGGCGAAGAGCAGAATCCCTTCGTCCCCGTTGGCTACGCGCAAGTGCTGGAGGTTGGAGGCTGTAAAGTGCTGCACCCAAATCGAAGGCAATGACAGCCCGTACAGTATGGTGGCAAGCCCCAACCTGACGCCTGGTTCAGGCACGTAAAGCATACCCGGAGGCTGCTCTACATTGCCGACAATCATGTGTGATAGCTCGCCGATGGAGGCTGCGCCGTCTGAAGCGTAGTCAATCACGATTGGCGGCAGGTCGATGTAGAATTCATCCGGCCCTCTCTCGACCATAGAACCAGCGTCGATTCTGGCCGTGCAACCTGAAAAAGCGATCGCGACGACTAGTAAGGGCACAGCCCAAAACGTGACGCGTTTCTGCATTCGAGGCCTCCTGGCAATTAGCGTAGATCTCGACAATTGAGAATCCAATAATTGTGTATACTTCTCTTCGCTGTCTTGGTTCAGGCTGCGTTATTTCAACCCTTTTCGGGCTGCTAAGTTTCCGGCCTGAGTCATGCCGGCCGGTCGAAGAAATCAACTGTAAATTGGCCCGGGCCCGATTACACCTGTCCGGGTTAGTCAATCCCATTCGGGGTACCGATTAGCCTTCTCCAACCGCGCCCGACCGGAGCCCAAACTGTGAACCGATAGGCCGTTGTGTATTCTACATCCCATTAAAGTGCGTGTCAATTTGACTTTGAGAGGGCCCTCCTTCGAAATGCTTGCGTTAGTGCTCCGAATTCATAACGACTAATATGCTTCAGGTGGTAAACCCGGAGCTAACCAACACCACGTGTGCCTGCATTGTGGCCCCGTTGCAGGTTTCTGCGTATCTGAAAGGCCGACGCTTTGCCGCCTGCCCTTGTCGATCTTGCTCATCAGTGACTATAATCGTGAAAAGAGGCTTCCTGGACACGTTTTTGGGGGAACCTGACCCGCGTTACTCCAGAATTGTGTGCAGCCAGATGCTGTTCCGCGTGGAGACGAGGCCGGATTGGTAGAATCAAGAGATGCGCCGGTTTCCGAACCGGAAAGTATGGAAAACTCAGAAAAGGGCCTGGCTCAACGGCAGGGGCCTTCCCCGGGCGCTTCATCAGAACGGGGACGATCGGCCCCCTTGTTGACCGCGGCCGGTGACCTTGTGCTTCTGCTGACCGGCGGCGGAAAACGTCACTTGCTGCGTCTTCAGCCAGGGCGTTCGTTCCACTCCAATCTTGGAAAGATCCAGCATGACGATCTGATTGACCTTCCCTACGGTACAACTGTTTACAGTCATCTGGGTCACGCCATGCTGCTGCTGGAACCGTCTCTGGACGACCGGATGACGCGGATCAAGAGGAACACGCAGATCATCTTTCCTCAAGATGCGGCCATGGTCGTGCGCCGATTGAACCTACGGGCCGGCAGTCGTGTGATCGAAGCCGGCACCGGCAGCGGAGCTCTCACTATCTCCCTGGCATGGGCAGTTGCCCCAACCGGTCGCGTGTTTTCGTATGAAATCAGGGATGACCATCTTCAGGTTGCACGCAACAACCTGGAGAAGATGGGTCTGCTGCAGTATGTGGACTTGCATTCGGCCTCAATCCTCGAAGGTTTCAGACAGACAAACGCAGATGCCCTGGTTTTGGACCTACGTACACCATGGATCTTCCTGGAGCAGGCCCGTCAAGCCCTTCGCCCCGGAGGCTTCTTTGTCGGCCTGGTACCCACTACGAACCAGGTCTGCGATCTATTGCGCGGACTGGAAAGGTCGGGATTTGCCGACATCATCGTAGAAGAGGTTTTCGTTCGCGGCTACAAGCCGGTTCCGGATCGCCTGCGTCCCGACGACACGATGGTTGGCCACACCGTGTTCCTTACCTCGGCGCGTCCGGTCGTTGATCCGGAGGACAGTGGAAGGTGGCTTTCCGAGGAGCGCAAGCGCTACGCGGCCCGCAAAATCCTGGAAGAACGGATAGCGGAAGAGGAGACGAGGCGGGGGTCGCAGCCAGCAGGGAAGCGCGTAACCCATCCCAAGCTGCCCTGAACTGTAGCAATACGTAGCGGCACTTGCGACACCAGTGGCCTGACTTGAAGTCCTCTGGTAGCCACTAAGCCATGTTCCGTGTGTGTTCAGTCTGGGCGGATTGTACCGTCAGTATTTCTGTAGCAGGGTTGCGATGGTCATAGCGGTGAATGTTGGGCATGTATGGGAGTATCCTTGCCTGCGCTGGCACATACTGGGAATGTGCCAAGGCGGGAGGGAGGTGTGAAGCCCGGCCGCCGCGAGACGACAACTTGGAACTAACCACACGCTCGCTACGGCGCGGACAGGAGAGGGGGCGTTGCGGGGGCGGAGCCCCCGCACAAGGGAGGGCCGAATAGGCCCGACCGCCCAAAACTGCAATGGTCAGTTGTCAGAGAGAGCGTTTCCCCTACCCCGGTGTTGCTCGCGGAATGGAAATGGCTTAGTCGTTGCGTCCGTAGTTCAACCCTTGTTCTACCCAAAACCACAGGAAAGCTTCGCTATGGTCCAAGCAGACGGTTCCCCGACTCACTTTGAGTACCACGGCAATATACACATGCACACGACCCATAGCGATGGATTCGGTTCCTTTGAGGACCTGGTCGACGGGGCCGTGAAGGGCGGGTTGGACTTTGTTTATGTCACCGACCACAACGTCCTGGTTCGTGAGCAGGAGGAAGGTTACCGGCGCGGCGTCCTGACTCTTGTGGGTCAGGAGGTGCACGACACGCAGCGAGAGCCTCCTGGAAACCACCTGCTCTGCCTTGGTGTGGAGTCCGACGTAAGCAGCCACGCTTCTGATCCTCAGCAACTCATTGAGGCCGTCAACCGACAGAATGGTCTGACGTTTCTCGCCCACCCAATCGAAGAGCGGACCGAGCTCTTTTCCAAGTGCTATCCGTGGCATAGTTGGGAAGTTACCGATTTCCATGGCGTGGAGCTGTGGAACTACCTCTCCGGGTTCCGCGGGTTCACGACCAGCTACCTGAGGGCGGTGATGGTTGGATTCTTCCCGCGGCTTTTCGCAGCCGGACCGTTGCCGGAAATGCTGGCAAAGTGGGACGCACTTACTCAGGAGAGACCGGTCGTTGCGCTCGGCGGAACCGACGTCCATGCCATCAAGTACCGCCTTGGGCCGATAAGCCGTCGCTTTCTCAGCTACGAAGAGAGTGCCAAGGCGCTGAACACGCACATTCTGACCCACACACCTTTGCTTGGCCCAACGTCAGATGACTCCCTTGACTTTGGTGACCCAAACACGCTGCACGACCGCAATGTTGTCCTGGAGGCGCTGCGACAAGGACACTGCTGGCTAGGGTACGACCTGGTAGGATCTACGGAGCAGTTTCGCTTCTGGGCTGAAGGCGAGCGAATTGAGGAGGGAGAGGTTGCCGGTCGGCCAGCGGCGGCTCGGTCAGGCAGTACTGAGGCATTGGGAGTGATGGGCGACTCGGTCAGTCTTGCCGAAGGGAGTTCTGTGAATTTGAAGGTACGGAGCCCAGAGGTAGCAGACATCCGCATTCTGCGCAATGGGCGAATCGTTACACAGGGAAACGCCGAGACTCTCACCTACCAGGCTCGCGACGCAGGAGTCTACCGGGTTGAGGTATGGAAGCAACGATGGGGCAAGCCGCGTGGGTGGATATTCAGCAATCCGATTTACGTCAACAGCGATCTGCCTGGCGCAGGTTGATTGAGACCTGTCGGCAAGGCTGTAGCAGTCCGTGTGTCCTCCACTGTTGGCGGATTCCACAGTGTCAAGAGGGGTCCTTCAGCTTGTGGAAATGCGGGCCGGCCAGTTTTCCAGTTCGGCGCTCAGAAGGGCGAGCACGGTATCTTCTGCCAACTGTGGGTAGCGCAGCGAGTGTTTTTGCGCGAGTTGAGGGGCATACCAGCGATAGAGGACGACAAGGGCGACCGCCTGCCCAACCCACGTAGCGCCGTCACCTACTCTCTTCTGGCGGCCCGACGGTCGCAGGCCCATGCTCCTCTCGAAAGCCTCGCGTTGGGCCGGTCCCAGGAACTGGTTGATGCGAGGGTTTGTATGAGGAAGGCTGCCTCCGTTCAAAGTCACAACCAAGTCAATCAGTAGCGCCTGCATCTCAGTCAGCAGCATGTGAGCTGCAAGCTGTTCCTGACGCCCCACGACCGCCGGCAGCCGCGCCAACAGCAGCCAGAAGCGCCTTAGTTGCGATTCAATCAACCGAGAGTCTGGAGTCCAGTTCGTCTGTTGTTTGCTGGTCAAGGACGTTTTGTTGGCGCAGTCCATGTGTTCCGCAACATATAGGAGGCGTGTAGCGCCCCCGGGCCTCTTGATGCTCTCGTCCCTGGCTAACAGCGTCCAGGAGAGCTCAAAGAGAACGACGGCCGGCCCGGTGTCGTCCGGTGAAACGACTCCCGATGGCGTCCCAGCCGTGATGCCACGAAGGGAGCCTCCTCTTGCCGAGTCGCAAATCTGTTCAATTAATACGTTTACTTCCTCCAGCGTTTCTTGAATCGTATCCAGACAGTTGTGGAAAGGTCTTGACGAGGCTGCCCTCTTGCTGCCATTCTGATCCCAAAGGAGATGCAGGTCGACGCTGCTCCATCGATCGGCGTCACCACGCGCGAGGGACCCTTTCAGCCAAATCACTGTGGACTGCTCAAAAGCAGCCAGACGAGGAACCAGGGCCTGCAAAAGCGCACGATGCCTGGGAAGTTCGGTTAATGGAGTGAATTCAAAGTCAAATCGCATGGGAATTGAAGCAGATGTCAGGTTGAGCCGGGCTAAAGTATAGCATGGCCCCGGATCTCATTCCGAACGTCTCACCATACCTCTCTAACCGGCCCGCCCAGGTTTGCTTCTTTCTGGCCGTGAACGGGATTGCAGGGCCCTGTATTACTCCGCACGCGGAGAGACGCGCCGAATGAGGGGAGTTCTGTTATAATTGCCAGCATGGGCGCAGGGGCATTGATTCTCGCGGCTTGAGGGTACAGTCTGTTTCATCTACCCCAAGAGGCAGACACCCCGCCGACGGGCCCTCCTAATCGACAAGGAACAGTCATGGCTGAACGCAACCCATTCCACGAACTCCTGGAAAACCTGGATGAAGACGACTGGGAGCAGATCGAAGAGGAACTGCTCCATGATGACAACGGTCCCAATAGTCCGGGAACGCCCCGGCAGGGAGGGGGCAATGGCGGACAAGGAGGAGGCGGCCGGTTGTTGTGGTGGATGCTGATTCCCTTCCTGGTCCTAATCCTGTTCAATACCGTCCTTGGATTTTACACGGACTGGCTGTGGTATGACAGCCTTAAGCTGACTTCGGTATTCTTCACTCGTATTGGGGCCTCCCTCGGTCTATTTGCCGCCGGCGCGCTCGCCTTCTGGCTCGTCTTCGTATTCAATGTCCTGCTGGTGCGGCGCCTGAATCCGCAAGGACTGGCTGATACGCCGGTGATCGAGGCGATTCAGGCTATCGGCGTCCGTCTAACGCCAGTCGTCCTATTGGTAGGCGCATTTTTCGCATTCTTCATGGGTACGGGGGCCTCTTCGGCGTGGGAGGAGCTCCTTCTCTACTTCAATCAACAGCCGTTTGGTTTGAGCGACCCGATCTTTGATCGTGACGTAAGCTTCTTCCTCTTCACATTGCCGATTTGGCAGTTTCTGCGCGGCTGGCTGATGACGATGCTTGTCATCACACTGATAGCTACCGGCCTTGCCAGCGGCATTGGTTGGCGGGGATGGGGCGCGCCGGCCGCGGTTCGCGCCCACCTCAGCGTACTGGGTGCTTTGATCCTGCTTCTTATCGCCTGGCAGTACAGGTTGGATGCTTTGGAACTTGTCTACAGCAGACGCGGCGCAGTGTTTGGAGCGGGCTATACCGACGTCAATGCCCAGCTTCCCGCTTTTACCATCCTCGTATTTGTCACCATAATTGCCGCTGTATTGCTGCTAGTGAACGTATTCCTGCAGCAGGCCTGGCGGGCCATCGTCGTGGTTCTGGTGGGCTGGATCGCAATTTCCGCTCTGGCGGGCAACATCTACCCCAACTTAGTTCAGCGCTTCCAGGTCAACCCAAACGAGTTCACGCGCGAGCGGGAGTACATCGCGCACAATATTGACTTTACGCGCGTCGCTTACGGTTTGGACAGGATCGTTGACGAAAACTTCGATGCTGAGAGTGAGTTAACGGGTGTAGAGTTACTCAGCCAACCAGATACGATTACGAACATCCGTCTGTGGGACTACCGACCTCTGCTTCAGACGTACAACCAGGTGCAGGCCCTGCGGCAACAGTACCAGTTCACCGACATAGATATCGATCGCTACGATATTGAAGGTGAACGCCGCCAACTGATGCTGTCGGCGCGAGAACTGATTCCTGAGCAGTTGGAACAACCTGCGCAGACCTGGGTAAATCGCAAACTGGTCTACACGCACGGTTACGGCGTTGCCGCATCGCCGGTGGCCGAGATCACCCCAGACGGGTTGCCGACCTTTGTGTTGCAGGACCTGCCCGTTCAAGGCATTCTGGACGTCACCCGCCCGCAGATCTACTTTGGCGAGCGCACGAACGAATATGTGATCGTCAAGACCGAGACCCCAGAGTTCGACTACCCGCGCGGTGAAGGGGGAAACGTTTTCACGACCTTCGAGGGAGACACCGGTATCAGGATCGGCGGGTTCCTGCCTCGACTGGCATTCGCAATTCAGTTTGCTGACATTAACCTGTTTATCAGCCAAGAGTTGACACCAGAGAGCCAACTCTTGTGGAGAAGAAATATCCTGCGGCGTACGCTGGAAGTGGCGCCCTTTCTGCGATTCGATTCTGATCCGTACATCGTTGTCGGAGGAGACGGCAACCTATACTGGTTCCTCGACGCCTATACCGTCAGCGGGCGCTTTCCATACAGCGAGCCGAGTCAGTTCGGGACCAGGACCGTCCCGCCGGGCTTCAACTACATTCGCAACCCGGTCAAAATTATCATCGACGCCTATACGGGCGAGATGAACTTTTATCTGGTCGAGCCGGATGAACCAATCGCCGCCGCCTATGCGCGCATTTTTCCGTCGCTATTCACTTCTTTTGAGGAGATGCCGGCGGACCTCAATGCCCACATTCGCTACCCTAACGATCTCTTCAGCATTCAGGCCAGTGTTTTCCGCACTTACCAGATGACCGAGCCGACCGACTTTTACAACAGAGAGGATGTTTGGGCGTGGCCGGAAGAGATTTTCGACAACCAGTCACGGCCGATGGAGCCCTACTATGTGTTGATGCAACTCCCGGGCAGCGAGGATCTGGACTTCATTCAGATCCTACCCTTTACGCCTGCCAACCGCGAGAATATGATTTCCTGGCTAGCCGCACAGAATGACCCAGAGAAGTATGGAGAGATGCTGGTATACCGGTTCGGCAAAGACTCTCTCGTGTTCGGGCCCAAACAGATTGAGGCGCGTATCGACCAGGACCCGACAATCAGTTCGCTTCTCAGCCTGTGGAACCAGCAAGGAAGCCAGGTCATTCGGGGCAACCTGCTGGTAATTCCGATTGGCGAGAGTTTGCTCTACGTGGAGCCGCTCTATTTGCAGGCAGCGACCGGCAAGATTCCCGAGTTGAAGCGAGTTATACTCGCTACCTCGGAGCGGGTGATTATGGCTGAGAATCTTGGGTTGGCGCTGGCGGAGCTGTTCGGCCAGGATATCCTGGCTGACACAAAGCTAGCCGAGCTGGCGATTTCAGCCGACGGTGAACCGCCTGCAGCACAGCCAGTGGCAGAGCAGGATGCGGTCGACGTCGACCTTGCGACATCTTCTCTCGAAGAACTGATTCTGGAGGCAAACAGTCGCTACACCAGAGCACAGGACGCCTTGTTGTCGGGCAACTGGGCTGCCTATGGCGCTGAATTGGAAGGCCTCGAAAGGATACTGGACCGGATGTTGGAGGTGAGTGGTCTCTCCGCAGAGCCCACGCCGCAACCGCTGCCGTCGCCCGCGCCGACGCCGGCTGCAGAAGCCAGTTCAGGATAGGGCAGCGGCCGGTCTTCGATTTGAAGACTGTAGTGATCGTTCTCAATTTGGCCCGTCTGGTTGTTGCGTCGCAATTGCGGGTCGCCTGCAGGAGGAGTCGCCAAAATGACAGAATTGCCTTCTTCGCCTCCGCCAACCGTGCAGGATGTTCTCGATAAAATCGAGCGGGAGTGGGAGGCGTTGCAGAAGGTCCTGTCCAACCTGGAAGCTGACCAAATGACAGAGCCTGGGGAGGGAGGTTGGTCGACCAAGGATGAGCTGGCCCATCTGGCAGCTTGGGCAAGGGGACTGGCCGCCCTGGTTAGAAAGCAGCGCCGTTACCCGCCGATGGGCCTTCCCGACGACGCGGCACCCCATAGTTACGGTATTGAACGCATGAATCAGCTCATCTACGAGCGCAAACGGGACTTGCCACTCGGCGACGTTCTGGCAGAGCTACAGGAAGCGCATCGGGATGCGATTGCGGCCGTTTCCGAGCTTTCCGACGACGATCTGCTGCGTCCCTACGACGACTTTCAACCCCAGGACCGCCGCCCAGACGGTCACACGCCCATATTGTGGCGCATTGCCGGCAACACATACGGGCATTACGCCGAACACCGAGAGACCATTGAACGCCTGTGGAGTAAAGAATGAGCGAAAAGAGGAAGGTTGTAATCACCGGCGCGTCCGGATATATCGCAAGCCTGCTGCTGCCGGCACTTAGCCAGCGGTATGACCTTACATTGCTGGACGTTCGGACAACGGACCGCGACGGCAATGAAGTGGAAGGCGTTCAGATCGCGGACCTGACACAAAGAGATCGGGACAGTTACCGTCATCACTTTCGCGGCGCCGACGCCGTAATCCACCTTGGCTTCACGCGCGCCGAGGACAAGTCAGACGCTGTCCAGGACTTTTATGCCGAGTTGTCCAACGTGGAGATGGCCTTTCATGTTTATCAGACTTCGCAGGAAGAGGGAGTCAGGCGCGTCGTCGTCGCCAGCTCCAACCATGCTGCGGACTACTACGAGCCACTGATCCTGGACAAGAAGTGGGATATCGTCACACCGGAGATGAGGCCGTTTTCCGACAACTACTACGGGTGGGCCAAGGAGGCCTACGAACACCTGGGTTTCGTTTACGCCGTTGGGCGGATGCAGTTCCGCGGCGTCGACGTCGAGGACAGTTCTCCCCAGTCTCTGGAGAATGTGCAGGTCCGCATCGGCGGACCTAGGGAAGACGACGTGGAGAGGACTGAACCGGGAAACCTACGCCGTATGGTGCGCGGGCTGGCTGTATATATCAGCCAACGCGACCTACAGCAACTGTTCATCAAGAGCATCGAAACGGAGGATATCGGCGATGAGCAGGGCGTGCCGTTCCAGGTCTTTTACGGCATCAGTGGCAATTCACAGGCTTTCTGGAGCATTGTGAATGCGCGCAAGGTGATAGGTTACGAGCCCGAGGATAACAGTGAGTACCGCTTCAGCGACCAGATCCACCGTCATATACAGGCTGCAAAGAAGTCGTAGCACATTGCCGGTGTTGCCCTAGTTGTCCTGCCGATCCTCCGGATGCAGAACGCAGATCGACGCGTCTCTCTCCTGCTCACCGTCTGCCCCAAGGTTGAGATAGTGGTATCTGCCTTCCAGCCATTCCACAAGCTGGTCGCAGTAATGATCTGATCCGGGATGCCCTGACTGTCCTTGCGACTCCACGGCCCACATACCGTCTTCGCCCAGGTCGCTGATGAGCCTGTAATTGGCTCCGGTCGGGGCCACCCAGTTCGGATCGAACCCCGTATTGCAAACCGTTACACCGTTACCGCCCACGGGCAATCCGCCGCGATCGAGCAGGAGGCCCAGATCGCCGCGTCCTGAGAGGACGTGGCGCAGATGGACTTTATGTAGATTTCCCCATGCCCATGCGGACATGTCGGGCCCCAAGCGATCCTCGATAGTTGCCAGCGCTGCCCTCAGAGAGTCGATCATCGCCGCTTCTCGATCTGTTTCCTCGAACCAGCCTGCCTTGTCCGCGTGGATCAGTTGTCCTGCAAGTCCACCAATCGTTCCGGAAAGGGCTGCCGCGAGCTCACTTTCGAACCTCTCAGCGGCGACCCTGCTGCACCACCTGTTGAAAAAGACCTCGAAGATGGAAGCGGCTACAGAGTCGGGCGCCATGTTATGGTCCCACGCCTGCAGATAGCGGGCGGCCTCCAAAACGCGGGCGTCGCCACTGCCCAACAGAACGGGCAACAGTCCGGGAAGGGCTTCATCTGCGCGCAGCGTTCGGGTGTCCTGCTGCATTTCTGCGAAGGTCTCTCTGGAGAAGCAGTCGCGTTCTTCGATCATCTGGCGGATCCGGCGCGCGCGGTGGCCGCTGGCCCATTTTCCCGACAGCGGATAGGGAAAGTCGTCCGGGGCGACACGGTTGTTGGCGGTTGCGATCCAGCCTCTGTGAGGATTCTCAAGACGGGGCATCTGCTCGAAGGGGATCAGGCCCTGCCACTGGTGAGCAGGGTCCCAGCCGGGCCGGTATCCTCGCTCCGGGACGCCCCTCACTGGAATGCCGCCGACGGCCTGGTAGCCGATATGTCCTTCTGTGTCGGCGATTACCAGGCTCCAAGTTGGCACCTGCCACTCGCGGGTGGCTTCTCGCAGATCGGAGACAGTTCGTGCGCGGTCCATCCCCAGCAGCGAAGTCAGCCAGCCGCAGTGGTTGTGGCCCAGCCAGCGCAAGGATACGGGGCCGGTACCGGCCGCCTCCGGGGGCAGAATCTCGTCGACGATGGGGCCGTTTCTAGAATAGCGGACCGTCTTATGAATCGGGTCGGCGCCTCGCACATGGATCGTTTCATCCAGCGTGCGCCACCGCTCCCATGCGCCGTTGTAAAGGAAACAGCCTGGCTGTTCAGGATCTGTCTGCTCCTGGTACAGGTCCCTCTGTGAGCAGATATTGTTGGTGATACCCCAGGCAACGTCGCGATTACGCCCGAACATGACCGCCGGCATGCCGGCGTAGGCCATACCGGCTACATCGAAGGAGCCGCCCTTCAGCTGCACTTCGTACCAGCACGAGACGGCAGCAAAGGCGATGTGCGGGTCGCTGGCCACCATGGGCCGCCCCGACTTCGTGCGGGCGCCACTCACGACCCAGTTGTTGCTGCCCACTCCCTCCTGCGGGTCGCCCACACTTGCGCCGACCTGGGAAACGCCCCCCGACTCTGCGGGGTACGCGCCTGCGGGGATGATGCTTTCCTCGTCGGCTTCTCCGGTCAGGAATGCCGAGTACAGCGTCCCGTCCCCGAGCGCACGCTTTGCCAGTTCAGGGCCGACGATTACGGGAAAGCGGACCGTCAGGTAGTAGCGAAACTCGGCGGCGATTGCCAGGCAGTCTACGGGGCGCCAGGGTTCCGGTTCATAGTCGAGTAGCGCGAATTCAATCGGGAGATTGTTGGTGGAAAGTGCTATGAGTGCGTTGACGCCTGCACTGAACCTTTCCAGCAGGGCGCGGGTCTCTGAAGGGGTGGACTCCCACTCGGAGGCCGCGATTCGGTTGAGGCCGATGGTACGCGCGATGGTGTCCAGCTGAACGCCGTCCCGGCCGAGGATCTCTGATAGCCGCCCCTGGCCTCTGCGGCGAAGGTAGTCGAGCTGAAAGAGACGGTCCTGCGCCATGGCAAAACCGAAGGCGAAAAAGAGGTCTTCATCATTTTCGGCGAGGATCTGCGGTATGCCCCATCGATTGCGAACTATGCGCGTATCAGCGCTCACTTCCGATTGCAGCCTAACACCATGCTCGGGGGTCCTTCGCCTGATTTCAGCAGTCCACAGTCGGTCAAATTCCGCTCGAGAGATTCCGCAATCGTTGCAGAGAGTGGCGAGCGACTCGCCGGAACCCAACCCCTTCAACAGTTCCACAGAGAGAGTGTCCACGCGAAAGTCCTCCTGATCTATGCAAAAGTTCTTTTGAATTCCCGGATGTAGGAGAGGAAGATGCGACGGGAGTCCTCACCCAAGGAAGCCCAAAACACAGAGAACCTCCGATTGGAGGTTCTGGCTGGCTAGGTGTGTGCGCGCCAGGCAGGACTCGAACCTGCGACCTTCGCCTCCGCAGGGCGACGCTCTAATCCACTGAGCTACTGGCGCTTATGGCGGGGAGGGAGGGATTTGAACCCTCGAGGGACATTGCTGCCCCTACCCACTTAGCAGGCGGGCGCACTCGACCAGGCTATGCGACCTCCCCATGTTAAGATTCTTGGCTGGACCAGGCGGAGGGAGAGGGATTCGAACCCCCGGTGACATCACTGCCACAGTTGTTTTCAAGACAACCGCCTTCGTCCTCTCGGCCATCCCTCCGGGCCAGGACTTGCCAGCCATCAACGGGCACAGTATAAACCGATTTCAGAATACCTGTCAAATGATTGGGTCCACTTCTCGCCGATCAGTTCTTGCCGTGAGTTCGCATTGCAGGCGTCTTATCCTGCGGTTGGACGACAGTGCAAACCAATCTTGGAAGGGACCGCTCCATGAGAAACGTCCAGCAGAATCGCTCAGCCGATCACCATCTCGTCTCCAAGATAGGGCCGCAAGACATCCGGCAGTTTCACGCTTCCATCCGACCTCTGATTATTTTCCAGAAGCGCGATGATAACGCGAGGCAGGGCAAGGCCCGAGCCATTGAGCGTGTAGACGTACTCCGGGCGCGCGCCCTCACGCGGGCGGTAGCGGATATTGGCCCGCCGGGCCTGAAAGTCGCGGAAAAGCGAACAGGAGCTGACCTCGAGCCACTCCTGACAGCCTGCCGCCCAGACCTCCAGGTCATACTTGATGGCCGCGACAAAGGAGAGGTCACCGGTAGCGATGGCAACCCGGCGGTAGGGCAACTCAAGCCGCTCCAACAGTACCTCCGCGGCCCTTGTCAGCGACTCCAGCTCCTCGCGACCGGTGGCGGGTTCAACAAATTTAACCATCTCCACCTTCTGGAACTGATGCACACGCTTGATGCCGCGCGCGTCCTTGCCCGCCGACACCTTTTCACGCCGGAAACAAGGTGTGCTGGCTACGTAGTAAAGGGGCAATGTGCCCGGTTCCAGTATCTCATCGCGGTGCAGGTTTGTTACCGAAACTTCAGCAGTAGGTATGAACCAGTAGTCCTCTTCAGCGTCCCGGTAGAGGTTTTCGCCAAACTTGGGCAGATTGCCCGTCCCCTCCATGGCATGTCCGCGCACCATCATCGGCGGGTAGATTTCGGTGTAACCGTGCTCCCGGATGTGGACGTCAAGAAACCAGTTTGACAGGACTCTTTGGAGGCGTGCGCCCGGTCCTTTGAGAAAGTAGAACCGGCTGCCAGCGGTAGCAACGCCGCGCTCGAAGTCGATGATGTCCAGTTGCGGGCCAAAATCCCAGTGGGCTTGCGGTTCAAAGTCGAATTCAGGAAGCTCGCCCCATTGGGTCAGAACGACGTTGCCCTCTTCGTCCGGCGCAACAGGGACATCATCTTCGGGTGGATTTGGGATGCGCATCATGGCGTCGTGGTAGGAGGCCTCGACGCGGCGCAACTCGTCGTCGATTCTGGCAATTTCATCACCGATCCGGCTCATCTGCTCTTTCAGAGCGTTGGCTTCGGAGGCCTTCTTTTCGCGGAAGAGAAGGCCGATCTGCCTGGAGCCGGTGTTGCGCTCCTCACGCAGTTTCTCTCCTTGCTGCAGCAACTCTCGCCGTCTTGCGTCCAAATCCAACGCCAGCTCCCAGGGCGCCTCGGAATCATTCAACTTCGCCATCGCCTGCGCCAGCGCTTCCCGGTTATCCCGCATCCATCGAATATCAAGCATGTCAAGCTCCTGCCAAGTGAAAAAAGTAACCCCAAGTCCCAACAGATTCCAAAACAGAAAAATCCCCTCGTCAGTTCAGGACGAGAGGACCCGTGGTACCACCTGAGTTCGCAGACAGTTACGTCTGCCTCTGGCGCCGGTAACGGGGCGGAACCGTCCGGCAATTTGGTGCCGGATGCTCCTGGGGCGCTATACCGTTCGTCGCCTATTGCCTCTCAGCAGCCGGCAACTCTCTGAAAGGTCGATCGGCCGGTCCGTTTCCCCAGTCACAGCACTGACAACTGAATTGGATGCGAGCGTATCACATGAGTTTCACTCTGTCAAAAGAAGGGTTCCTCGGTGTGCATCCTAGATCTGGGGTGGGAACAGTCTGGTGGGGAATCAGCGCCGGCGGTGGCTGGCGTTGCTTATCGACTTTGGGCGAGACGCATTGCAGGCGCCTGGCCTGGTCGTACGGCGGAGTCCGTCAGTTGGGGAGGGTGCGAGGGCAGGGACAAGGCCGGCGCCTACGGGGTTCTGATGAGACTGATGGGACTGGCGGGACGCGGGCTGGCTGGACACTTTCGATTAGGCACCTGTTACGAAAAACGACACCCGGTCGATGAGGCAGTAGGGGGGGGGCGTTGCGGGGGCGGAGCCCCCGCACAAGGGAGGGCCGACTAGGCCCGACCGCCCAAACTGCAGTGGTCAGTAGTAAGAGACGGCGCTTTTTCAGGTGGAGACCGGAAAGGGAACTGACCGTGGCTTGGTCGACTTCAGAGGTATGCGACTGTTCACACCAATTTGGGGATGCATTCGCTACTCGCTATTGCCGCTCAGGAAGGGGAAGGCGCCCATTTGGGGTGCCGGCCTGAAACGGCCTGTGCCTCCAAGGACGTACCAAGAGAAAGTGAGCCACTCAGTCCAAAGGATGAGCGAGGTTGGCCAGATCGACCAGTTGAAACAACGCCAACGGTCCTGCGCTGCGGAAGCAGAGTTGCAGAGGTACCCGCAGATTGGAGGACAGCCACTCAATCACAGATTCGGGCATCGCAGTCTCAACCTCCAACCGGACAACAGGTGAGGCAAGCTGCTGATGTCGAAGTCCCCGTCTTTGCGCATCCAACTCGTCACCGTTGCTGCCTCCGCTCGACGCTCTCAAAACGCGAAAGAGGTATACACTTTCGATTTGCATGCCGGGAAAGAGCTCGTCAAGGAAGCTGGTTACCGCGTCTTCACTCCAGATGTAAAGTTGCTTCCTCGAAGTCGAGGGAATGGAGACAAAGCGGGACATGAGCCTGGGCACCTTGATGCGGGCGTAGGAGAGAGGACCGATGCCCAGTTCGGGGCTGCTCAGATGGACCAGAAGATTGATGCTATGGGAACTGATGAAGGGAAAGGGATGCCCCGGATCAACTGCGAGGGGAGTCAGCATGGGGTAGAGCTGATGCCGGAAGAATCGGCGCAAGTATTGACGTTGCACGACTGTCAACTCATGAGGGCGGCGTACTTCGATGTCGTGCTCCGCCGACAGGGCAGGCAATAGTTTCTCGTTCAGTTCCGCATAGGACTGCTGCAAGAGCGGATCCAGACTCGCTGCGATTTCTCCCTGGCTCTGTTCGGACAGGGTGGGCGCGGTCTCGACAAAGTAATGATCGAGAACTGAAGCCAGAAGGCCCAGGATCCTAAACCGCTCGAGAAGTGGGCAGGCCTGGTCGCGTGCTTCGTTCAACAGGTAATCTGCTTCCACAACCGGTGCGGGTGACTTAGCAGATTGCAGGCGGGTCTTCAGGCCAGCTGCCAGCGCCCTTGCGCGAGCGACGCCTTCTGCATCCAACGGGCCGGCCTGGGCTGGCAGCCGTGTATCCGAACTGACTGTCGCAGTGCGATGCCCGGAAGAAATGCGGCCTCCGTTGCGTAGGTCACGTGTCATCTGAGTGCGCTACTCCTCGTTGGCGACGAATTCAATGCGTACAGCGAACTCGTCCTGCACGGTAAGCGTATTGGCAAAGTGAGGCGGATCAAAGCCAAGGTCTGTCATCCGCAGTCGAGTTTGCATCGATCCCCGAATGGTACTCCCGGACTGGTTGGCAGAAACGTCCCAGACTGTTGAAAGCGTAGTTCCACGTAGTTCCAGTGCTCCCTCAAGTTGAAAGGAGACTTCCTCACCCTCACTGTACGTGTCAGGCACCGCACGGAGGCGTTCTGCAACAAAAATGGCGAGAGGAAACCTATCCGATTCTAACGCGTTTTCCCGGATCCAGCCGTCTCGCAGAACCTGGTCAGTCTGAAGAGTTGGCAGATAGACGACGAAACGGTTGCCTCCGATCGACCGTTGGTCGAGGTCGATCTGCATCAGCCCCACCAGATCTTGTGTCTCACCCACCACCTTAGTCTTGCCTACGTCCAGGCCATATTTGCGTGTGGCGTCTGCAAAAAGTTCCTCATCGACGATATATGCGGCCTTTGACGATCCGGCGTCGATTCGGAAAACTCGCCAGCCTTCTCCCTGCTGAAACCTGATCGGATCCAGTCCGGCAAAGGCAGCCGCCGCTCTCTCCGAAATTACACTTTGGGATTGGTTCCCGGTTGCCTGGGGAGACTCCGACGTTTGCGCCAGGTCTGAAGGCTGCTCGTTTGCGCGGCCCCGGCAGCCGGCGCAAAGCGTTGTTATCAAGACAATGAAGAACAGCCTGATTACAGAGTTCATTTTCAGCAAGCCCTGATGCCTTCAGCAACCCATTTGGTGAAAGTCTCCAAAGGTAGCTGCTCTAATGGGGGGTCAACACAGGTTGGTGCCCCTTCTCGCCGATGGGGACGCCCTCTGGCAGATACAGCGGGAGTTCTGCTTTGCTCCCATAGGCTGTCAGAAGCTGCCGAACGAACATCGAGAGGAAACCTTCGTGCCGAAAAGTTGGCTCAGGCTCCCAGACTGCCAGCCCTGGCGTGAATCCGTACTCCCTGAATGATGCAATAAAGCGGGGATCCTTGGCAATGATGTGAAAAGGGGTGTCCCAGCCGTCCTCACGGCGCGAGACCCGCGGAGGCTGATGGTCGCCTACCAGAACGAATATCGCCTGCTCGTTGGGTTCGCTGATTATGAAATCAACAAGCATTTCCAACTGGTATTCGATTGCGTTCCAGTAGTTCTGACGTCGTTCGGCGTGCTCGATCAGTTCGGACGCCGGCGGGGGTGCGGGACCCGGTCTGTTCAGTTGCTGCCACGTGTCTACCAGCTGTGGCAGGGGAGCCCAAGGGTAGTGGGAATTCTGAGTTATTGTGAAGAAAAGATAGGGCTCTTCGGTTTCGTTGCGGATTGTCTCACGGGCGAAGTTCAAGGAGTACTGGTCTGGAGGCGCCGGTCCCCACCCATATTCGGGACCGGTAAAGTTCAGATCCTCGTACTGAAGCCACCGGTCTATTCCATAGAAGGCAGCGTATTTTTCCCATTGCGCTTCGGGCAGACCCATTGAGAGCGCTGTCAGCCGGTAATAGGTATAGCCCTGGTCCCTCAGAAACTGGCCGAGGTCCGGGTATCCTCCGGCCTCATATTTGTCGAGCAGGGCGTAGTATTGCGGATCCGAGCTGACCCGCATACCGAATAGCGCGCTGGTATAAGACATCCAGGATCCACCTCCCCATGTGGGAGCAAGGCTCAGGGCTGACGCCGCGTGCCAGCCCGCGCTGGAGAGGTCTTGTTCCAAGCGCTCGGAAAGCTCTCTGTAGAGCGCTCTCCAGTCATTCCTCTTGTAAAGCACTGACCCGTACGACTCGCTGAAGATGATGTATATGGGGGGACGCTCGACCAGGTCAAACTGACTGTAGACTTCGGCAGGGGTGGCCTCAAATGTTTCAAGCCGTTGCACGTCAAGATAGACGCGCCGCGATTCACTGATGTTGCGCAGCAGTTTTGCGGTGATGCTACTGAAAACCAATTCGGGGCGTGCCAAGATTTCGGAACGGAAGACTGCCTGAAACGCTATGATGAGGGCAAGCAGAATCAACACGGTACGTGTTCCAGGCCCGGGCCCGCTTTCCGGCAGTACGTAGCGAGCCAGTCGCGCAACCAGTGCCGCGCCGGCAGCGATAAGCAGGACGGTACCGGCGACGAAGGCGGTGGTAACGCGGGCGTTTTGCAGGAAGAAGCTGAATCCCTCGGTTGCCATTCGCAGCTGGGTGTAGAAGACCGGTTCGACGCTGAAAAAGGTGAGAGACGCCCCTTCGTAAAGATAGTAGAAGAATATGAGAAGGTAGGCGATTACAAAGACGATGCGGACGGCGACATGCCGTAGCGGCCGAATGACGGCCCAAAGCACTACAATGAGAACGATTTCGGTATTGAATCGCAGCAGGTCAGGTCCTCTGCGCCAGACTGCGATTTGCATCCAAATCTCGTCCAGAGAAAGACCGGCAAAGCGAAATGAAGGCAACAGAGAACCGTCCTCGCGGTCCATAAGAACGACCGGGAGGAACAGGAGGACGTTAAGAATGAAGAATGAGACCCAAAAGCAGATTTCTGAGGCTGGGGGCCAAGGTGACTTCAGACGCGCAAAGGAAGCAAAAGACTGCTCGGCAGGGGTATGGGAGCGCGCCTCTCCCGCCCCGCCTGATTGCAATTGGGTCTCGATGGCTCGTCCGGACTTGCCCATGAATGGCTGAGGAATTCTAAGGCTCTGACCAGGAGTGCGGCAGCAGGCCGGAGGCAACTGCCTGCTCTGTAATGTTTGAAACGGTCCTTCCCAAGGCATCGGAAGCAACACCAACAGGTGCCATGCGCTCTTTGACCTGTACGCTCGTTACCCGGTTCTCGCGCCAGGTTACTCCGTCTGTATGGTAGTTGTGGAGGAAGGGCATTAGTCTGTCCAAGGCAAGTGCAAATCTGGCCTCAGCTGTCTTCTGTTCTTCGTACTCTTCCCAGAGATTGATCAGTTCTTTTGCCTGTTCTGCCGGCAGTAACCCAAAGATACGCTGCGCGGCCATTCTCTCACGCTCGTCCTTTCCTGCGTGCCCGTCCGCATCGTAGGCGTAGGTATCGCCGGCGTCGATCTCAACAATATCGTGAACCAGGACAAGCTTCAGTGTATGCAGTTGGTCAACGGGCTCGTCGGCGTGCTCTGCCAGGACCAGAACCATCATGGCCAGATGCCAAGAGTGTTCTGCCGAGTTTTCACGCCTATGGCTCTCCAAGAGCAAAGACCGGCGCAGAATGCCCTTCAGTTTGTCGAGTTCAAGAATGAACTGCAACTGGCGGGCGAGTCTCTCGGTCGTCATCGGTCTATGCGAGGAACTGCTTCCTGAGGGAGAAACTGGCTGTGCGGGCGATATGCGAGCCAGTACTCCTCGATGCGGGCGACAAATCGACCGGCACTCTCGCCGTAGATTCGCTGCGCCAGAGGAATGGCGGCGCGACGCTGCCGCTCGCGCTCTCGGGACACGGTTGAATGGAGCAATTGGGCTCCGGCGCTGTGTACTGCCAGCAGTTCCTTAACGCTGGGCTTCTCCATCAGAACGGCCAGGTCGTGTTCGTCGCCAAGCAGGTCTGCCAGGCGGTCGCATTCTCGTTCCATAGCCTTTAGCTGCGCCGGCCACAGCGGTTGCAGGATTTGGAGATGATACCACAGATACTTTACGCGTTTGCGCCAGGCGTGGAACCTTTCTGTCGTTGGTTGGGAATAGGCAGCTGCCCTTTCGTCGCGACCGCGTCCGTAGATTCTTCGCAGTCCTGCCTTGAACAATGAGAACTCGCTTTCGATGAAACGCCAGCTGGATACACGCGATTGCGCGCCCTGTAAGGAATCAATCAGAGATTTCTGTCGCTGTTCGTCTTGTGCATAGGCACTGAGAACAGCTCTGTGCTCTCCTACCAATCGTGTCCGAAGATGCAGGAAGGCTTCGTCGGCGATCAGGGCCCGGGAGCCTTTTCGAATCCGGTCCAAAGTTTCAATGTATACGGCACTGTCGCGAACGGGAGAAAGGAGACGGCCCAAGTCGCGGAAATGCATGTTTTCAGAAGCGTAAGTCTCCTCGGGCAAAGCACCCCGGGCCAGCCGCAACAGTGCTCGAACTCGCTTGAAATGCTTGCGGGCTTCGTGAATTCCTTCGTTCAGGTCATCGCTGCGCTGAAGCTGGGTGACGGCACCTTCAATTTGCTCGACTGCGATACGCCGCAGCGAGTCCGAGGGAGCTTCTTCTGGAATGAGAGTGAAATTCATCGAGGAGTCTCTGCCGGGGGGATCCGGCCGGCCTTCCATCTATCAACCTGAAGCTGCAAGGTCAAGCTTGGTAAAGAGGTCGCGGAAAATGCCGTCGCGGTCGACGTAGCGGGCACAGGAGACGGTATGGCGTCCCTCGTCAAACTCCCACGTAATCGCGTCGGTGAGCCGGGGCGAGCTCACAAGCTCCATCTGCGCCCACATGGGATCGACCAACCAGCCCAGTGGCGCAAGGTCCCAAATCTGCTTGGAATAGGCAAACTGGTCGGAATGATAGTCGCAGTATATCTGGAACAGGTAGTCGCCGATTGCGCCTCTGCCCTTTACATGTTCGGCCATCTCGGGTTGCGTCGTATGCAAATGGGACACGACCCCCATGCAGGGAAAGCGGACAAGGGGTACGCCGCAGTCCAGTACAACCCGGCTTGCGGCTGGATCCTGACGCAGATTGAACTCGATCGTGTCGGGCCAATGGCGGGCATGGCCCCCCAACCACAGGAGGACGATGCGGTGTCGAATCTCCGGCTCCAGCAGCAGCGCGGAGGCAACATTGGTAATGGCGCCAATAGCCACGACGTAGAGGGGATCATCGACGGGACTGGCCAGGGCCATTTCGATCAGATCGACAGTCGCTTCGCTCTCGACCGGCGTCCTTTCGTCTGGTAGCCACTCTGTTGAACCCGGCCTGACAAACGGCTCCTTCGATGTTTCGACAGCCGGCAGGCGCGCCAGCAGACGTTGAATCTCTTCGAAGCTCTTCTCCATCCCGTCGCCCGGACCCGAAGAGCGGCTGTTGTGAAAGGGCGCGGCGTGCAACGCTTCTACCGCAATGCGCTCAGAGGAAAGAAGCGCGTATACCACAGCGAACTGATCATCGATCTCGTTGTAGGTATCAGTGTCCAGCAGGATTCGAACCGGACCGGACGGAGGTCTGAGCCGGTCCAGCAGGAACTGGGGATCAAGTGGCGTGAAGTCCATTTGGCAAACAGTAGCTGTATGACTGCAAGTCTGCAATCCAGTGTCTGAACTTGGCCGGAAGCGGCGAACCTCTACGCAGCCAGCCGATTTACCATCTCCAGCATCGCCGTCATGTAACCGATGGCATAGGCGCGGCCGCGGTGCCCCCAGGCCGTGTCTTCGACCATCTTCGGCACGTGGTCGGTGATCATGAAGCCTGTGAATCCCACTTCCTTCAGCGTCTTCATCACTTCGAAAGGATCTACGTTGCCTTCATTGATGAAACACTCATTAAAATTGGGAACCGTCCCCTGAACGTCGCGAAAGTGAACGTAAACGATGCGGCCGCGGCCGCCGAAGTGGCGTACGGCCTCGATTACATAATCATGACCGTTCATCTCGGACCAGCAGCCCATGCAGAAGTCCAGACCGTGATTGGGGCTGTCGAAACGGTCAATGGCACGTTTGAACCCTTCGAAGTTGCGGAAGATCCGTGCAACGCCGCCGAGTGATTCTACCGGAGGGTCGTCAGGGTGGAGGGCGAGCGTGACTCCAGCCTCCTCGGCCACCGGGAGGAGACGCTCCAGGTAATACTCGTAGTTCGCCCACATTTCGTCGGCATCGTAGACCCGCCCGTGTGTAAGTTCGCTCGGGTCGTGCTCTGCCAGATTGAATCGCGTGCCGCGGGCGCCACCGCGCAGGACGGCCGGCTCGGGCGTACGCCAAACCGAATTGGGCATCCAATGGTAGCCGAGGATTGGAATACCCGCGCGGCCCATGTTGCGAACTGTCGTCTGCATGTGCGCGATCTGCTCGTCCCGGCCCGGTAGCCCCAACATTGCCTTGTCGTAGAAGCTGACAGGAACGTTTTCGAGACAGATTAGCCGCAGTCCGGCGTCCTTGGCCCGGTCCACGGCCTCCTTCAGATCTTCGTACTCCCACTGCCTTTCTCCCGGGAGCTTGGGCGTATTCATCAGGAAGTCGTCAGCGCCAAGTTGCTTGATGAAGGCCAGTTTTTCGTCGGTCAGTTCATTGAACTGGCCCAAGCCGATTCTCATCTGGGGCGACATGGTTGGAATCCTTTCTCCTGTATTGCGCGTGCCCGGACTGAAGCCATCCAGGGGAGCTATCAGACGGAAAGGCGCCCGGCAATTGCGCCTAACACCAGGCCGAGAAGCGCCGGCGGTGGGACCGAATCAGGTCAGGCAGCTAGGCAGGGACCGGCGGCGAAAGCCGGGCCAACAGCTGCTCCTGCTCCGCTTCGGTCAGGTCGACCAGCGGCGGGCGAACGCGACTCCAGCCCGGTCTACCCGTTTGATCACCCACAATGACCTTCAGCGAAGCGATCATGTTGAATCCGGACACAAGTATTGCGTCTCGGATCCAATTGGTACGCTTCTGACGATCTTCGGCGTCATCTGCCTCCCAGTTGTCGTAGAGGTCGCGTATAACGTGAGGAAGCACGTTTGCCATCCCTGAAATGCAGCCTCCGCCACCGCCTTGCAGATTTTTCAGCAACAACGCCTCAGTACCGCAAAAGACCGAAAAGCCGGGACGTGCCGCCGCGACGCCGTGCAGTCCCATAAGTGTATCCACATCGCCAGAACTGTCCTTGACGCCGGCAGCCTGGCGGGGATAGGCATCTGCCAGGCGGTCAAGCAACGAGGGGCTCAGCGGGATACCGCTAACCTGTGGGATGTGATAGAAGTACATGCGCAGCCGCTCGTCGTTGACGCGATCGAGCACTGCCGCGAATGAGCGATACAGACCTTCGTCCGATACGCCTGGGTAGTAGAAGGGCGGCAGGGTGAGGACGCCTCGACAGCCGGATTCCACAGCGTGACGGGTCAGTTCGGCGGCCTCTACGACGGAGGCGGAGCCGCTGCCAACTACAAGCCGTTCTGCTGCTACGCCTGACTCGATGACTGCATCGACCGCGGCCATTCGTTCTGAGGCAGAAAATGAAGTCGCCTCGCTATTTGTGCCGAACAACACAAGCCCGTGGCAGCCTCCCTCCAGTAGCCGGTGGCAGAACTCTGTGTAGGAAGGCAAGTCGATGGATAGATCGGCGCGTATGGGGGTGAGGGTTGGGGCAAAGACGCCGCGCAGCGAGAGTTCAGTCATGAATTCTTTTCCTTCGATTTATTCCGACTGAAGGCAGTCGGCATTGTCTCACGTTGGGCTACATGTTACGACCGCCATGCAGGCATTGTCAAATGGTCCGAGGCAGGGAGAAGCAAGGAGACGCTGTGGATCGGTTGCTGATGCGTTGGGGGGCCAGCAAAGGGGTCGGCACTATCTAATGCCAGTGCCGTGATGTTTCAGGGGCAGCGCACCCCGATTGCGCCAACACATTGAAGACCAGGACCTCTTTCTCACTTCCTCAGCCTGAATGGACGTACCTCAGACGCAGTACTTCCCATTCTCCAGGTTCCAAGCCTGAAGGACTCTTCGACCTTCAGTGGACTCTCACCTGACCAGTAGCCAGCAGGGGTCGTCCGGCCATGTCTTCTGATCCCCGCGCAAGAGTCTGGCATTCATTCGGAAGAGATCGTAGACTAAGTACTGAACTCATTCGTATGTATTGTCAATGGGAGAAAACCATGTCCGAAAACGACGCTCAATTTGACAAGGAACTCGAAGCCGCCTATCTGGAACTCGACGAGGCGAGGAGGAAACTGGCCGAACTGCGCAGGAAGCTTCCCCACGAGGCCGTTGAAGACTACCTGCTTCAAGGCCCGAACGGCCCGATCAGTCTGTCCGCTCTGTTCGGTGACAGAAACGACCTCATTCTCGTCCACAACATGGGCTCCAGATGTTCCTATTGCACCATGTGGGCCGACAATTTCAATGGAGTCGCACACCATCTGCAGGACCGCGCGGCCTTTGTGCTCGTTTCGCCTGACAGCCCAGCCGAGCAGCAGGAGTTTGCACGCGGGCGGGGCTGGCGCTTCCCCGTCTACTCCGCTCAAGGATCGGCATTCACCGCCGACATGGGCTTTCAGAGCAGTGAAGGCGGCTTCATGTCTGGCTACCAGCCTGGCGTCTCAGTATTCCGCAAGAGCGACGATGGCAGCATCATACGCGTAGCCAAAGACCACTTCGGGCCCGGCGATTCCTACTGCGGCGCGTGGCATCTGTTCGACCTGCTCCCCGACGGCCCTGCAGGATGGAACCCACAGTTCGAATACCCCGATCAGAAATAGTTTTCCTCAGGAAGAAAGAGGCGGTGAGTTTCAGTTAGCGCCGCCTCTTTCGCGGGTGCCTTGACTACAGGATATGTGACTCAAATGTCTCTGTCTACTGCGATGGAGTTTCGACCGGGAGACGTCATTTGAGGGCGCGCTGTGCGCGTGTGCCAGCCAAGCGTGCATCCCAGACATTGGGGCGGGAACAGTCCGGAGGGGAGTTCATGCCAGGGGCGGCTGGAATTGCATGCCCGCTCTTTGAGAACCGATGGGCAGCGGCCAAAAGAGGCCTTGCCGGGAGTTCCGCTGACTTGGAGGGCCCAGGGCAGGCACAAGGCCGGCACGTGCGGGGTCCTGATGGGACTGGAAGAACGTGGTTTGACGAAATCCTTTCGGATGGGCACCCGTCACCAGTGTCGACACACTGTCGACGAGGGATGTTGTAGGAGAGGGGGCGTTGCGGGGGCGGAGCCCCCGCACAAGGGAGGCCGCTTGCGGCCGACCGCCCAGAAAAGTGGTAGTCAGTGGTTAGTGGTCAGTTGTCAGAGACGTCGTTTCATCTGCCTCAGGGTTGAACGTGGCATGGCCAGGTTCTGTCGCTGCCAAAGAATCACGTGGAATAGCCCTGTACCGGGATGCATACCCAGCCGACGCAGACTTTCTTTCTGTGTCAGGACTGAAATCTAACCAAACACCTCAGATATCCTCATTCTGACATAGCAACGGTTGACTTCCCGCACAGACCAGGCGATCTTGAGGCCTAAATGCCCGTACCATTGCGGGCACCACTCCAGTGTGTGCCATGCGCGGCCTGCCAGGAAACTTAGTGCTTCTTCAAGGAAATTTTCCCGTTTGCATATAAAGACCAAATTTGGGCATAATACGCAAATTCCTTCTTTCGGGCCTGATCTTTTGTGAATTTGAAAGGTTAATTGCGGCAACAATCCTCACGAGCAGGTCGGAGTGAAATCAAAGAGTCCACTGCGGCGGGGCCAGTTAGGCTACAAATCACAACCCAGAGATTTTCTCAGATCGCGAGGCGATCATGAGTGTTGCTTACCGACTGGCAGCAAGCCCATAAGGACTTTCGAACAGCTCTCAATGGTGCCAGCTGAAAAGCGCTAATCTGAACAACACCAACGGCGGTGAAGAGCGTGCCAACACAAGACGAGACTGTAAACGAGAGTGCCATAAGCCTGTTCAGCAACTATGCATTGGACGGGTCCATCTTCGATGAGATGTTTCAGGAGAACGGTCGACCGAGAGAATCGTATCAGAAGCTGCTTCAAAGCATTCTTGAGCTTCAAGCCAGTGAGTTGACACAGCGCCAACAGGCCGCAGACCTCACGTTCCTGAACCGGGGCATCACCTTCACTGTCTACGGTGAAGACTCCACAATCGAACGCATCTTCCCCTACGATATCTTGCCCCGCATCATCAGTGACGAAGAGTGGAAAAAGATTGAAAGCGGTTTGCGTCAGCGCATTCACGCCATCAATCTCTTCCTGCGAGACGTCTACCACGAGGGGCGCATTTTGCAGGAAGGCAAAGTGCCTTTCGATTTGATTTACAGTTGCGCAAACTACCAGCGAGAAATGCGCGGCGTCAAGGTCGCCAATGACGTATACACCTCTATCGTCGGCACCGATCTCGTTCGCCTACCGGACGGCGAGTTCGCCGTATTGGAGGACAATCTGCGCGTGCCCAGCGGCGTCTCCTACATGCTCGCCAACCGTGAGGTGATGACCCAGGTGTTCCCGGGCATGTTCGGCGGCTATGGGATCAGACCCATTGGCCATTACGGCCAGGCTTTGCTGGAACAGTTACAGACGCTTTCGCCCAAGGGGAGAGACGCGACGATCGTTCTTCTGACTCCCGGTATATTCAATTCGGCCTACTTTGAGCATACTTTTCTTGCACGCGTCATGGGAATCGAGCTGGTCGAAGGAGCCGATCTACTCATTCATGACGGATTCGTCTACATGCGCACGACCAGCGGCCTGCAGCGCGTCGACGTAATCTACCGCCGCATCGATGACGAATTCATCGACCCGCTTCATTTTGAGCCCGATTCGGTCCTGGGCGTTCCCGGCCTTTTCAATGCCTATCGCGCCGGAAACATTACACTGGCCAACGCAATTGGCACGGGGATCGCGGACGACAAGGCAGTCTACGCTTTCGTTCCCGAGATGATCCGCTACTACCTGGGTGAGGAGCCAATCCTTCGGAATGTCGAGACCTATCTGTGCTTACGGGATGACGAGCGGGCGCATGTGCTGGACAACCTTGACAAGCTGGTGGTGAAAGCCGTCGGTGAGTCCGGGGGGTACGGTATGCTGATTGGGCCGTACAGTACGGCCAAAGAACGTGAAAGCTTCCGCCAGCAAGTACTGGAGAATCCCCGCAACTACATCGCCCAGCCAACTCTGAGCCTATCGCGTGCTCCTTGTTACATCAATGGAAACGTAGTCTCGCGTCATGTTGACTTGCGGCCGTTTATTCTTTACGGCGGAGAGCAGGAAAACACTGTCATTGTACCGGGTGGACTGACGCGGGTGGCCCTACGTGAGGGATCGCTTGTGGTCAATTCTTCCCAAGGAGGGGGCAGTAAGGATACGTGGGTCTTGCAAGAAAACTGATTCAGAAAGAGGAATAGCGCCAATGTTATCCAGATCTGCTGACAGTATGTACTGGATCGGCCGGTACATGGAGAGGGCAGAGAACACGATCCGCCTGCTGAGAGTGAGACTGAATTTCATGGTCGGGCAGGCCGCTCAGCACGGCAACGACCGCGGCTGGCAGCAGTTTTTCTCCGCGTTGCGGCAGCCGCCTCCGGCGATGAAAAACGGCGTAGTGGATAGCCAAGTGGCCCTGCAGATGGCCCACGATCTCACTTTCAACGCCGACAATCAGACCTCGATTTCGGGCTGCATCAATCTGGCCCGGTCGAACGCGCGTACCGTCAGATCCCAGCTGAGTAGTCAGCTCTGGGAACACATGAACCGGCTTTATCTGCGTCTTCACGCCTGGCAAGGCCACCAGAACTGGCACGAGGAACGCGACAATTTCTTCAGGGAACTTGAAAGCAGTGTCTCCCTCTTTCAAGGACTTGCTCTCTCATCGCTCTTGCACGATGAAGGGTGGCTGTTTATCCAAATCGGAGGTCATCTGGAGCGAATTCTATCTGTTTGTAGTCTTTTGCAGGCGCACTTCCAACACTTCGGCGTTGATGGCGGCGAGCGGCTGGAGACTGTTGATCCGCTCAACGGAATTGGTGTCCTCCGCGCGTGTAATTCTTTTGAGTCTTACTGCAGAGTATACGACCCAAGGCCGGAGACGCGTCAGGTAACTTCATTCCTGTTGCTCAATCCATTTCTCCCAAATTCGGCCCGTTTCAACATTGACCAGATGGCTGACCTGCTGAGGCAGGTTGCCGGAGCAACCGAGACTCGTCGTTCCGGCGACCTGAATCGACTTTCGGGCAAGCTCCAGGCCCATCTCGAGTACAGTCAGATAGACGACGTAATTGAGATCGGGGCCAATACGTTTGTTACCGACATCATGGAGAGTTGCGATCAGATTCATAGTGCGCTCCAAGATGCCTATTTCAACTACGATATCGAAGAGGCCTTCGCCTGACTCTCCACCCAGAACTCGCGAAATGAAATACTATTCCGTTCACCACCACACCAGGTATCGCTACGACTCCGAAGTCAGGGAGAGTACGATGGAAGTTCGCATGCAGCCTCGCACCGACCGTCAACAGAGGTGCTTGAACTTTCTTTTGGAGGTGTGGCCGCATGCACAAGTGTTGGCCACGAGCGACTGCATGCAGAATTCCATTCACTATTTCGATATTCCCAGGCGCCACTCCGAGCTGCTCCTGCGCGCCCAGGCCCTGGTCTTGGTACAGGATTCTAATCCCTTGCCGGGGAACCTCGAGGGGTCAACCTGGAAAGAGTTGGAGGATGTTGCCGCGACCGGTCAGCACTGGGACTGGCTAACGCCCAGCAGCTACGCACGCCCGACCGCACTACTGTCCAGCTTTGCGGAAGAGGTCAGCTTCGGCAAGGCCAAGGACCCCCTTCATGCTCTATTTGACGTCAACGAAAAGATTCCCGCCGTAATTGAGTATACGCCGAAGAGCACAGCAGTTGACTCCCCCATCGACACGGCCCTGGAGAATCGTCGCGGGGTCTGCCAGGATTTTTCGCACATCATGATAGCGCTGCTTCGAAGGGAGGGTATTCCCGCGCGTTATGTCAGCGGCTATATATACCAAGATCCTGAAAGAAAAGACGATAGCGACATTTCCGGGGCTTCACACGCTTGGGTAGAGGCATTTCTCCCCGTGACCGGTTGGATAGGCTTTGACCCGACCAACAACTCAGTTGTCAGCGACAATCACATCCGAATAGCAGTCGGCCGGGACTACGCGGACGTCCCACCGACCAGGGGGACCTATAAGGGAAATGCGCGCAGCGAGCTCACTGTTGGCGTCCATATCTCTGAGACCGAAGATGAGGATATCCCTCACGATCTGCTCGACAACGGGCACATCACTGTCAGAGAGTTTGCCGAAGCGGAAAGCAGCACGAGGCTGCGTATCGATCAGGAACAGCAACAACAGCAATAGGCTCGGATATGGAAAAAGGGCCGTTCGCGAGCGAACCGACCCAATTCTGGCGAGCAATTTGTTGTCGAGACTTCAGGGCGTATTCTCCCGAAATTGGCCCTACTGAATCACAGACTTAGGCGTAGGCACCAAACGCATGACCTTAATGGTCTCGCGGTTGAGCATGTCAGGAATCTTTGGTCCAATGTCGTTCAGCCAGCCATCGGACTGGTAAACGGCCTCGTACAGGGCCTCTCTATCGGCCTCGTCCTTGAAGCGGCGCAACCACACGTAGCAGTTCTCATCTTCCTCGTCAATAAAAGACCCGGCAACTACCATGCCTTTCGACACTTGGAAGGGGATAATCACGTTTTCCATGTATTCAACCCATTCGTCGCGTTTGCCGGGGTGACACTCGTAAATCCTGTACTCGTACAACATTGGTTAGTCTCCTCGTTGTTTGGAATCCGGCTCTGTCAGTCTGCAGGAACAGGCTCCGGCTGGGACTGGGTCAGAAGCCGCATCGGTCTGTCTCCCTCGACTTGATAGCGGGAAAAAGTCGGCAGATGCTCCACATTGGCAGCGAACATTTCGTTGACCATTTCACGGATTTCGGCCATCGAGAGCACTGCGGTTGTCAAGGGATCGTGAAGAATCGCCTGGAAGATTTTTCGTGGATCGCCCTCGATAATCCCTTCTACTGCCAGTTCCTCAATTTGAGAGCTCAGGCCCGTTAACATGGCTACCGAAGCCGGCAGCGGTCCGACTCTGACGCTCTCCAATCCTTTCTTGCTTGCCCACACAGGAATCTCGACACAAGCTTCGACAGGCAGATTGTCGACCAACGGTGTCGAGCCGTCTCCATTGGGCATGTTGCCGTTGAACTGAAAGGGTTCCCCTCCTTCAAGCGCGTTTATGATGTAGGCGGCGTACTCGTATCCGCGCGTCAGGTTCAGTGGTGCCGGGTCGTCGAGCCAGGCGCGAATCTGCACTTCCCAATCATCTTCACGCGCAGAATAATGTTTCAGGACATAGGCGTATTCGCCTGGGTTCCAGCCTGTGCCATGCGTGCAGTACATTTCAATCAGGTCTGGCCGCTTCCGGAACCAGGGGTTGTACTCCGAGTGATGGCCGCTGGACTCGGTCGGGTAGTAGTCAAGGTGCAAGAACATTTCGTTGCGCACCTGCTCTTCGTTGTAGACCTCGGGCCTTTCAGTGATCGCCTTGCGGATCAGCGGGTAGGCGTCCTCGCCATTCCACTCATACTTCAGATACCAGGCCATGTGGTTTATGCCGGCACAGGTGTAAGTAATCTCTTCAGGTGGCGCCCCGATCCAGCGAGCAAGCATAGTTGCGGTGCCCTGCACGCTATGGCAGAGGCCGGTGGCGACGATACCGGTCTCCTTTTGGATCGCACGGCAGTTGATCACCATCGGGTTGGTATAGTTGAGCATGACGGCGTCGGGGCACAGTCGCTCCATGTCTCGAGCAATGTCTACCATCACAGGTGTGGTGCGCATAGATCGAAAAATGCCGGAAGGGCCGCGCGTGTCGCCGATATTGGTGTCGATCCCGTACCGCTTGGGAATCTCTATGTCTGTACGCCAAACGTCGGTCTGGCCAATGAGGATGGTGACGATCACGTAGTCCGCGCCGGCTAACGCTTCTTCCCGGCTGAGGGTTGTCTCGACCGTAGCGGAATAGTTCCCTTCGCGAACGATTCGTCGCACCGCCTGCTCGATATAGCCCAGCTTCGAGGGGTCGATATCCATCAAGCAGATGGTGGCGTCTTCAAGACGAGAAAACGTCAGTACGTCTTTGACCAGCTTTCGAGTGAAGCCGAAGCTGCCGGCTCCGATAAATGTAACTTTCGGCAAGGGAATACCTCCTCTTGAGAACAGATCAGAGTCGGGAACTGAGCCCGGTCTGGGTTGTTCAGATAGACAGGTTTCGGCGCTACCCTAGAATGGCGCCGGCCCTGCTGGCCAGTGAACTCCTCTGCTGCAAGATCATAGCACACGGTCCCGGCATTGTATTCTCAACAGCGCGACTATACCCGCAGGATTCGGCCAAAGAACGGTACGGGGGAGCGACGTGCACGAAGCGCATTGACAATTCCGGCAACCCAAGCGACCACCACTGCCAGGTAAACGGCGACCACTAGTGCGAACACATAGGCTGCGACGACCCCGCCGAACGGCAACAGGGAGATGAGCCACGAGAACAGAACCCAGACTGCGGGGGCCAGAATCAGTGCTGCGACGATTGATAGGGACTGCATCGCGTGGAACCTCGAAAATGAATCGTCCTTTCGCAACGCCAGGATATAGGCGGGCCCGAGGACGGGCACCAGATAGGCCAATAGGGCTGCGTCGACGTTCAAACCGCTCCTTGACGATTCGTTCGCGGTCATACTCCCTCTCCAATTCCTTGCAGCGCCAACTCGCGGGCGAAGTGACAACTGGCAAAGTGTCCCGGTTCAATCTCTTCGAGGTGGGGCTCCTCTTGCTTACACTGGTCCTGGGCATAGAGGCAACGGGGATGAAACACGCACCCGGAGGGCGGATTGGCCGGACTGGGTATATCGCCTTCGAGGATTATCCGATTCAGCTGTATGTCAGGGTCCGCAGGCGGAATGGCCGAAACCAGTGCCTCGGTATAGGGGTGAAGCGGCCGTCGGAGAAGCCTTTCTGAATCGGCAATCTCCACCAGCCGGCCGACGTACATGACGGCAATGCGGTCGCACATGTGCTCTACAACGGAGAGGTCGTGGGCGATAAAGAGATAGGTCAGTCCCAGTTCTTCCTTCAATTCCTGAAGAAGGTTTAACACTTGTGCCTGAATCGACACATCCAAGGCCGAGACCGGTTCGTCAGCAATGATCAGGCGCGGCCTGAGCGCCAGCGTCCGGGCCAGTCCAATTCGCTGCCGCTGTCCTCCGGAGAACTCATGGGGATAGCGGCGCATATAGTTCGGATCCAGCCCGACCGCCGTCATCAGTTCAGAGACCCTGTCCTCCAACTCGCGGCCGGAGGCCTCCTTGTGGATGATGAGCGGTTCACCGATGAGGTCTTTCACAGTCAGTCGAGGATTCAACGAACTGAAGGGATCCTGAAAGATCATGCGCATCTCTTTGCGCAGCGGCTTCATATCGGCCTGGTCGATATTGGCGATATCGAGGCGTTCGCCTTCGGCAGAGGTGTACCAGATCTCGCCGTCCGTCGGATCATAAAGCCGCAGCACCGACCGCCCGACCGTGGTCTTGCCGGAGCCACTTTCACCAACGAGCCCCAAGGCTTCGTTGCGGCTAATCGCGAAACTTACTCCGTCAACGGCCTTGACGTGCCCGACTATTCGCTGCAGGAAACCCTTACGAATAGGAAACCACTGTTTCAGGCCGTTGACTTCAAGTAGGGCTTCTTCCATGTTTCGTCATTGCTTTAGCGGTCGTCTTTGGATCCCGCGGCAATCAGAAGTTCATCCGAAGCCAGCAGGATATCCGGATCAGTCCAGCCCTTCCATTCCTGCAGTTGCTGAAATGCCCTTCGAAAGATGAGCTTCACTTCTATGTTGATGTCGTCGTCTCCCAGACCATTGTCATCATCGGGCAGGGCAAAGCGGAAACTGCCTGCCCTAGAGGACAGTGCCGGAATGCGCGTATCTTCGACCAATTCCACCAGCCGCCAGTGGGAAAAGGTTGGTTCTTCCCCGGTCAAAGTATCCCGCAGAATCTTGGCATACGCCTGGCCGGCAGATCCTGCAACGTCGCCTGCCCATTCGGGGAGCAACTCACCTTCTACCAGTGCCAGTTCTCTACCACCTCCGTCAGTAGCCCGCACAACCAAGAGCACCTGTCGCAGCGGCGACCCGGTGGGATAGTGATGGCCCGCTCCCGTATTTCTGACAACTGTGTTCACAACGATTTCGGCACCATTGATTTCGGAATTGCTTTCCAGAGAGATCGCGCTTCTCAGGAACTTTTCGTCAGACGCGCCGGGCATCTGGTGCGAGTGTATCTGGTCGAGTTCACGAAATAGTCCACCCTTTTCGGGGTACACGAAGTAGCTGCGCTGCGATTGCTCGGCCAGTTTGCCGAGTCCGGCCGGCAACGTGCGTCCGCTCGTCCTTTCCAGCCACGCCACCGTCTGCACCAGGGACTCCATGCGGGAGGTAAGGCGCGGGGCTTCAGGCATGTGACAGTTTTGGCAGGTCTGCCCAGTACCGGGATCACTGTATGGACTCTCCAGCCATTCCCCGTAAGAGTTGTAGATTTCAGTCGTGTCGTTGACGCCGAAGTGACAGGCGGCGCAGAATGCGCTTTCCCGATGCAACTGATTAAAACTGTCTTTCGGTCGGGAAACATCATCGACCGTCCCCATCAATAGGTCTTCTCCCGACTTGGGCCGGTAGAGGGTTAGGGATAGTATGCCAGGCATAGCGGGATCCGGAAGCACGGTGTCGGTATAGAAGTTCACTGCACCGATCTTGTGGCAGAAATCACATGAAATGCCTTCAGCAGCCACTCCTACAGCTTCATTTGGGCTAACACCGTCCGGCAATTCGTCGCTGGCGTCGCTCGTCTCCTGCATATGGCAGCCGTTCCACCCGCAGCTGTTGTCGGCATCTAGTTTCGAAGCCATAGGCGTGTGGCAGGCCGCGCAATTTCCGTCCCGTTTGGGAAAGTCTACTTTGAAGCCCGGCCCAAAGTAGGGATCGTCGGGGTCACGCGTACGGGGCAGACCTGTATCGTAATTGCTGTTACGGCTGCGGTTGCCTTCAATGTCGGTGCCATTGTACATTGTCAGAAAGCGGACGTTCACCGCTGACTGGCTGTGGGCATCAAGCCGCCACTCCGTGTAAGATGGATGGCACTCACCACAGTTCTCGGACGTTTCCCAGTCGTAGACGGCGTTGTCAACGCGGTTGTGGGGATGCAGCTCGATACTGACTTGTTCTTCGCCGCCGCTCGCCTCCGTCCAACCGAAGATGTAGCCTTCCGCCCACGCCACCAGTGTCACGTTTTCAGCGGTGGAAACACCTTCGATCGTGAATCCCCCTCTTTCATCCGTGTAAGTGTGGTTTGCGGTTGTCTGCACGCGGACCAGTGCACCAGCAACCGGCCCGCTTGCGTCGGTAACGGTGCCGCTGACAGATGCGGTAGGGGGTTGAGGCCAAGCAAAAACGGCGACTACGGTCCCAAAGGTTAGCAAGACGAGAATGAGAAAGATGAGCACGATGGGCCGTGCCCAGGCTCGAAGCACGACGGCCAATGCGTTGCCACCGACCTGAAATGACCTTCGCCTGCCCAACGCCGTTCTCCGTCCCAATCTCAGACAATCGAATATGGGTCGGCCGCGTCTCGCAGACCGTCTCCCAGAAAGTTGAATCCCAGCACGGCAACGATGATAAAGACAACGGGCGTCATGATCCAGGTGTGCGTGCCGAGCGTCTGCAGATTCTGCGCGTCCCGCATCAGGAAGCCCCAACTCACTAGCGGCTCCTGGATCCCGATGCCAAGGAAGCTGAGAAACGCCTCTGCAAGTATGATCTGTGGGATAGTAAGGGTGAGCACGACGATTATATGGCTAATTGAATTGGGGAAGAGGTGCAGAAAGATGATGCGAGCGTCTGAGGCGCCCATCTCTTTGGCAGCCAGTATGAAGTCAGTCTCCCGGAAAGCCAGTACCTTGCCACGCACTTCGCGGGCGAGCAAGGTCCACGAGAGCAGCGAAAAGATGATCACCATGATGATGAAGACCTGCAACGAGTCCCACGTACGCGGGATGATTGCAGCCAGTGCCAGCCAGAGTGGGAGCTGCGGAAACGAGGCCACAAACTCCACGAATCGCTGGATGACGTTATCGATCACGCCTCCATAGTAGCCGGATACTATACCGACAACGGCGCCGACTACGATACTGACGATTGTCGCAAAGAGGCTCAACGACAGTGAAATACGCCCTGCAGCACAGGCACGGCCCCACAGGTCCCTACCCTGTTTTTCCGTTCCGAGCAAGTGGATCTTGCCTCCCTCGCCCACGCCAAAGAGATGGTAGCGCGTTGGGAACAGGCCAAGGATTTTCCACTCCCAGCTCTTGACCATGAACTGTATGTCAAATCGCTGCTCTGGGTCGTCCTCCCAGAGTGGCTCAAACGTCTTGGGATCAATTGTCACGACCTGATTGTAAATGAAGGGACGGAGATGAAATTTGCCCTGGGCATCTATCAGGCGGATTCGAGTGGGCGGGATAAAGCTGTCTTGCAGATTGGCGTCGGTAGGATCAACAGGGGCAAAGAACTCGGCAAATACTGCCAGAATTATCAGCGACAACACCATGAGCCCGCCGGCGATGGCCGGCCGGCTCTTTCTGAACCGCTGCCACACGAGCTGGAAGTAGGATTCGTGCTGCTCTTCGCTTAGACCTGTATCTTCTAATTGTGTCGAAACAGACATGTTACTGTGTTGAGTTCTCACGGCAACTATTGGAAATCTGTCCTTTGTTCAAATGAATGTTCAGTCGCGCTTGACGTGCCGGACTCGAGTTTCTCTTTCTTCTAATGGAGTAAATTGCACGTTTCCAACCTTGTGTTCCTGGAAAAGCCTACATGTTCTTTCGGTGACAACGTGGACCCTGTCTACCCAGAACATATCGGTGCCATCCCACAGACTCTCATCGAAAAACAGTCCCCTGTATATCTCGAAACTCTTTCCTCCTTGTACAAGTGGAGGCATTTGGACAATTTCACTGCGGTTATGTTCCGCTCTATACGAAGGGCCTGTAACTGCAAGCCCATGAAAATCGGGAATGAGGATTCCATCTGGGTCATAGACCTCGACCGGGAATGTCGACCAACCGCTGATTTCGTTTACTTCAAGGAGCTTGACTACTCTACCCGAAACGCACGCAGGACGCACGAGTTGCGTCCACAGAAAGTCTTCAGCTTTGTTCCCTTGAACAGCGTCGAATTGAAAGCGAACTGACAGTTCATTTGCTCCCTGCGCGTGTAGATCTAACTGCTTGCGGTCTGGTAGGGACTCGGCCGGAAGGCGGCTCCTTAGTCTAAATGGAGGATTCTTCAAAGGATCGGCGAGCTCAAAGAACAGATTATGTTGTGGTAGCTCTGTGAAGGGTTGCATATTGCTTTCGATCAGTCTGTCCGAAAAGGCATTCGGAGCCATTCAGGCAACCAGTTCTCTGAAATCTTGATATTAGTGGGAAAATTGAATTCTTCTGAAAGCTCACGTGCTTCTTCAAGTATCTCTTCAACTGTCGGATTCTCATTCCCGACGAAGAAATCGCGCCAAGCCTCACTGTAATCCTGGCTCCACATTCGGTGGGACTCTTCGTCTACCCAGGCAAGCAATCTTGGGTCATTGATGTTCTCGACTCCTAAGCTCTCGAATCTCTCCCTGAATTCCTGAGGGAGTATATGGTGCGCATCCATACCTCTAACGTCTTCACTGCTTCTCCCTGTAAACCGCATCAACCCTTCTCTGTAGTTATTCTCCGTGAATGCCTGAAGACCCAGATTTCTAGCTAATTCATTGGATGAAACTGCCCCCTTGCCAGAGATTCGAAGCATTGTGCGGTACTTCCTGTCAACTTCGTTGATCTCTGCAATTTCTGATACATTGCTCCCCAATCTGCCTTTGAAATCCTCTACAAGATCCAGGAGCCTCTTGGAGACTCTTTCAACTGGAATCTCAGGTAGTAGTTTCGCAAGGGGCTTCCCTACCTTTAGACCACCCTTCACCGCCAATAGAGCCGGAAAGATCATCGTAGCTCCAGCACTCGCGAGAAGAACTCCCTGCCCCATACGTGAGAGACATTCACCTGTAATTTGGTCCTTAGCAGTAACGATGGCAGTGCCATCAAGTATCGGACCAACCACGGGAACAAGACCAATTACTGCGCCCGATGCCTGGCTTATCACAGGCACAGAAGTCAAGCTATCGCTTCCAAACCAACCTTCCGGAAACCATGCAAGTATCCAACTCAATTCAGGCACTCTGGGAAAAACCCTTGTGATACCGGGAAAAATTGAGTCAAGAAGAACAAGGAATGACCTCCAGAGAAGCCTTGCCTTGTTTGGCATGCCAATGTCCCAGTTCAGATCGGGTAGCTCTGGCACATGACCCCAAAGTTCCTCCCCGATGGTTACTAACGAAGCTGGACACTCTTCTTCTGACTCCTCTTCATCAGCGAAGATCTGGGCAGCGGCAGCTGTTCCTGTGTTGAAAACCAATGCAAACACGATCAGAGTTGAAAGTGTTAATTTCACTAGCTTAAATCGATTTCCGAACGGAACTGACATTCAGAAGCTTCCTTGAGATGAAGAACCCAATGTGGAGGGCACGGGTCACTAGTCTTTCCTTTGCGCCGTATAGACTAAGAAAACCGTACCCGCGGATCCAGGACCGCCAACGAAATGTCGGCGATCAGATTACCCGCCACCAGGAGAACGCCGTAGATGAGCAAGCAGCTGGCGGCAATATAGATGTCTTCATTGCGGAGCGAAGTCAGAAGCAGGGTACCGATTGTCGGCAGACCCATCACGATTGACGCCTGCAGCTCTCCTTGCAGCATGTAGGGAAGCACAGTCCCCTGGTACATGATGATGGGATGCAGAGCGTTCGGCACCGCGTGTCGCCGCATGACCTGGCCCTCTGTCAGACCTTTGGAGCGGGCCGTCGTCACATACTGGGCGTTCAGCTCGTCCAGCATGTTGCCGCGCATTACGCGCATGTTGCGGGCCACGCCGCCAAGCCCGGCGATTACGACGACCGGCCAAATATGCTGGAGTAGATCGACCAGCTTTGCCCAACTCTCTCGCGCCTCGGCAACGGTGCCGAAAGCCCAGGGAACAACCACGTATTGCGGTGAGTGGAAAGCTGTAACGTGCTCCTGCTCCAACGTAAAGACGAGGAAAAACATGATAGCAAGTGCTATCCAAAATCGGGGCAGCGCCGACAGAATGAAGGCAAGAAATGCTGCCACGTTGTCCGCGATCGAGTACTGCCGGGGCGCGACAAAAATTCCTGCGACTATACCGACCGCAGTTGAAGTTAGATGGGCAAGAACGGCCAGCAACAGTGTACGAGGCAAACGCTCAGCTATCAACTCGCCGACGTCACGCTTGTAGGCAAAGGAAAAACCGAAGCTCCCTTTCGTCACCATGTCCCGGATCCATACATAGAACTGAATTGGGAGCGGCCTGTCCAGTCCATAGCGCTGACGGAACAGGTTGGCCTGCCTTTCCGCTTCAGCTTCGGTGGCACCGCCCTGCTCGATCAGGAACGACTCGTAGCCGTCAGCATAGTCGCCCGGGGGCAACTGGATCACAATGAAGCTGACCAGAGCGATGCCCAGAACAACGGCAACCGAAACGGTAAAGCGGCGAACAATGAAACCGATCATTGGATGGATTCAGGGGAGGTTTCTGGAAAGCTCTTCTGGGAGGAGTGAAGAGAAAGGAGCAAGATTGACTCTCACTCCTCTCTCCTCTCTACTCAATGCTCGAAATTCTATTCGCTGTCGTAGGTTGGAATCACGCCTGGACGCAGCTGTTCAATCTGCTCCTCGGGGGCAACCCATACCTGCTCGGGCATTACGTTTTCCCAAGTCCAGTTGTACATGAACACGGGCATGCCGGCAGGAACGTTTTTGAAGCGCTTGGCCGCGGCCAGACCGTAGCGACCGACAAAGACGCCGATGAAGTGGACATTCTCTGTCGAGATGCGGTTGTAATCGGCCATCAGGTCTCTACGAATATCAGTATTGGGCTCCACACAGAAGGCCAGCGCGATATCGACCAGTTCCTGCTCGAAGTCCAGCAGCTCACGGGGTTCGGAGCCTTCGCGGTGGAAGCTGAACTCGCGCTCGATGGGCGCCAACTCGCGGCAGCGGGTAAAGGGAACGGCGAAGGTCTGGCTGTCGCGGTCGACTCTCATCTCCCACTCGCCAGCCTCGTTCATCTCGCGGCGAGCCGCACTGTTCAGCGGGCGGACGTTGATCTGCACGCCCAGGTCGCCGAGCAGGGTGACAGCAGCATCACCTACCGTCTGGGTCTCTTCGGCGTCTTCACTGGTGACCAGCGCCAGAACCAGGTTCTCACCGCTGGCAAGGCGGTCGGCCGGCCAGTTCAGAATGCCGTCGCCGTCGGCGTCCTCGAAGCCAAGGTCGGCCAACAGGGCGGCGGCGGCTTCAGGGTTGTGGTTGTAATAGGCTACAGTATTGCGATCGAAGTAGGAGGAGCCGGGGAACAGACCGCCAGCCCAACCGCGCAGGAACGGCCCGCGCAGGATCGATTGAGAGATGCCCTCGCGGTCCAAGGCAAAACTGACAGCCTTACGGAACCGAATGTCGCGGAATAGCTCGCGTACGGCAGTATCACGATCATCCTTCACGCCCAGAGTGGTAGAGAGATTCAGCTTGATGCTGAAACCCAAGGTCTCCGGGCCCCATTCGACGTAGAAGTGAGCGTCATCTTCTTCGGCTCGCTTCAGCGTCTCGATGAAGGTGCTCGGATTTTCCAAGTTGGAGTGGTCAGCTGAGCCGGCCAGGGTGCTGAGCGTTCGGCCTACACCGGACGGCCCCTTCTCGAAGACAACCTCATCCAGATAGGGAAGCTGGTTGCCGGCTTCGTCGACGCCCCAGTAGTAGGGGTTGCGGCGAAGAATCATCAACTCGTCGGTAATGTACTCAACCGGTACAAACTCGCCCAACACGACTGGAGTCTTGTCCGGGGGCATCGCCGCTTCAAAGTCCACATAGTCCATCTCGCTGTTATACTTGGGATGGAGCGGCTTCAGGATATGAGCCGGCGAGATGTGGAAGTCACCTTCGTCCATCTGGAATAGTGACTGAACCGGGAAGGCGACCGGGAAGACGAACTTGAAGGTGTAGTCGTCGATCACTTCAAGCTGCGTCATCTGATCCTCGAAGATCCAGGCAGAGGCACCCTTAGGCGACTGAACGTTCGGGTCGACAATCATGTCTTCCCACGAGAACAGAACGTCCTCTGTGGTGAAGGGATGACCGTCCGACCACTTAGCACCCTCGAGAATACTCATAGTCAACTCGTAACCGTCTTCGCTCCATTCCCAGCTCTTTGCAAGGTAGGGCAGCGGTTCGAGCGAATCGGAGCGGCGATAGATGGGGCCGGACTTGAGCAGAGACGCATAGGCCGCCGCTTCGATGCCGAACCAGCCTGCGCTCTGACCGGCGCCGCGGTTGTAGCCCTCAGTCGGGCAGGCGGAGAAGTCGCGCCAGACACCGCCGTATACGCCGATGCCGTCGGACATACCGCTCTCAAGAATCACCCGAGGCTCAACGGGCAGGCGCTCTTCGACCGGCGGCAGAACGCCCTCGGCCACAAGCTCACTCACCCATTCGGGTTCGTTGTAAGAATCCAAAGCCTTGTAGGTCAGAATCTGGTCCAACGGTAGCTTCTCAACTTCGCGGCTACCGACAATCAGTTGTGGCTCAGGATACTCGGAAGGTGAAAGGTCAACTTCCGCCATCGCCTCTTCTGCGTCCTCTTCCGCTTCGGCCTCGGCAGCGGCCGGCGCGGCCTCTTCTTCTGCCGGCGCCTCTGCGGCCGCGGGTTCGCTTTCGCCGCCGCCACAGGCGTTGACCAGCATCGCTGTAACGATCAGCAGCGACAGTATGAAGAAGATCGTCCTCTTTTTGCTACTTGACATTAGCTTGCCTCCTTGAATAGTGTGTATAGAGAAATGCCCTTTGCGCCAGAGGTGACGCGACCAGGCAACTGAATGTTGTTCTCGGACGTGCAGGTCGGATCGATAGGGTTCTGCGATGCCTCTTGCTCTGTAAGAACCGGCGGAAGTTCAGGTCAGTCATGCAACCAGCAGGCCGCAGAATGTCCTGGCTCGTGCTCCTTGAACTCAGGAGGCTGCTCCCAGCAAATCTCCATTGCGTCAGGGCACCTTTCGGCAAACGCGCAGCCGCGAATCTCATCCATGGGGCTGGGTACCATTCCTGTGATTGGGACGAGACGGTTGTCTTCCTTCCGTCCCAGGACCGGTACTGAGTTAAGGAGCCCAATGGTATAGGGATGCTTCGGGTTATGGAAGATTTCGTAGACCGGTGCATACTCCACGACGCGTCCCATGTACATAACGGCCACGTGATCCGCCATCTGCGATACCACGCCAAGGTTATGCGTGATTAGCACAATCGCTGAATCGAAGTCGGACTGCAGTTCTCGCATCAGGTCCAGGATTTGTGCCTGAACCGTCACGTCCAGCGCCGTGGTTGGCTCATCCGCAATCAGAATCGAGGGATTGCAGCTCAAAGCCAGCGCGATCATTACTCGCTGTCGCATACCTCCGCTCAGCTGGTGCGGATACTCGCCGATGCGGCGATCGGGATCGGCAATGTGAACCCTGTTCAACATCTCTTCGGCACGCTCCAAAGCCGCCCGCCTTGTCATGCCCTGGTGTAACAGGACCGACTCGGAGATCTGCCGGCCGACGGGATGGAGTGGGTTCAGTGAAGTCATCGGCTCCTGAAAGATCATGGCGATCTCGGCGCCACGGATATCGCGAAGCTGGCGGCTGCGAGGATCCAGCTTGACTATATCGACAGTGTCGCCGTCCTTGCGATGTAGGAGAATCTCTCCGTCCACGATCTTTCCCGGCGGAGACTGTATGAGCCGCATCACGGAGCGAAAGGTGACGCTCTTCCCGCATCCGCTCTCGCCGACCACACCCAGCGTCTTTCTACGTCCTATGGCGACATTTACACCGTCGACCGCTTTAACAACCCCTCGTTCAAGAAAGAAGTAGGTCTTCAGATCCCGAAGTTCGAGGATCGTGTCGTCAGCGCCACCATCTTCGATTTTGGCCGCACGCGACGGCGCCTGCCGACTCACAGTCATGGACATGCCGTTGCCCGGCGGCTTGCAACCGGCGGGAAAAAAGTGATTGAGAAGCGCAAGTGTGGCGGGCCCGGCCTTGGTCAGAGACGAAGAGGGGGGTAGACTCGCCTCGCTGCCAAGTGTTCGTGAATTCGGCCCTACGCCAAAACAGCATCGGCCATGCTTTCAGGCCGGGAGCGGGAGAATTGTAGCGACTACAGGATTGATTGTCAATTCTCAGGGAGCACGAAAAACAGAGGAGGAGTGCGTTCTGTGAGACTTTCGGAAGAACCGGGGACGGCTGTGGGCGCGTAGCCGCCAGGGAGTACAGTAGGATGAAGTGGTCGGAGATTGCAAATTCGAACGGTGCGGCAAATAGGGAATTGGCTGGCCATTTGGGTTGAAGTAACTGCAGACGGGGGTGGAATTTGAGGAAGAGTTCACGCAGTTGAAGTTGGTTTCGGTGAGACTTGGCCTTGCGGCATCCTGGCAGTCACCATACCAGATTTCAGTTCGAATCCGAGAAGGCCGAAGTGAACCAGGTCGGGACTCGGCTGTCCAGTCTTGGTATAGGAATCAGGAAGAGGAAGCGTGGGCCGCCGCGTGCCGCCTACTTCACAAAACTCTCGCGATCAGTGCTGAGCGAGTTCCAATTTGGTGGTGCGGGACCCTCTCCGGCACAAGCGAGTGCCGAGGATCCGACGGCCCATAGCGGCATTGTTCAGTAGTCTGTGAAAACGGCGCACGCAGGAGGACAGGAGTAGAAAAGGCGAGAGTATGGAGAGGCACCTTCGCTCGCCTCGTCCAACGTCGCGCATTGCCTATGGTTCTTAGGTTGCGCTCAATCCAGGTTGATCGTGCCGATTCACACCGGACCGCGAACCGTCTTGCTGCGCCACCAGATTGACGGGAGCCGCCTCAGTTTGCCCCATGCATTGACATGGGCTCGCCGGGTGAAAACGTCGTAGTCATTGTTCTCGATCGCAGCGAGAATTGCGCGATAGAGTTCGGCTGCCGCCCCGATCGCGAAGCGGCCGTCAACGTGCAGAAGCCCGATTCCAGGCCATGCCTCTTCGTAGAGTTGACGTGTTCGCCCAATCTGAAAGCGCATGAACGATCGCCAGCGATCATCTACCTGCCCGGCTTCAATGTCCAATTCATCGAGTCCGAATCGATGCAGATCCTCCAGGGGCAGGTAGAGGCGTCCGGCCTCCCAATCCTCCCCTACATCCCGCAAAATATTCGTCAGCTGCAGGGCCACACCGAGCTTGAGAGCGTAGGGTATTGCTTCTACACCGGTGAAACCGATGATGTGCATGCTCATCAGTCCAACAGTAGCCGCTACACCGTAACAGTAATTGGTCAAGTCGGCGAATGTATTGTAGCGCGTGTCCGTGATGTCTCGTGCAACGCCCTGGATGAGTTGTTCGGCATATCGGGTTGGGATTCCATACTGGAGTCGAGCGTCTGACCACGCTAGTGCTACAGGATCGCGACCATCGGCCCTCTGTTTGAGTGTGCGCGACTGCCAGACAGCAAGCGCGTTGCGAACTGCCTCAGGGTCGCGCCTTCCCGAGGGGGGTTTGTCGACTATGTCATCGCTCTTGCGGCAGAACGCGTAGAGGGCGCGCACAGAGCGCCTTTTTTCCTTAGGTAAGAGACGCGACGCGGTAAAGAAGGAACGGCTGTTTACGGCGGTTACAGCTTCACAGAAGTCATAGGCCAAATCCAACTCCCTCTTGTCCTTGACCTTTGGGTGCGGCGGCGAAACATAGGCCTGACCGGCTTCATATGCGAGAGAGAGCAGTGGGCGTTCCCAGTCGCGTATTCTCAGAGTCATCAGAGCACCTTTGCTCATCAGTTTTCCCCTTCTTCGACTCTACCGTAAGTCACGGATTCCACAATTCCAAATTAGTTCATTCAGCGACCAGAGTCAAGGGATCTACCGAAATCGGGAGACAACCTTTCTATTGGTCTTCGTTCCCCCATTAATGCCTGTCGGCAGGTGACTCACGAAGGAACCTTTCGGGCTGGCGCATCGAGAAGCTTGGCTCGGAGCAACTTCCAGCTTACCGAATCACGGCTTTAGCAGTTGACCACAGGCAGTTGGGCCGTAGGGGGACGCGACAAGCTCCTACTGCGACCAGCCCAAAAGACGCTCAGATGGATTAGCCCCCTCTATCTCTGTTTCCCTCAACTTACGATAGCCACTCAGTGTAACTCACAATATCATCTTGTGCAACTCCTGCAAATGATTTCTTGACACTTTGTTTATATTTTGCACAATATAAGAAATTCAGTTGAGGACAATTTGCTCAGGAAATTCGCGGGAAAGCCCTGCGCATGGAGGATAGCCGTGTGCCAACTCCGGAGACTTAGCGGGTGCATTCCAGATTTGGGGTGGGACCGGTCTGGCTGGGAATCAGTGCCAGCGGTGGCTGGGGTTGTTTACCGGATTTGGGCGAGACGCAGCGTAGGCGCCAGGGCCTGGCCGTACGGTGGAGTCCGTCAGTTGGGGAGGGTGCGAGAGCAGGAAGAAGGCCGGCACATGCAGGGATCTGATGGGACTGGCGGGACGTGGTCTGGCTGGACACGTTCGATTAGGCACCCGTCACCAATATCGACACCCGGTCGATTAGGCATGTTGTAGGAGAGGGGGCGTTGCGGGGGCGGAGCCCCCGCACAAGGGAG
>WTGY01000101.1 GCA_011523365.1 Caldilineaceae bacterium
CGACCTGGTGTCGACATTGGCAACAGGTGCCTGTTCGACCGGGTTTCGCAAACCCACCATCCGCCGTCCCAACTGTTTCCCGTAGGTGCCGGCCTTGTGCCTGCCCTCTACCCCCACATTCAACGGCCCTCCCCCTGTACGGCCGGGCTTGGCGGCCGCCCTCCATCTCTCCACAAGCCGGCAGACATTTTCAGCCACCGCCGGCACGATTCCCACGCCAGACTTCCTCCACCCCAAATCCAGGATGCACACGCCGAGTCGCGCTACTTGCAATCGAAGTCCGACTAACGCGACAATAGGTGCGGCACGTTCCCAAAAGACGGCAACCGCCGTAAACACCACAACTCACACACCAGTCGAAGGAAAATACCATGCCTCTACTCTTTGACATGTCCCTGGACAAGCTCTCTTCCTATCAGGGCACCAACCCGCGCCCCGCCGACTTCGACGAATATTGGGACGCCGGCCTCGCCGAACTCGCCGCAACCGACCCGGAAGTGGAACTGGTTCCGGCCGACTTTCAGGCCCCCTACGCAGAATGTTCTCACCTCTATTTCACGGGGACGCGCGGCGCTCGCGTCCATGCCAAGCTGCTGCGCCCTCGCGACGCCCAGGAGCCCCACCCGGCTGTGCTCATGTTCCACGGCTACAGTGGCAACGCCGGCGACTGGCAGAGCAAGCTTGGCTTTGTCGCCGCCGGATTCACCGTCGCCGCCATGGACTGCCGCGGCCAGGGTGGCGGAAAGTCGATCGATGTCGGCGGCGTCCCTGGCTGGACCCTGCGCGGGCACATCGTACGCGGCCTCGCCGGCGAACCCGAAGATCTCCTCTACCGCCACACATTCCTTGATACCGCGCGCCTTGCCCAGATCGTAATGGACATGGATGACGTAGACGCCGATCGAGTCGGCGCAACCGGCGGCAGCCAGGGCGGCGGCCTTACACTGGCCTGCGTCTCACTGGAACCGCGCGTAAAACGCGCCGCTCCCATCTTCCCCTTCCTCTGCGACTATAAACGCGTCTGGGACCTCGATATGGACCAGAACGCATACGCCGAGCTGCGTGAGTGGTTCCGCAACTTCGACCCCCGCCACGAACGCGAAGAAGAGGTCTTCACACGCTTGGGCTACATCGATGTCCAGCACCTCGCCTCCCGAATCCAGGCCGAAGTGCTGATGGGCGTCGGTCTCATGGACCAGGTCTGCCCGCCGTCAACCCAGTATGCCGCCTTCAACAAGATCAGTTCGCCCAAACGGACCGTCATCTACCCCGACTTCGGCCACGAAAAACTGCCCGACTTCGACGACATGATCTTCCAGTGGATGCTCGAAATGTAGGGGCAGAAGCCTAAGCCGCGTAGACCGCCTGCCGCAGGCCGCGTATGTAGCCGATAGCGTACAACCTGCCGATCGAGGAGTAACCGGCCTCCTCGTTGCTGTCGCCCTCCATCGTCGGCACATGGTCGGGCCGCAGCACGCCGTTGAAGCCAATCTCGCGATAGGCTTCCATGCACGCGAGCATATCTGTCTTCCCGTTGTCGTGAAAGGTCTCGTTGAACTTCTCAGGCACACCCTTCACGTCGCGGAAATGCACGAAATAGATCCTGTCCTGGGCGCCGAAACGCCGGATCACCTCCGGCAGGTCCTCGGTCATCAGCGTAAAGTTGCCTTGGCACAGGCAGATGCCATTGGCCGGGCTCGGCACCAGGTCGATCAGGCGCTGGAAATTCTCGACGCTGCGCATGATCCGGCCCAGCCCCCGGATCGGTGACAGCGGCGGATCGTCGGGGTGCATCGCCATCTTCACCCCGGCCTCCTCCGCCACCGGCACCACCGCCTCCAGAAAGTACTTCAGATTGTCCCACAGCTGCTCTTCGTTGACCTCACCGTAAGGTGTCAGGGGCGCCTCTCGCATCACGTCGTAGTCAAATCCTGTCACCAGCGCCCCGCCCCGTTCCGGTATCGTCGTCGCCGTCCGCATCCAGCCGAAAATAGGCATCCACTCGCTGCACCAGACCGGGATGCCCAGTCGGCCCATGTTGCGCAGCAGCTCGCAAACCGTCTCTATCTCCTCGTCGCGCCCCGGCAATCCCAGCTTCGCCTTGTCCAACGGCGGACGGCTCTCCAGCACCTCCAGCTGAAAACCGGCATTCTCGTAGGCGCTCTTAACCCGCGCCAAGCTCATGAACCCCCATGGCTTCATGTCCGGGTCCGGGTGATCAATCGTGGACATATCCATCGCCCCTACCGCATAGTTAACGCCGCACTGTTTGACGAGCGTCCACAGTGGCGACGGCTGCGGTGGCAGCATCTCAGCAATTCGAATCATTGTACAGTTCCTTAGTTCAGGTTAACGTTGTCTGAGGTTGAAGAAAGGCGACTCGCGTTCCCCGTCAGGTACGGGTCAATTTCGACAGAAACATAACACAAACTGCCCACTTCGCAAGTCGGCCTGGTCAGATGTTCGGCTGGCAATTTCAGCCCGGCCCGGTTGGACTCGGTCTTCTTCTGCGGTAAGATACACGCAACTGCCACGCCAATTACCAGGAACGTGAATACCGCTAAGCCATCCGCATGCGGCCAATAAGCCCCGCCTGTGACTTCCTTCGAAAGAAAAGGAAACGAGTCTCTGGCACGCGCAGGCAACAGTCCTGTTACGGCGAATGTGCACACCGCAGAACAGTAGAGTTAGGGAGAAGACGCAATGACGAATCAAGCAAGTTCTCAGGAAACTGCCACGCTGGGAGGAGGTTGCTTCTGGTGCTTGGAACCATTATATGAAGAAATGATCGGCGTAAGTCAGGTCGTATCCGGCTACGCCGGCGGCCACGTCCCCAACCCCACCTACGAGCAGGTCTGCACAAAGACCACCGGCCATGCCGAGGTAATACAGGTCACGTTTGATCCCTCAGTGGTGTCGTTTCGCGAAATCCTCGAAGTCTTCTTCACCTCCCACGATCCCACCACCCCTAATCGCCAGGGCAACGACGTGGGGCCACAATACCGCTCCGTCATTCTCTACCATGACGAGGAGCAAAAAAGAATATCCGAGGAGATGATCCGCGACTACGCCCCCCAGATCTGGAACGCTCCCATCGTTACCGAGTTGGTCCCGCTCGACACCTTCTTTGTAGCCGAGTCCTATCACCAGAACTACTACCGCGACAACGGACTTCAGCCATACTGCCTTTTCGTCATCCGCCCCAAAGTCAGCAAATTCCGCAAACAATGGCAGGCCAAACTGAAAGCGAGCTAGCGCCCATGCCTTCACAAACCGATATCGCCGCCTTCATCCAACAGACCCCGCTCGTCGACACGCACGAACATATGCGGCGCGAGGACTCCTACCTCGACGAGAATCCGGACATCCTCTGCCAGCTCTTCCAAAACTACGTGGGCGCCGACCTGTTCGTCGCCGGAGCCTCACAGGAAGCACTCGACAAACTCTTCGACCAGTCCGACCCTGACGTGGCCGGCCGCTTTGCCCCAATACAGGAAGCCTGGGCAAGGGCGCAGTATACCGGCTACGGCGAAGCCGTCAGCATCATCGCCAAATACCTCTACGACATCGATGAACTGACCCCCGACACTATCGCCGCCGCCCAGGAGAAGAACGCCGCCTTCAACCAACCCGGTGAGCGCCTGCGCCTCCTCCGCGACGAGGCAAACCTGGACCACATCCAGACCGATGCCTTTACCATCCAGGTGACGCCCGATCTTTCTGGCCCCGACTTCTTCTTCAACGACATCTCCTGGGCCGCCATGTGTTCCGGCCAGCCCAACCACGAAGAGATCGCCGAACACACCGGCCAGGAACTGACCGACCTCTACTCCCTGCGGCTCGTGATGGAGACCATCTTCCAGAACTTCTCAACCCCCGCCATCGCTGTCAAGGCCCAGCACGCCTACAACCGCACCCTGCGCTGGCAGGAACGCACCGACGACGAAGCCGCCAGGGCCCTCGACCTCTATCTGCGCAACGGCGAGGAGATCGAAGAGTCTGCAAGACTCTGCCTAGGCGACTGGTGCTGGGCCCGCGGCGTCGAGCTGTGCATCGAGCACGACCTGCCCATGAAGCTCCATACCGGCTACTATGCCGGCCACAGCCGTATGCCGGTCGACTACATCCGCAGCGGCAACCTCTGCCCCCTGCTCGCCAAATATCCCGATGCCCGCTTCGTCCTCATGCACATCGCCTACCCGTACACCGAGGAGCTGGTCGCCCTGGCAAAGCACTACCCAAATGTCTACGCCGACCTCTGCTGGGCCTGGAGCATCAATCCCTATAGCTCGATGGAGTTTGTCCGCCGCTTCATCCACGCCGCCCCGGCAAACAAGCTCTTCCTCTTCGGCGGAGATACCGGCTACCCCGGCGCTGCCCTCGCCTACGCCAAACAGGCGCGCACCTGGTTCACCAGGGTCATGCAGGCCGAAATCTCCGACGGCCTCCTCACCGAGTCTCAGGCCATCGACCTCGCCCGGCGCTACATGCGCGACAACCAGTATGAATGTTTCCGCGTTGACGCAAAGAAGGAAACGATCCGCGCCGCCGCGGCACAATGACCAGCGCCGAGGAGCCGAACCGCATGGCCGACAGTCGTCCCAACATTATCCTGATCATCACCGACCAGCAGCGCTTCGACACCATCGCCGCGCTCGGATTCGACTACATGGAGACCCCCAACCTCGATCGACTCGTACACGAGGGGGTGAGCTTCACCAACTGCCACATCACCGCGCCTTCGTGCGCACCCGCCCGCGCCAGCCTCTTCACCGGCTACTATCCCCACACCACCGGCATCCTCAAGAACGGCGACCGCTGGACCAGCTCCTGGGTCGAGGACCTCAACGCCGGCGGCTACCACTGCGTTAACGTGGGCAAAATGCACACCTCCCCCTTCGAGACGCCCCTCGGCTTTCACGAACGCTACGTCGTCGAAAACAAGGATCGTTACCTCGAAGGCCGCTACTACTACGATGAATGGGATAAAGCCCTACGCGCCCGCGGCCATGTCAAGCAGCAGCGTGTCCTCTACCGCCAGCGCGACGACTACAACGAATCGCTCGGCGCCTTCGACTGGGAGCTGCCCGAAGATCTGCATTCCGACATATTCGTCGGCGATTTCGCCGCCTGGTGGCTTCGCAACAAGCCCAAACCGGACGGACCCCTCTTCATGCAGGTAGGCTTTCCCGGCCCCCACCCCCCGTATGACCCAACTCCCCGCTTCAGCCAGGCCTACATGGACAAGGACCTGCCCCTCCAACCGGTCTCCGAGGAGGAGCTCGCCGGTCAGCCTCCCCCATTCCTTGCAATGCGCGCCCACAACGCCGAGGTGGACCACGATTCAGTCATGCACCTCCTCGACCCAACACCCGAACAGCGCCTTCGCCAGCGCGCCTACTACATGGCCAACGTCTCCATGATCGACGAAAAGGTGGGCGAGATTCTGGCCGCCCTTGAGGAGCAGGGCTACCTCAAAAACGCCGTCGTCATCTTCACCTCGGACCACGGCGACTGTCTCGGAGATCACGGCCACAGCCAGAAGTGGACGATGTACGACATCATCACCCGCGTGCCAACCATCGTCTGGGCCCCCAACCGTTTCGCAGGCGGCCGCTCCCTCGATCAACTCTGCTCTCTCTTCGATCTGGGACCCACGATTCTCGAGCTCGCCGGCCTCGAAACCCCGGGGGACTTCGCTGCCGAATCCTTGTTGCCAGCCCTCGCAGGCGAGGACTGGCCGGGCCGGGAAACCGTCTTCGCCGAGCACTGCCGCGATGGCCTCCTGCCCGCCGAATACATGTCCATGGCCCGTACCAAAGATTGGAAACTGGTCCATTTTGTTGGTGAAACGTACGGCCAGCTCTTCGATCTGGTCAATGATCCTGAGGAAGTCAATAACCTGTGGGACGACCCCGCCTACGCAGCCCGCAAAGAAGAGCTCCTCCAGACTCTGCTGACGTGGCGCATCCGCAGCGGCCTGAACGCGAAGGATTGGGCAATCAACAGCCGCTAGAGGGAGATCAAAATGAAGATCACCGATGTCCGTACCATTTTCGTTGACCGCTATCTCTTCGTTGAAGTGGACACGGACGCCGGCATCACCGGTCTCGGCGAGTCCGGCGCCTGGGGTTTCCTCGAAGCCTCAGCCGGCGCCGTCGAGACCTTCAAGCGCTATCTGATCGGGCAAGATCCCTTGCGCATCGAGCACCACTGGCAGTACCTCTACCGTTGGAGCCACTTCCGCGGCGCCGCCGTTATGGGCGCGCTCAGCGCCGTCGACATCGCCCTCTGGGACATCGCCGGCAAGCATTTCGGCGTGCCCGCCTACCAGCTTCTCGGCGGCAAAGTGCGCGACAAGGCCCGCGTTTACTATCACGTCTTTGGCGAAACCAAGGAAGAGCTGATCGCCGGCTGTGCCGACGCCCGAGCACGCGGCTTCACCGCCGTCGGGCACCTCACCCCCTTCCTCGACGACAGCCGCGACCTACCCTACTTCAAGACCCACGTCGACATGATCGAGGACGCCATCGAGACCGTCGCCGCCTACCGCCAGGCAGTCGGCCGCGACGTCGACCTCTGTATCGAGATCCACCGCCGCCTCACCCCCAGCGAAGCTGTCGTGCTCGGCCGCGGTATCGAACCCTACCATCCCTTCTTCTACGAGGACCCCGTAACGCCCGACAACCTTGACGAAATGGCACTCGTCGCCTCGAAAATCGGCATCCCCATCGCCACTGGCGAACGCCTGCACAGCATCTGGGAATTCCAGGCCCTGCTTCAACGCGGCGCCGTCCAGTTCGTGCGTCCCGACGTCTGCATGGTCGGCGGCCTGAGCCACGCCAAGAAGATCGCCGCCCTCGCCGAAGCCTTCCACGTCCAGGTCGTCCCCCACAACCCCCTCAGCCCCGTCAGCACCGCCGCCTGCATCCAGCTCGCCGCCTGCATCCCCAATTTCGCCCTCCAGGAATACCCCATAGGCGAAAACGAACCGCCTAAGAGCGAAATCGTCAAGACCGCACTCACTCAGGAAGGCGGCTTCCTCATCATCCCCGACGCCCCCGGCATCGGCATCGAGCTCGCCGAAGACGCCGCCGAGCGCCATCCCTACGCCCCGCGCGCAGTCAAAACCCGCCTCCACGCCGACGGCTCCGTAGTCGATCAATAGCCACATCGTCCAGTGCCCCTGAATCAGCTTCAGCCCTGTCACCAAATTCAGTCGACAGATCCGGCTACTTTCAGCTCCGGCCCTTCAGAACGAACCGGCGCACTGCCCACGCCACGCCCTCATCATCATTGGTTGGACCAACGACTGTGGCTGAACCTTTCACCTCGGGCGGCGCATTGCCCATCGCAACGCTTGTGCCTGCCGCGGCAAACATCGGCATGTCGTTGGGGTTGTCGCCGATGGCGAGGACCTTTCCGAGAGGAATATCCAACTTACCTGCCACGAGTCTGAGCGCCGTACCCTTGTCGGCACGAACGGGAAAGATGCACAGCGAATGCAGACTGCCGTCGGGCTCGTAATACGTCTCTGCGCGGCACGCTTGACTGTACTGCGCTGCAAGTTCCCGTGCTGCAGTAATCGCATCCGGCTCGTGCAGAATCATCCGTTTAGGCTCAGCGACCAAGGCTTCCTCGTTCGCTGAAACAATCACTAGCTGTGAAGTACTTTGCCTGCCTTCCAGTCCTTCGATGGACCTGTTCTCCACAGGACCGAGTGGCTGTCCCGGCCTTTGCCGCAAGTAACTGAAGCTCCCCACACTGATGCTCATCTCCCACCCATTGCGATCCGCGAGCTGGGCAATCGCGCGCGCGACCCCCATCGGAATCGTGTATGACGCCCAAATCGGGCCTTTCGGCGACGCAAAAACCTGCGCCCCATTTGTGCAAATCATCGGATCGCTCAACCCCAGTTGCGTACACAGTTGCCGTACGCCCACAGCATTTCGCGTAGTATTGATTACGACCCGGACTCCCGCCTGGGCAGCAGCCTGCAACATCCGTACGCCTTCGGTCGCGGGCAAGCCATCACTGCGAAATAGCGTGCCGTCAAGATCGACCGAAAAGAGCCGAATAGGGTTTTCCTCGTACATTTGCATCTGGTCTTGGATGATACCGTCTTCTACCTTGTTGCCACTTCTATAGTCTGCCGGATACCCACAGCCCGTCAAACATTCTGAGAGTGAGTCAACGTGTTCGTGACAGGGCTTTAGTTGAGAGCCATTTTCGCTTCCATGTCCGTCCTGAAAGAAGCTGGATTGCATCTGTTTCGTTTCATGGCGACATTCCCCCGATTGGAGCTTTGTCAAATTCAGATCCTCGAACTACTGTACTTTCTTGTAGTAGTGTACTTGAATGCCGCAGTTCCCTTTGCGCCCGCTTTGCACTTAACCGAGTCAATGGCTACAATCAGCCCACGAGACAAGAAACGGGGGTCCGGATACGAACACTGTAAAGGTTGCTCAGTTAGCGGGACATTTCCAGACAGTACTTTGGCGAACGCTGACAGGCCCACCGTATTCCTGAAGCAATAGTGGTAGAGCATAAAATGGAAGCCTTTCCCCGAATTACGTTCAACCCCTCCGTGATGGGAGGCAAAGCTTGCATAAGAGGGCTACGCGTGACGGCCAGTACAATCGTCGGGCTCCTGGCATCAGGGCGATCTGCCGACGAGATCTTGGCTGCCTACCCGTATCTTGAGCGAGAAGATATCGACCAGTCTTTAGCCTATGCTGCGTGGAGGCTGGAAGAACGGGAAGTTCCGCTTTCCCTTCCGTGACGCTGAATCTCCTGATCGACATGAACCTGTCGCCGGATTGGGTGCCACTTCTGGTGAGTCATGGATTGAAGGCAGTTCACTGGTCTAGGGTCGGAGACCCGCGTGCCAGTGACGAGGAGATTATGGAATGGGCCGCGAACCATGATTACATTGTGTTCACTCACGACCTTGATTTCAGCGCGATGCTTGCTCTTTCCCACGCCAACGGTCCAAGTGTGCTTCAGGTTCGCGCTGCCGACGTTTTGCCACATCGCCTCGGCGACGCGGTTCTCGCTGCTCTTGAGCAGCATGGTGAATCATTGTCATCAGGCGCGCTGGTCGTTGTCGACGAAAGAAGAAGCCGGGTCAGGCTTTTGCCGATTGTGAACTGAGTTGGCTACAATCGAACCCGCTACCTTTCGCTTTACGCAACTGACTTCACGTTAATGGGAGAAAACCCTCCGCCACTTTGCCCCTCCTCAGAAGCACGTGGTATACTGCCCAGCATTATGAGACTTGAAGCACGCGAACCCCGCATCCCAGTTCATTTTACCACCTCCGGCATCTCCGTCGGCGGTCTCCTCGCTCTTAGATAGCCCGCGCCAGGGCTCTGAGTACCCCAGGCCCTGTCCTTAAGCGGGCGCAACCACCAACAAAAATGTGGAACATGAACCGCAAAGCCGCGCGCATGTTAGCCATGTCGCGTCGCCAGAGCTTTCTGAACACCTTTCACTAAAAGATTCCAATACAAGAATCCTCCGTTACAGGAGTTACATACCATGTCCGACAGGTATAGACATACGGAAATCGAACCGAAATGGCAGGCTGCCTGGGAAGAACGGGGCCTCTATGACACCGTCGAAGACCCGGCAAGACCAAAGTGGTATGCCCTGACGATGCTGCCCTACACATCCGGCGATCTGCATACCGGTCACTGGTATGCAATGACGCCCAGTGACGCCGCCGCCCGCTTTCGCCGCATGAGTGGCTACAACGTATTCTTCCCCATCGGCTTCGACGCCTTCGGCCTGCCTGCAGAGAACGCCGCCATCCAGAACAACGCCCATCCCCAGGAATGGACCTACAACAACGTCGAGCGCATGCAGGGCCAGCTCCGGCGCATGGGCGCCATGTGGGCCTGGGACCGCGAAGCCATCAGCTGCGACCCCGAATACTACAAATGGTCCCAGTGGTTCTTCCTCAGGCTCCATGAAATGGGACTGGCCTACAGGGAGTTCGCACCCGTTGACTGGTGCCCCCAATGCAACACTACCCTGGCGCGCGAGCAGGTCTGGGGCGAAGACCGCCACTGCGAACGTTGCGACACGCCTGTTATCAAAAAAGACCTGAACCAGTGGAAGTTCCGAATAACAAACTACACCGAAGAGCTGCTGGACGACCTGGACACAATCGACTGGCCCGAACCGGTGAAAGTGATGCAGACCAACTGGATCGGCCGCAGCGACGGCGCACAAGTAACTTTTAGCACCGAAGCCGGCGACCCCATCGAGATCTTCACCACAAGGCCCGACACGCTCTGGGGCGCGACCTTCATGGTGCTGGCCCCCGAGCACCCTCTGGTGGAAAAAATCACCACGGACGAGCAGCGCAGCGCCGTCGAAGAATGCGTCGAACAGGCAAGCCGCCTCGACGAAATCGCACGCACTGCCGAGGACAAGGAGAAAACCGGCGTCTTCACCGGCGGCTACGCAATCAACCCGGTCAACGGCGAGCGCATCCCCGTCTGGGTCGCCGACTACGTGCTCATGGGCTACGGCACCGGTGCCATCATGGCTGTACCCGGCCACGACGAACGCGACTTCGAGTTCGCCAAAAAGCATGACCTGCCCATCGCCCTGGTCGTCCAACCGCCGCCCGAAAGCGAGGCCGGCCACGTCCGCTCCGCCGACGACTTGGACGCTGCCTGGCCGGGCGATGGCGTCATGATCAACTCCGGGCCAATAAACGGCACGACTGTAGGCAAAGAGGAAGGGCAGAGCGTCAAAGCGGCCATCGCCTGGCTGGAGGAAAACGAAAAGGGGACCGGCGCCGTCAACTACCGCCTGCGCGACTGGCTGATTAGCCGCCAGCGCATGTGGGGCACGCCCATCCCCATGATCCACTGCGCCAGTTGCGGGACAGTGCCTGTTCCCTACGCCGACTTGCCCGTCCGGCTGCCAGACGACGCCCAGTTCAAGCCCACCGGCGAAAGCCCGCTCAATTATCACGAAGGCTTCCGCTACGTCAAATGTCCGCTATGCAACGGCGACGCCGAACGCGAGACCGATACCATGGACACTTTCATGTGTTCCAGCTGGTATCAATACGCTTACGTCGATCCCTACCACAAGGCAGGTGAGCCCTTGGCCGTGGACGACATGCCTTGGGACAGCGCACGCGGCAGCTACTGGCTGCCCGTCGACCAGTACACCGGCGGCATTGAACACGCCACCATGCACTTGCTCTATACCCGCTTCTTCACCAAAGCGCTGCGGGACATGAATGTCGTCGACTTCGACGAACCCATGCTGCGCCTGTTCAATCAGGGAATCATCCTCGGGCCCGACGGTGAGCGCATGTCCAAGAGCCGCGGCAACGTCGTCAATCCAGACGAATACGTCGACAGATACGGCGCCGACACCGTCCGCGGTTACCTGATGTTCATCGGCCCCTGGGAGCACGGCGGGCCCTGGGACCCAAGTGCCATCGAAGGCGTCAGCCGTTTCTTGTACCGCGTCTGGAGCGTCGCCCTGGACGAACCGGCCACGAACGGCGCCGGGAGCGCGGCGGCCGAAGCTGACGTCCGCGGCCTGGAGCGCAAGATGCACCAGACAATCGAAAAGGTGTCCGAAGACTTTGGCAGCTTCCGGTTCAACACCGCCATCGCCGCTCTCATGGAGTTCAACAACTATCTGATCAGGGTCAAGGATACCTTTACAGGTCCGCACGGCGGTGAAACAGACAATGGGATCTGGCAGGAGTCGGTTCGCAACCTTCTGCTGATGATGGCCCCAGTCTTTCCTCACGTCAGCGAGGAGCTGTGGCAACGGCTGGCGGAAAACGGTGAAGTTTCTAGTGTTCACCTGCAGGAATGGCCTCAGTCCGATCCGGAAAAGGCCAAAGAAGAAGAGATTACCGTCGTTGTCCAGGTCAACGGTCGCATACGCGACAAACTGAGCGTCGCGCCCAATACCGCCGAAGAGGAGTTGGAAGCGATGGCTCTTGCTTCCAACAATGTGCAGCGCTGGATGGACGGCAAGCAGGTGCGTAAGGTCGTGGTCGTCGCCGACAAGCTGGTCAACATAGTCATCGGATAGCGCAATGAAAGTCATGATCGATCTCTGTGTCGTCCCCATCGGCGTCGGCGTATCAGTCTCAAAATACATTGCCGCCTGCGAGCGCATACTCGACGATGCCGGCCTCAGCCATCGTATGCACGCCTACGGTACAAACGTTGAAGGCGAGTGGGACGAGGTTTTCGCCGCCGTAAAGCGTTGCCACGAGGTTGTGCACGAGATGGGCGCGCCGCGCATCACGACAAGCCTGAAAGTCGGCACCCGCTGCGATCGCGAGCAAAGCATGCAGGACAAGATTGACAGCGTAAACCGTAAGTTGGAACGAGGTGTCCAATGAGCCAAGACTGTATTTTCTGCAAAATCGTCGCGGGGGAACTGCCCTCAAAAAAGTTCCATCAGGATGAACTGGTTACCGCCTTTCAGGACATTTCAGAGCAGGCGCCGGTTCACATTCTGATCGTTCCCAATCAGCACTTCAATGATCTGGGAGAAATGGGAGACGCACAGGCAGAAACTCTGGGGCGGATTGCCCAGGTCGCCGGTCAACTGGCTGCGCAGGAAGGGGTGGCCTCTGACGGCTGGCGCCTCGTTACAAATGTTGGCAGGCATGGCGGCCAGGAGGTATTCCATACCCACTTTCATCTCTTGGGCGGTCGTCCTCTCGGCCCCCTCCTGGCACGCTGAACAAATCGAAGCACCGCAAGAGATTAACAGAGGCAAGGCGGTTCACGCCTTGCTTCTGAGTTTTCCTCCTATCGAAAAAAGGCTGCTGGTCAGTACATTCTCCCAGGGAGTCTGATTCTGGCCTGCAGCTATTGCCTTGCCTTCACTTCACCACGGCCATCGCTAGCCCATCCGGATAGGGCACAACCGTGCTTGTAAGCCGCTTGTGACTGCTGAGCGCGCGTGCAAAACTCCGCATCCCCTGCACCCAGTCCGAATCCTGCTTCCCCGGGTCCACCAGACTACCCCACATTTCAACATTGTCTCCCAGGATGACCGTTCCCGGCCGGCTGTACTGGATCGCAAAGTCCAGGTATGCAGGGTAGTTCCCCTTGTCGGCGTCAATAAAGACCAGGTCGAACGGCGCCTCATCCGCCAACTGCGGGAGGGAATCGAGCGCCGGACCAACCCGTAATTCGATCCGGTCGGCCAACCCCATCCGCTTCCACTGCTTGCGGGCGAAATCAGCATGCTTCTGCTCCAACTCCAGGCCGATCAGCTTTCCCCCCTCCGGCAATGCACGTGCAATCCACGTCCCGCTGTATCCCCCCAGCACACCAATCTCCAGCACCTTTGTTGCCCCAGTCAACTGCACCAGCAGCTGCAGAAACTTCCCCTGCTCCGGCCCGATACTCATGTTCGGGATACCCTCTGACTCGGCCTCAGCCATCAGCCGCGAGAGACCATCATCATCGCTGTGAAAAAGGTCACGCAGAAACTGCTGATAGGGGTCTACTTCGGTCAGTTTTGACATCTTGATTCTCCATCTGTGGCAGGTTACTTCAACAGTGCCCCTTCCAGAGCGTCAGCTACCGTGCGCGCACCGATGACTTCAATTTCGGAAGGAAGGTCGGCTGCACCGCCTCCCCCGCCTTCGCTCGCTTCAGCCTGGCCTCGCCGCGCTCGCCTCCGCCGCAGCGCATGACGGGGCACGATCGCACGTGCGAAACCGAGTTTGGCCGCCTCGTGCAAGCGCAGCGCAAGCTGGCTCACACTGCGTAGCTCTCCGCTCAGACCAATTTCCCCGATGAGAGCCGCCTCGGCCGCGACAGGAACATTGCGGTAGCTGCTGGTGATCGCCGCCGCGATCGCGAGGTCCGCGGCCGGCTCCCCGATACGCAGCCCTCCAATTACATTCACAAAAATATCCTGCGCGCTCAGAGAAAGTCCTAACCGCTTGCTCAGCACCGCTGTCACCAGGAGCAAGCGATTGAAGTCCACACCGTTCCCCGTGCGCCGCGGCTGGCTGAACGCGGTCGGGCTTGCCAGCGCCTGTACCTCAACCAGCAGTGGCCGGCTGCCCTCCATCGGCACCGCGATCGCGCTGCCCGCCGCGTTTGCCAGCCGTTCTGCCAGAAACATCGCCGAGGGGTTTGCAACCGGCGCCATCCCCCGCTCCGTCATCTCGAAAACACCCACTTCGTTCGTGCTCCCGAAGCGGTTCTTCACCGAATGCAACAGTCGGTAGGCGTGAAACCGCTCCCCCTCCAGTTGCAGCACCGCGTCCACCATATGCTCCAGCACGCGCGGCCCGGCGATAGCACCCTCTTTGGTCACGTGTCCCACCAGAAACAGTGGAATATTGAGCTGTCTGGCCTGTCGCAGCAGATGGGCCGCGCAATCTCGTACCTGGGCAACCGACCCGGCTGCACTGCCGCTCGCGCTGCTGTGGATCGCCTGCACCGAATCGACGATCACCAGGGAAGGCCTCACCTGCCCGATCTGCGCCAAAATCTGTTCCAGGATCGTGTCCGCCAGAATCAGCAGACCGCCCTCATCCAACCCCAGCCGCGACGCACGCTGCCCGATCTGATACGCGCTCTCCTCAGCGCTCACGTACAGTACGCGTCCAACCTTGCGCGCCACTTCCGCCGCAGTCTGGATGAGCAGCGTACTCTTCCCAATCCCGGGATCACCGCCCACCAGAATTCCGGAGCCCGGCACAATACCGCCCCCCAGCACGCGATTCAATTCGGCATTCTCAAGGACGATGCGCCGCGAGGGCTCGCTGGGGATGTCCGGCAGCGCCAGCGGAGAAGATGCCTGGAGGGAATCGGCGCCGGTACCGCCCAACGCCATCGCGCTCTCCCGGATCCGGCTCTCCTCAAGTGTGTTCCACTCGCCGCAATCCGGGCATCTTCCCATCCACTTCATCTGCGAACTGCCGCACGCACTGCAGACGAAATGAGTCTTGACCCTTGTCGCCACAGACACCAACCCTTTGCCCCGCTAAGCCGGCACTGGGAACGCCTTGACCATCTCCAGCACCTCGTCACGCACCGACTCTTGTAGCGCCGAATCCCAGGGATCGTGAGCGATTGAGGCAATCCATCTGCCGATCTGTTCAAACTGGCCCTGCTTCATCCCCCGCGTCGTCGCAGCAGGAGTACCCAGCCGGATGCCGCTCGTGACCATTGCCTTCCGCGTGTCGAAAGGGATCATGTTCTTGTTACAATGGATAGAAGCATTGTCGAGAGCTGTCTCGACCACCTTGCCGTTAATCTCCTCGTCGTCAAAACTGCTCAGGTCGACCAGCAGCAGGTGATTGTCAGTCCCCCCGGAAACGCTGCGCAATCCTTCAACCTGTAGCGCGTCGCTCAGCGCCTGCGCATTGTCCAGAATCTGCTGCTGATACGCCTTGAACGCCTCCGCCTGCGCCAGCTTGAATCCGACCGCCTTCGCAGCGATGATATGCATGAGCGGCCCGCCCTGAATTCCGGGAAATACTGCGCGGTCGATCGCCCTCGCATGTTCCTTCCTGCAAAGTATCAGACCCCCGCGGGGCCCGCGCAGCGTCTTGTGCGTTGTGGTCGTGACGACGTCGCAGTACGGCACCGGATCGGGATGCAGTCCAGCCGCAACCAGGCCCGCAACATGGGCCATGTCCATCATCAGCAGACAACCGGCCTCGTCGGCAATTTCTCGCAACGCCTCAAAGTCGAAATGGCGGGGGTACGCGCTCGCCCCGACCAGCAATAGCTTGGGTCGCTGTTCCAGTGCCCTCTTTCGGATTACGTTGTAGTCAAGCTGCTCGGTATCGGGATCGAGGCCGTAGTGGACGAAGTTGTAGTAATGCCCGGAGCTGTTCAGATGAAAACCATGGCTCAAGTGCCCACCATGGTCCAGTTTCATCGCCAGCACAATGTCGCCCGGCTTCAACAACCCCATATAGACTGCCGCGTTGGCCTGCGCGCCCGAATGCGGTTGTACATTGGCATGTTCAGCGCCAAAAAGCGCCAGCGCACGTTCGATGGCAACCTTCTCGGCGACATCAACGTACTGGCAACCCCCATAGTAACGGCGCCCCGGATAGCCCTCGGCATACTTGTTTGTCAACACGCTGCCGGCCGCCGCCAGCACCTCGGGAAAGACGTAATTCTCGCTGGCGATCAGTTCGATTCCGTCTGTCTGCCGCCGCCGTTCTGACTCTATCGCCGCGTAGATCTCAGGATCCCGCTCCCGTAGCAGCTCCCGTGGATCAGGTTGGTCGGTCCAGGCGCAAAGGATTGAAACCGGTGCCTGCGAGTCTGAAATCGTCTCGTTCATTCGTGTCCGCTCCAGTGTCTGCACTTTCGCACTGCACGCGTCAGTAGGCCAAGCCGCGCCAGCAGTAAACATTAGCACGCAGCACGTGATTCGTCAATTTCCGCACGATAATTGGGCCATCGATTACTGGCAATACAGCTGGATCTCGGACTGAACCCAAGTCACTTTGGCAGGCCTGTTACACAGTTTGAACGTGGTGAAAAGCCGTGTGTTAGAATTGTCAAGCTGACAAGTGGACATGCCCTCGGCAGGAAATTGGCGCCCTAACGGGTCTGAGAGGCAGCGCGCCCGAGCCTGCCCAGGAACTCAACTCTGACATGAACCCGATACGCCGAATCAACCGCAGAAGATCAAGACTTACAGGGCCCGCATATTGGTCGAGAAACAGAATGCGGCCCGCTGACGAACATGGTAGCCAGCGAGGACCGCCGAGTAGTCTGGCTATTCCAATTCTACTGTGCGTAATTGTGTTCCTCATCACTGCCTGTGGACGCCACGAGTTCGCCGGCACCGTCTTCGAAGACGCCAAACCAGCCGCGCCAATTCGCGGCCAAAACTATGACGGCGCCCTCTTCGACCTCGCCAGCCTGATAGGTGACCCGGTCCTGCTCTTCTTTGGCTACACCTTCTGTCCCGATATCTGTCCCCTGACCATGCTCGAACTGGCCGCCGCAAAAGAGACGTTGGAAAGGGAGGCCCCCGCTCTGGGTTCCGACCTCAAGGTCGTATTCGTCTCTGTCGACCCGCAACGCGACAGCCTCGCAAGACTCAAGCCGTACATTCTCGCCTTCGATCCCCGCTTCTACGCGGTCCGCGTACCCGAAACCGAACTGGAAGCCCTCAAGCAAGGCTATGGGCTGTACACCGGCGCCGCCGAAGGCCACAGCCTTGACGACGAATACTATCTGCTCGACCATACTTCACGTGTTTTTCTTATCGACAGAGAAGGAAACTGGCGGGCACTGTTCAGCGCCGACGTGACCGCAGAGGCGCTGGCCGCTGATCTGAAGGAGTTGTTGCGATAGTCGCTTTCGCAACCATCCTGAACGCAGGAGGTCTGTACCAACGATGCGCACATTCATCGCTTTAGAGATTCCCCACGCTGTAAAACAGCAACTACAAGCGCTGCAAGATCGCCTGAAAGAGCTCCCGTCGCTGCGCGAACAGCCGACCTTACTGCGCTGGACCAACACCCAAAACCTGCACCTCACGCTGCGGTTTCTGGGCGAAACGGACAAAGCCCAGCGCCAGCAACTTCAGAGTGGACTGACGGCCATCGCGGCCAAACACGACCCCTTTTCCCTGTCGCCTTCCGGGCTCGGCTGTTTCCGCTCCTGGTCCAATCTGCGCGTTCTTTGGGTGGGAATCGAAGGTGATTCGGAGGCTCTCAAGGAGCTACAAGCTGACGTGGAAACCTTAGCCCGGCAAGTAGGATTTTCGCCGGAACCGAACCGTTTCTCGCCCCACATTACCCTGGCGCGTACCGCACGCAATGCCGCGCCCCCCGCACGTCGCTTGGCGTCAGAACAACTGCGCCGCGCCGCAGAAGAAAGTGAGTCTCAGATCTGGACCGACTGGAGAGTAAGCGAACTGCACTTCATTCGCAGCGTTCTGGGCCCGGGTGGCGCCCAGTACTTCAACCTGGCAACCTGTGCAATGTCCAACGACGCCTGAAACTCCTACCGAAAACGAGGTTCCTCCGCTGGTACTTCCGACCCAGGCCGCGCCGCCATCTCCTGTGAAAAGGAAGCATCCCCTCGACCGACTCTCGTTCCCTCGGACCAGTGCTGCTGCCTGCCTTGAGTTGGACCCTGCCCCCTGACATACTCTTCGCTCTGCACAGCCCTTCCGAAACCGTAGAATAGCAGGCCCAACGGCACACAAATGATGCTGCCGCTGACGAATCCCCAAAGTCCCAGTGCCGCGATGCCAATAATCTGCGCCTGAAACTGGCCGAGAAAACTGCTCCGATACCCCGCGGCGGCCAGAAGACCCGTAACACCCTGGCCTTCAACGCCCAAATAGGAGCCAACGCCCACCTGCTGCCAACCGGCCCCCGCAGCGCCGTCAGCAAATATGCCTACGCATACCAGTCCGATTGCCGCCGGTATCCCCGCAGTAGCAAAGATGCCGGCGCCGTCTTCAAGGCGGAATACTCTGTGCAGCGCGTATGTCACAAACGGAACACTGCCCCCTGCCAAAAGCCCTGTCAGCAGCGCGCCCGCATGTCCGGGAAAGGGCCCCGCGGCCAGTCCCGCGATGACCCCCGCCACCAGACCGCGGGCGCTCATCCCCGGATCGCTCGTACCGGTTACAAACCAGGTGTAGAGCAAGGGAACTGTCACGCCGCCGGTAGCGTAAAGCAGGCCGTTGACCGCCGTTCGCATCGCCGAGTAAGGGGTCGTCCCCGGCTGCTGAACCGGGCTTGCCCACACCCAGGCCAGAACGCCCGCCATCACAAATAGAGAACCCACGACTGCGAGCAGAGGCAAATGAACGGTAGGAAGTTCAGAGTTGGCCGCCTGCCCCCGGGCGGTCCGCCGCGGCGGCCAAACAAGAAGCGCGGCAAGAGAAGCTGAAGCCGATACCAGAAATACAGTGCCCCCGCCTCCGAAATCCACCAGCCCGTGTCCCAGACCCGCATTGTTCCCCAACGCCGCCAGCCACCCTCCGCCTTGAACCCAGTTTCCGGCCAGCGGATATACCAGCGCACCCACAACCAGCGCCATGATCAGCGTTGCAAGCGCCGGGGCACGCCCTCTTAGTGCCAGTACCGGCAACAGCGCCGCGGTCATCGCCCAGGGCACGTGCGCCAGAAACAGGCCCATCGCCGCCGGTGTCGCCGCAGCGCCGGTCAGGAACCACCCATCCAGGCCCGCCGCAATCCAGCCTACGCCCCAACCTTCGGGAAGTGGGCTCCATCCCCTCAGCAGGCCGGATAGCTCAGGGTGATCGGTATACACAAAACCGACACTGCCGAACTGAAATGCAAAGCCGGCCGCCCAATACCCCAACCCCGCCAGACAAAAGGCCGCCATGCCTCCCAATGCGGCATCCCACACTCTCTCCGCCCTCATACCGCACGCTGCAACCAGAACGATGCCGGCCGGCAGGAGGAAGGCCAGCCCCGCCGCAGTCAGATTCCAGAAATACGAACTGTCCATAGAAACGCAGTACCTGCGAGGGCCAAAAGAAAAGGCAGTGCGCGACCAATAGCGCACTCGATGTGCTCGACAACGGCGCCAACTGCAGTTCCTGTCGCAAGGAACCGTTGTGCCAACCTTGATCGTTCACACTAGAATATCAGACAAATGGTAACCCAACAAAGCATACTGAGAAGATAAACTGCCCGCGCGTTGGTCTTGGCTGTGCCCAGTGTTACAATTGGCTGGTTGCCGGACCACTGTTCAGCTGGGCCGCGAAGGCCTGCAATTAGGAAACCCCACCGTGGAAAGGAAAGCAGTTACTCGCCGCGCAAATAGACATGCTCACAAGGAGCCGCTGCTCCTCAACCTGACTCGAGCTTCGTTCCTGATGCTGGTTCTCTTCGTTTTGTGGGGCGTAGTAATTGTGACGCGCGCCCACTTGACGGAGCAGTTTTTGGCCGTCGAGCGACAGTCCGACGCCCTGATCGATCCCGACGAAGGAGAGGACGCGCTGACTCCGGAGAACATCGAGGCGCAGATATTGGCCCTCACGCTGAGACTCCGCGAAGAGGAACTGCTATTCCCTGCTGGCGACGATCCTCGTCCGCGGGCCTTCACAATCAATCCAGGCGAACCTGCCCGCTACATTGCGGCCCGTCTCGCCGCCGCTGGCTTCATCCACGATGCCGACCTCTTTAACCTCTACCTGCGAGTGGAAAAATTGGATAGAGAAATTGAAGCCGGCAACTTCATGCTGGCCGACTCCATGACCATTCCCGAAATCGCCCGCGAGTTGCAGCAGGCTCGCTTCGAAGAGGCGTTGGTAACCATTCCTGAAGGCTTCCGGGCTGAAGAGATCGCTGAACGCCTGGCCCAGAACTTCGTAATCGACAGCGAGCGGTTTCTCACCGCTGTTCGCCAGCCCCAGAGCCTGGGCCTGCTGGACAATTACGATTTTCTGAATGATCTCTCTCCTGGCGACTCGCTGGAAGGCTATCTATTTCCCGACACCTACCGTTTTCCCGTCAACGCAAGCGGTCCCGAGATTGTCCTGGCCTCCATGTTGGACAACTTTGACAACCGGGTCGGCGCCGGCGGTCTCAGTGGAGGCAGCAGCGGCATGAGCGGCCACCAACTGATCACGCTGGCATCCATCGTCGAAAGGGAGGCCGTCCAGGATGACGAGCGCCCGTTGATCGCCAGCGTCTATATCAATCGACTCAACAATGACTGTCGCGATGTTGGCGGAACTTATCTCCAGGCCGACCCAACGGTGCAGTACGCCAAAGGCACGACTGGTAACTGGTGGTGGAAGCCCCAGACGATCGAGGAATACGCCCAGGTTGAGAGCCTCTACAACACCTATCTGCATCCGGGCCTCCCGCCCGGTCCAATCGCCAGCCCGGGCCTGCGTGCCATCGAGGCGACCAGCAATCCAACGCAGACATCCTATTGTTTCTTCCTTGCCACCGGTGACGAAGGCCGCCACGTCTTCGCCCAGACGCTGGCTGAGCACAACGGGAATCTCGCAATCTACGGCTATCAGCCCTAGACTGGTAGCCTTTTGGAGCATGACGTGACCTGGAGTCTGTGATGGGCGGGTACCGGGTGCTACGGTCACGCGAAACATCTGTGGTTGCAAAAATTTCCGCACCGCTAACTGTCTATGGTACCATTGGCCGCGCCCTATCCTTGGCCCGAGTCGTCTTCTGTCTGTCATTTTCCCTGACTCTCCTTTCCTGCCATTCCACGCGGCCTGTTGTGAAGATCGGTCTGTTGGCTCCCTTTGAAGGGCTCCATCGCGAGAGTGGATACGAAGCTCTTTCTGCCATGCGCATGGCACTGGCAGACTATCCCCTCGAGAACTTCGATGCGCTTCCCCTCGCGCTGGATACCTCCGCCGACCCGGCACAGGCCCGCCGCGCAGCCGCTAAAATGCTCCGCGACGAAGCGGTCGTGGCCGTGGTTGGGCCTCTGCAATCGCGTCAGGTCTCTGCAGTGGCAGAAATCATCACCGCTTCAGATGTGACGTGGCAGCCGCAGGCAAGGCCGGCCTCAACCGAAGCAGCGCAAACTCTGATCGAGACAACTATCTCCGAGACGTCTGGGAAAAACATTGTCGTTGCCGGCCTGGACTTCGGTTGGCCTCACAACGCCGCTGAACGGTGGTCTTCGAAGACCGGTAAGTCGGTCACCCTGGTCGACTCCGCCGCCGCCGCTGCGGCAGCCGACGCTGTGCTCTGGCTTGGCAGTCCTTCCGAGGGCGCGGCGTTTCTGGGCGATCTGCGAACGCAGAGCCCTGCAGTTCCTTTCTGGACAACGGCCGTAGCCGGCGATCCGGTCTTTCATTCTCTGCTGTTGGAAAGGCTCGACGGAACTCCCTCCGGACCCATCTATTGGGTAGTCGCCCTGGATGAAAGTGCAGAACAGTACACAAAGTGGTCAGCGGCGCACGCGGACGCACCCCCGACGGCCTTCGCCGTCTACCTCGCCACGCGGCGGGCCCTGCATCAGATCGCCGGCGATGACCCACCGTCGAACAAACTTGAACTGGCACTCTTTTCTCTTGACCACGAGGGGAAGAGCGAACTGATGGAAATCTTACGGCTTCCTTGACACGGAACCGGCCTGTGTGGCAGTCAGACTTGGTTGGGCCGCACTGAATCTAACGCAGAAATTCGAATGCGCCTTCTCTTCATCTCCTGGGAGTACCCCCCCAATGTTGTAGGTGGGATAGGAAGACACGTTTCGGAGATTGTTCGGGCTTTCATTGCCCTTGCAGACGAAATAGGGCCTTCCTTCCGCCTGGACCTTCTGACGCCCCGCACCGGTAACGCACCCCATCTGGAAGAACTGTCGGAATCGATAACCGTCCACCGGGTGGAAACCCCCTCGGTAAACCCCCTGGACCTCTTTAACAGCGTCGTAGACAATAACCGGTACCTGGTGTCAAAGGCAATGGAGCTGCACGACAACAACCCATACTCGCTTATCCACGTTCACGACTGGTTGACCGCCTCAGCTGGCATCGAACTTAAGCACGCCTGGCGGATTCCCCTCGTTACCACCATCCATGCCACCGAAAGAGGAAGACACCAATCACACTTGCCCAGCGAAACAAGCCGCAATATCAACCAGTTGGAGTGGCAAGTTTGCTTCGAATCCTGGCGGCTCATCGTCTGCAGCTCCTACATGGCCGGCGAACTGCGCAGATTCTTTGATGTGCCGCTGGACAAAGTAACCCTTATCCCCAACGGCGTTGACGTCACCCCATTTCAGGCCTGCCCGGATGAAAGAGTTCACGAGCTGAAAGCCAGATTCGCGCCGAACGGCGAAAATCTGCTCTTCTATATCGGTCGCATCACGCCGGAGAAGGGCGTGCAGGTACTGCTGCAGGCGCTTCCCGCCATTCGCGACAAACATCCCGACTTGCGTCTGATTGTGGCAGGCAGAAATAGTGAGCAGTTACAGCCGCTTGTGGATGAGTTGGGAATCGGGGAGGCCGTTGTACTCTTGGGGTTTATCGATAGCGAAACGCGCGACTGCCTCTATCGCAGCGTCGACGCAGCCGTCTTTCCCAGCCTGTACGAGCCCTTCGGTATCGTTGCCCTCGAAGCCATGGCCGCCGGCTGTAGCGTCATCGCCAGCGAAGTCGGTGGGCTGGCAGAGGTCGTCGACCACCGGCGCACAGGTCTCACGGTGCGTGTCAATGATACGCAAAGTATTGCCTGGGCAGTTGACCAACTGCTCACCGATCCGCTTCAGGCCCAGGCCATGCGCGCTCGCGCACTGCAGGAGGTAACACGCTCTTACAACTGGCTCACCATCGCCAAGTCGACACTGAACATGTACAAGTCAGTGGTGGCGCAGAGGCAGGACGTCAACTGGTGATCCGGTCCAATACGATCGATCGCCCTGGTAAGTTATGTGCCGCATCAGAAAAACTGTAGGCGCTCAAAACACGTTCCGCCGCAAGTCCGGCCGCTTCCCCGTCAGCCGCGTGCACCGTACACAGTCTATCCTCCGCTGAAATCCTGTCACCCACCTTCGACGTCAGCACGACGCCGACGCGGTGATCGATTTCCTCGCCCTTGCGTTGCCGCCCCCCGCCTAGCGCCACCACGGCTAGACCGACTGCGCGCGCATCCACACCGCTGACAACGCCGTCCCGCGTCGCCATTACTTCTACTGTCACCGGCGCCGTGGCCAGGCTCTCCGGACTCACGACCGCGGCCCTATTCCCACCTTGCGCCGCCACAAACTCAACGAACTTGTCAAAGGCTGCCCCGGTGTCAATAGCCTCTTGCACCATATATCTGGCTGCCTTGCGTCCGGCCTCGTCTCCCGCCGCCTCCTGCCCTCCAGAAGGCGTCGGATCGCCCAGCAGCAGCATCTCCGACGCCACCTCCTGTGTTAGCTGCTGGAAGTCGGGCGGTCCTCCTCCTTGGAGCGTATCGATCGCCTCCCGGACCTCAAGATTGTTGCCAACTGCCCTTCCCAGGGGCTGGTCCATTGCCGTAACCAGCGCTGTCACCCGGCGCCCAGCTCCCTTGCCGATCGAAACCATCAACTCGGCCAACTCCCTGGCCTCCGCCGGCGACTCCATGAAGGCCCCCCTGCCGCACTTCACGTCCAGTACGATGGCATCGGCCCCCGCGGCCAGCTTCTTGCTCATGATACTGCCCGCGATGAGAGGCAAACTCGGCACCGTGCCTGTGACATCCCGCAACGCATACAGCATCTGGTCCGCCGGCGCCAGCGTAGCCGTCTGGGCTGCCACGACCAGTCCCACCTCCCTGAGCTGGCGGCGAAACTGTGCCGTACTCAGACTAGCGCCCCAGCCGGGAATACCCTCCAGCTTGTCGATCGTGCCCCCGGAAAAACTGAGCCCGCGACCGCTCATCTTGCCTACCGGTAACCCGCACGCCGCTACGATCGGCCCCACCGTCAAGGTAGTCTTGTCGCCGACACCGCCGCTGGAATGTTTGTCCACGATCAGCTTTCCCGACCCCGCCAGTTCGCGCAGATCGAGCGTCTCTCCGCTTCCGGCCATTGCCAGCGTAAGCGCTGTCGACTCTGCAGCCGTCATACCTCGAAAGTAGACAGCCATTGCCCAGGCCGCTATCTGGTATTCGGGGATCGTCTCCTGAACGATGCCCCGCATCAGGAATTCCAACTCGTCGGCGCTGTGCTCGCCGCCGTCACGCTTCTTGGTGATCAAGTCGACTGCGTTCATCATGAATTTCTTTGGCGCCTTGCTCGTTGGTGGTAAACTTGCACAATGCTGCGACAGGGGTCGCCCATGCCGGATTTTCTCCAGCGCAGCACGATCCGGGTCCACTGCGGCCGCTCCGCATCGACTCCCGGCAGTCCCTTGCTGAACAGCGTTTCATTATCCAACCAGAGCGAAAAATGAGCAAGACAGTTACAGTGGTAGGAGGTGGACTGGCCGGCACCGAAGCGGCCTGGCAGCTGGCGCAACGGGGATTCTCCGTCCGTCTCTATGAAATGCGTCCCGTGCGGCAAACACCCGCCCACGTCACCGACCGTCTGGCTGAGCTGGTCTGCTCGAACTCCATGGGCAGCACACTGCCCGACCGCGCCCTCGGCATTCTCAAAAACGAAATGCTGCATCTGGGCAGCTTCGTGATCCGCACCGCCTTCAAACACGCTTTGCCCGCCGGACAGGCCCTCGCCGTCGGCCGCGATGAGTTCGCCGACGAGATCACCGGCCGCATCGCTGCCCACCCGCGCATCGAACTCCTCCGCCAGGAAGTGACCGCCATCCCCCAAGGCCCTACGATTCTCGCCACAGGCCCGCTGACCAGCGACGCTTTAACCCGCGCCGTCCAGTCCCTCACCGGCCCTTATCTCTACTTTTACGATGCCATGGCCCCAATCGTCACGTCGGAGAGCATCGACACTACGATCGCCTTTCGCCGCAACCGCTGGGACAAGGCCGGCAGCGAAGGTACCGACGATGGCGACTATCTGAACTGCCCACTCGATCAGGCAGAATACGAGGCCTTTGTCGACGCCCTGCTGGCTGCCCCCAGGCTCGAACTTTCGGGCGCCGATAAGGAGCTCGAGCGCTACTTCGAAGGCTGCATGCCGATCGAGGCGCTGGCCCAGAGGGGGAAGGACGCCCTTGCCTTTGGACCGATGCGGCCGGTGGGTCTGCACGACCCCAAAAGCGGAAAGCGCCCTTTCGCCGTCGTTCAACTCCGGCAGGATAATGTCGCCGGCACCCTCTATAACCTAGTCGGCTTCCAGACCAACGTTAAGTGGGGTGCACAAGCTGAAATTCTGCGAATGATTCCGGGCCTGCAGGACGCCGAGTTCGTGCGACTCGGTCAGATGCACCGCAATACGTTCATAAACAGCCCAACGCTTCTGCGTCCCACACTTCAATTCAAAGAAAGAGACGATCTCTTCTTTGCCGGCCAGATTACCGGTACCGAAGGCTATGTCGGCAGCGCGCTGGGAGGCCTCCTCGCCGGCATCAATATGGCGCGTTTGCTGACGGACCAGTCCCCACTGCAACTGCCCCGCGCCGCCATGTCCGGCGCCCTCTTCCACTACATCACCCACGCCTCGCCCGACGACTTTCAACCCATGAAGGCAAACATGGGCCTCCTGCCTCCTCTCCCTGAGCGCGTCCGCAACAAGCGTCAACGCTACGCAGCCTACGCCGCCAGGGCGAAACAAGAGCTGGACAACTGCCTTCTTGATAAGGGATTCAGTCCGGTTTCCTGCTAAGGAGAAATGTCCCTCAGGCAACTACTGAGCCATTACCATTCCGCTATCAACACAGGGGCAGGGGAAGCGACCCCTCTGACCACTAACCACTGACCACTGCAGTTATGGGCGGTCGGGCCTATTCGGCCCTCCCTTGTGCGGGGGCTCCGC